>CALZPA010000168.1 GCA_945827525.1 uncultured Lentisphaeria bacterium | reverse complement strand
GCCGCTTCGCGGCTTTCTTTCCGCCTCGCCTCGCTCGGCGTTTTTTTCTCTCGTCTCTCTCGTTGTCTTTGTTGTGTGTCTTTTGTGTCTTTTGTGGACAACAGAGTTAGGCTTCCTCCGCGAAGAGACTCATTCTTTTTGTGGATTCATCCTTTTGGGGATGCGAGAGTTAGTGCCAGAAGCGGAAGAGTTTGCTCTGCATGGTGAAGAAGTCGCCGTCGCCGCCGGTGACAAGGAAGAAGAAGGGATAGTCGGGGAAGGTGAAGGCCTCGCCGGGCTTGATGAAGATGGAGGCCTTGGAGAGTGGAGTCCAGATGTGGTCGGGGAAGTAGTCGCCTCGCACCTTGTGCCGAGTGTGTATGATGGAGACATTGGGGAGCTTGCGTGTGGCGGCGCCGATGAAGCGCTTGCGGTCTGGCGAGGTGTAGCCGCCTATGGCGAATTCGTCGAGGAGAGCGTTGGGGATGGCGTCGAGGTAGTCGTGGAGGCCCTCACGCTTGCCGTCGAAGTCGGGGTAGAGTCGGAGGAAGGCGGCCTTGACCTCGAGTCGGCGGTCTGGGGAGGGGTTGGAGAAGGCGCGCATCTGCATGAGGAGCCAGTTGGCGTCGGCGGGAAGGACGAGCCGGGTGGTGGTGACGAAGGGGAGTCGTCCGGAGTCGGGGTCGGGGATGAATTCGCCGGTGAGGTCGACGGTGATCCTGTTCTGGTCGGCGCGGATGTCGGCGCGGGTGAGTCGGGTGATTTCGCGCAAGTCGTCGTAGCCCTGCAGGCAGGTGAACTGGAGCTGTGGGATGAAGGTGGAGAGCTGTCGTCCGCCGGCGTCGCGGATGATGACGCCTGGGGTGTCGGGGAGGGCCTGGAGGGTGAGGTGCCCGTTGGAGACGGTGAAGGTGGCGGGTGTCTCCTGGGAGATGGCGAAGGCGGGGTTGGGGGTGGCGTCAGGGGCTGGCGTCGTCAGGAGGTAGTCGCGGTAGAGGTCGGGGAGTGGTGGCGGGGCAGTGTCGCGTGGCGAGGCGGTGGCGGGAGTTGGCGGCGGCGCGAGGCGGAGCTTCAGTGGATTGGCCTGGAGCCGTGCGAAGGCGTCGGCGAGTTCCTGGTAGAGTTCGTCGTTCTTGTTGGTGAGTCCGACGTTGGCGTGGGTGTAGAACATGGGCGGGAAGCCCTGCTGGAGTCCGTCCGTCCAACTGGCGTGGCAGTGTCCGACGACGGTGGGGAAGGCGAGTGCGGTCTTGAGGAAGAGTTCGGTGGCCTGGGCGCGTTCGGCCTGGTTCTTGAGGCACTGCATCCAGCCTTTGGTGTTGGGGAGGTTGACGTCCATGGCGGCGAAGGTCCAGAGCCAGAGGATGATGGGCATGTCGGCCTGTTCGCGCAGTTGCTCGAGGGCGTCGGTGAGGAGCGGCAGCTTGCCATTGGAGTCGGCGATGCGGATGGTCTGGGTCTGGAGGTCGGCCTTGGGGTGGAGCTTGACGATGAGGAGGTCGGCGTGTTCGCGGATGAGGGCGAGACGCATGGGGTTGAGGTCCTCGGGGATGCGGATGGGGCAGACAAGGAGAAGATGGGGCGCCGTCGCGCGGACGGCCTCGGAGACGGCGGTGAGGTAGAGCCGGGCGACGAGTGCGCCGAATTCGGCGCGGCGCTGCCGCTGGCGGTTGGTGTTGTCGGGGAGCTGGGAGATGCTGAGGATGTCGTTGAAGGAGTCGAGTCGCTGGTTCCATTCGCGGTTGAAGCGGTCGAGCTGTCCCTCGCAGGCCTCCTCGAGGAAGTCCCGGAGTGCGGCCTTGGCGGAGTGGCCGGACGGGAGCTGGAGAACGTCATCGAGGAGTCTGTCGTTCCAGAGCCGGCTGCCGTTCCAGTGGATGATGAGGTCGGGAAGGAGTCCGATGGTCCAGGGATCGAACGTGTGGGCGCGCTTCCGGACGGCGTAGCGCACCCAGTGTCGGAAGGCGGGATGGAAGACGTTGGCGAGGTAGGTGCCCTTGGCGCGGTGCTGGGCGCTGACAAGCGAGTGGTCGTCGTCTACGGCGATGAAGGGGAGGCTGAGCTCCAGGCAGGTGAGGTGGGGGATGCCGCGGCGGAGGAGGGAGGAGTCGCAGTAGGCGAGCGTGTTGAAGCCGAGGTCGGCGAGCCGGCGGAGGGTCTCCGACTCCCACTGGAGGCGCTGGCTGGGGTTGTCGGGGAGCTGTGCGGGCCGGGGGAAGGCGTTGTGGTAGACGGAGGCCATGCCGCAGGCGACGAAGCGTCTGCCGTCAGGGTCGCGGAGCCAGAAACGCCGCTGGCTGTCCTGGTCGAGGCGGAAGAAGCCGGTGGGGGGTGCGGGCGGCTCGTCGTCTGTCGAGGGTCTGGCCAGGATGACGGGCGGGACGGCGGGCGTCGGCGTGGCGGGCGGCTCATAGGGTGTCTCGTCGTGGACGTAGGGGGTTGCGCTGAGCTCGGAGAAGTGGCAGGAGGCGTTGGCGGTGACGAGCATGGGGCGCAGGCGTGGCGGTGGCTGCGGACTGTCGTGGCGGAGGACGCTGCGGAAGACGAGCATGCCGTCGGGTGCGAGGACGGAGGCGATGAGGAGGTTGCCGCGCTGGCGGAGCGAGAGTCGGTAGGGAACGCCGTCCTTCCAGGGCTGCGGGGAGAGGTAGTGGGAGAGCGGCGTGGGGCGTGGGACGGGCGTCGCGCTGTCGTCGTCCTGGCTGAAGATGAGGGCGACGGCGCGTGAGGAGCCATCGTCATTCTGGGTGAGGAGGAGCTGGCAGCGGGTGCGCTCGTCCGGTCCGAAGGCGATGCCGGCGTCGCCCTTGGGGACATCCTGGCCAGGGTCGCTGAAGGTGAGGGTGGCGGTGAGGAGGAGCTCCTGCTGGGGGGCGGCATGGCGATGGACGAGCAGGCTGGTCAGGGGGCTCTTGCCTTGTGCGGGGAGTGCGGTGAGGGTCTGCTTGCTGGGCAGCCAGGGCAGGGGGTTCCCCTCCCAGTCGTCGAGGCTGGCGTCGAGGGGCTGGGCAGGTGTCTGCGCGAGGCTGAGCGTCGCCAGCAGAAGGGTGGCGAGTGCGGGCAGGAGGGTGCGGAGGTGCATGGGGCAGGAGGAGGGAGGTGGACGGGAAGGGGGCATCCGGCGGGAAGGCCCGGGGCCCTTCCACGGTGCGGTTTCGTCAATATAGTGTCTGGCGCGGGAATTGCCTGGCGTCAGGGCAGGTTCTGCTTGCCGGAGACGGCCTCGGCGGTGAAGACGAGGAACTGCGTGGCGGCGAGCGCGGCGTCCGGAGGCAGGTCAACGGGCACGTCGGCGGGTGCGTAGTGGCGGAGGAAGGTCTCGGCGAGGCGTCGGCGCTCGGCGAGGTCGTCGGCGAGCCGGATGCTTCCCTGGAGGATGACGGAGCGGTAGCGGGTGGTGGAGTTTCCGGAGGGGCGGTCGCCCTGGAGGTCGATGCGCTCGGCGCGGGCGTCGTTGACGAAGATGGAGGCGGCGGGGTTGCGGCGGATGCAGTCGAGCTTGCGTCCGGCGGTGGCGCAGTGGAAGATGAGCCGGATGGTGTGGTCGTCGTCGCGGATGACGGGCGCGTAGTTGAGCATGACGCCGTAGGGACGGTCGCCGTCGACGAGCGAGACGGCGGCGGTGTGGTTGCCTCGGAGGATGTCGGCGATGACGGCAAAGTCGGTGATTTCGCGGTCACGGCGTCTGGGGCGGCTGGGGATGGGCTGGCTGGGCATGAGGGTATGTGTCAGGGTCTGTGGTTGAGGAGGCTTTCGATGGCCTTGGCGAGCTGGTCGCGGCGGCGTTCGATGGGGGCTGGGTCGGTGGTGAAGGCGGTGCGGGAGGAGGAGATGTCGGCGGGGACGGTGAGGAGGTCGCGGAGACGGGCGGTGGTGTCGGCGGGGAGGGAGTCCCGGCGCTCGTCGAGGAGCCGCTTGAGGATGGCGAGGTACTCGTAGTCCTCGATGCCGTCGCGTAGCATCTCCCAGCGTAGGGAGTCGACGGGGCCGTCGAGGACGGGCTGGTCGGAGTTGGCGTCGGCGGCGGCGAGCGGCGGGTAGATGAAGCGTCCGTCGCCGTTGCCCCAGGCGGACTTGCTGCCTTTGGGGAGTCCGTAGCCGGTGGCCCAGGACATGGGGTCGCGGTAGGGGTTCTGGAGGGAGTCAGGGTAGGCGCAGGGGCTGGACCAGTAGTTGGTCTCCCAGACGAGGATGCCGCTGATGCCGTACTGCCAGGTCTGCCAGAGCCAGACGCGCATTTCCGTTCCGGGGTGGTCGATGAAGAGGGTGGCATAGGGTGCCTTGGGGCCAGTGCAGACGTACCACCAGAAGTCGTCGCCGGCGTTCCGGCGCGGGCTGACGGTGGCGGGGTCGAGCTCTGAGGAGATGGGGCACCAGAGGTTGGGGCCGCCGATGAGGGCGGGCTCGACCTGTTCGGTGAGCATGCGCCTGATGCGCGGGGCGCCGCGCTTCAAGGTGCGGAAGCCGTTCATGACGAAGGCGTAGTCCTTGGGTTCTGGCTCGTCGAACCAGTAGACGTAGGCGAGGTCGAGGAGACCTTGGCGCTCGAGGTGGCTCTCAAGCTGGCGCAGATAGCGTGCATGGAGGCGCTCGTAGTCGGGCGAGCCGCCGGGAAGGCCGAAGAAGGAGGGCTCATGGCGGTTGTGGAAGGTGCCGCCGCCGAGGCCGAGGACGGGGAGGCTGAAGCTGTTGAAGTGGTAGGTGCCGAGGGCGCGGGCCATGGCGGCGTCCCAGGCCTGGGTGTCCAGGCGGATGGAGAGCTGGTCGGTGTCGGCGGGTTCGCCGTCGTCGTGGAGAAGGAGCTTGCCGGTGGCGGTCTCGGTGACGCGGACGTCATCGAAGCGGACGTCGCCGGTGGTGGAGCCGTCGTCGGCCCAGAGCGCGGGACGGAGGACGAGCTGGAAGGACTTGGCGTCCTTGGGGCCGTGCGGGAAGGACTGCTCGAGGTGTTGCCAGGAGCCGTCGCCGGTGAGCCTGAGGTCACGGTTGCGGCCGCTCATCCAGTTGCCGCTGCGGTCGAAGTGGAGCAGGGTGACGAGGAAGGTGTGGCCGGGGCGGGAGGTGCGGTAGCGCAGGGAGAGGGTGACGCCCTGCGGCGGGTAGTCGATGGGTTTGGCGGCCTTGGCCTCGACGTTGCCGGTGGTGGAGGCGTCGGTGAGGAGGAGCGAGGCCTTGCCGGCGAAGGCCTCGCTGGTGTCCCGGATGCCGCCGATGAGGGGGATGATGTCCTGGTTGGGGCGTTCGAGGGAGACCTTGATCGGGTCGAGCGGGGCGGGGTTGTAGGGGCTGATGTGGTGTCGGGCGAAGTTGGTGAAGTAGGTGTGGAGCAGCTGTCGGCGCTGCTGCGGGTCCTGGACGCGGTGGTAGCGCCAGACCTGGGCGGACGAGAAGCCGAACGCGGTCTGGCAGGTCATGCGGTCAGGCAGCTCGAACCCATAGACGCGGCACTCGACGGGGATGGCGGCGCTCCAGCCTTGGGCGGTGGCGGTGACGGTGCCGCGGTAGAGTCCTGGCGGTGTCCCCTTGGGCGCGGTGAGGCGCAGCCAGAAGGGATGCTGGCGGTTGGGCTCCAGCGTGAGCGGGCCGTCGAGCGGCGGAAGCGCGTCCGGCCAGAGGCCGAGGACGCCCGTCCGGTCCGTCTTGACCTGGACGTCATGGTAGTGGACGCGCAGGATGTCGGCCTGGCTGGCGGGGATGGTGTGCCCGTCGCCGTCGCGCAGCTCGGAGCAGGTCAGCGTCAGGCCGGTGAGCCGCTTCCGGGGGGCGATGACAAGCTGGACGGCCTCCGCCTCGTTGGCGGCCAGCGACAGGGAAAGAGACGTGCCCCGGCGCGTCGGCAGCGCCCGCCGAGGATGTATCTTCCAGCCGGAGGAGGCGCTCCAGACCGCGGCCGCGGCGTCGGTCTGGAGCAGCTCGCCGTAGGAGGCGTCAAAGTAGGCGGGCACATGGACGGTGAAGGCGACGGCGCATTCCGGAGCCAGGGTCGCCGTGACGTCCCAGGTGCCGACGGCGGGAATGGCGTAGGGCAGGCGCACGCTCACCGTGGCTCCCGGAGCCACGGTGATGGCGCTTCTCTCCGTCTGGCCGGCGCCCGGAGTGACGACGTCCGGCACAGGCCCCTGCAGGCGGACATCGGTGGCGGGGCGCAGCGTCCTGGGGCGGTCGGAGCGGTTGGTGACGGCGAGGTCAAGGTGGGCAGGCTGGCCGGGGAGGCCGTCGCCGACGGCGCGGACGGTGACGGCCAGGGACGGATCGGCGTTCATGACGCTGATGTAGGTGGTGCTGCCCTGGAGGGAGACGGGGGGACCGTCGACAGTGGCCGAGTAGGTGTAGCGGTTGACCTGGAAGGAGCCGGGGTCGGAGTCCTGTGCGCGGACGTCGCCGGCGGCGTTCGCGGAGCGGAGCCGGATGAGGATGGCGTCGGCGGGGAGAAGCTGCTTGGGGATGTCGGCGGCGAGCTGTCCGGTGTGGTCGATGGAGGCGAGCGGGAGCCAGGTCTGGCCGTCTGCGCTGGCGTGGGCCTCGAGCCGTCCGCCGACGTGGTAGTTGACGATGGCCTCGAGCCGTGCGGCGAGCTGCCGCCTGCCGTTGAGGTGGTGGCGGTAGATGACCTCGGAGCCGGCGCCGAACGTCCAGCGGGTGGAGTTGTAGCCGGACTTGGCGAGGTGCAGCGGTCTGGCGTGGTTGCGTCCCTGGCCGCCGAAGGGGGCGTTGAAGACATAGTCGTTCATATGGAGCTTCTCGCCCTCGCCGAGCGTGAGTCCCTGCTCGGTGACGTAGAGGGGCTGGACGGGGGTGACCGTGAGGTCGTCGAACAGGAAGTCGCCCTTGCCGTGCCAGTGGCCGACCCGCAGCCGGAAGGCGTCGGGGCTGAGGTGGGGGACGGCGAAGACACCGGACACGCGTGTCCAGTCGTCCGGGGCGGCGCCGGCGTCGAGGTTGGCGAACACGGGGCCGGTGGTCGCGGTGCCGCCGGAGGCGTTCCGCCCACGCAGCCGGAGCGAGAAGCGGTAGGTCTGACCCGGCGTGAGCGGGAGGATGTCGGACAGCCAGTACGAGGCGTCCTGACCGTTGCCGGTGACGGCGGCGACGCCGTTGCCGTCGGGAAGCGTCTCCAGACGGCAGGTGTCCGGACGCGAGGGATGCCAGTCCTGGGGCGGGACATTGAAGTCCTGCCGGTAGAGTGGCCCGGCGTGCAGGAACAGCGAAACGGCGAACGACAGCAGGGCGAGTTTCCGGTTTTGTCTCATGGTGCGCGGACCTGTCTTCGGGTGGTTGGTTTCAGGGCGGAAGGCGAACGCAGACGCCAAAACACCATCATAACGTATCGTGGCTGGACGGAATTTCAACAAACTCCAAAAGTCACCGCGGGAAGGAACTGGAGCTGGCAAATCAGGCTGGACAGTCTACATTAATCCTGGCTCTGCTAGCCCGCGCCCATGGCTTCTGCTGCTCCACTCCAATTTTCCTCGCTGCATTCTCGAGATGTGCATGGCACAGAATGAACCGTGAAGGAGGAACGACATGAGAAAGGCATTTTTCTCGCCCCTGACAGGCTCGCGTCCCTCATGTCCGATGCACCCGTCCGCATCCGGCGGGGCTCCGGACAAGGTTCCAACCGTTCCGTTCAGGAGAAACTGCTGCATGACACAGGGGCTTCGACTCTTCGCCTGCCTGGCGCTCCTTCTGCTGTCCCCCGGATGCGTGGTGATATACCATGGCGCCTACTCGCTGGCCATGCGGGCGGGGGAGCGTCCCATCCATCTGTACGGGTACCTGCTCGACCAATACGGCAGCCCCATCGGAGGCGCCACCATCCTGTACGAGACAGAGCGGTATGGGCTGTTGGCACCTGTCTTCAGGAAGGGGAGAACTGCCTCAGATTCCGATGGCTTCTTCGTGATTTCGACTGGTAGTGCAACGTACCTGTTCATCAACGATGTCGTGAAGCATGGATACGAGTTCCGCAGGGCGTCCGACGGCAATCGTTCCTGCGTCGGGCGTTCCAGCTCCTCCCGGAGCAACCCCCTGGTCTATCGTCTGAGGAAGAGGCAGGCGCCGGGAACCTATCTGCTCAAGAAGTCATTCAGCATTAGTCTCAAGGCCGGGGACGGTGAGGCATACTGGTGCCAGGACCTGGCCAAGGGATGGCGCTACTTCTCCAGGGAGTCCGTCAGCCCGAAGGCGTTCCCGGACCTGGAGGTGACCGGCGTCCCCGACCGTGAGCGGCGGGAGTGGCGGCTGACCATCAGGACGAACGGCGGGCAATCGGGCATCCAGATCCGGGA
>CALZPA010000167.1 GCA_945827525.1 uncultured Lentisphaeria bacterium | reverse complement strand
TGACGGAAATCCCCGCCACCGTTGGCTAAACGCGACGCGCGGCATGCTCGTGCCCGCCACCCGCCCACCCTTCCAAGCCCCCACCCCAACCATGCGCACCTCCATCGTCAAGCGAACCCTCCTGTCCCTGGCGCTGGCCGCGTCAGGACTCCTCGCCAACGCCCAGACGCCGCTGCAGCCGCCGTCCGCAGACGCCTCGCTCACCAGCGTCAAGCGTGACCTCCAGTTCGAAAGCGCCAGCAAGGACGAGCTTCTCAGACAAGTCCGTCAGCTCACCGGCAGCATCGACCTCCTCGTCCGCACCCCCGCCAACGACGAGGCCATCCTCAAGGCGTTCTCCTTCGGCGATGCCCTCGACGCGCACCGCCAGCGCTGCCAGGACGCGCAGGGACGACTCGCCAGCCTCGCCGAAAGCATCCGCGCCGCCTTCTCCCGGCAGCTCTCGCCCCCCGAACACCAGGCGTACCGCCAGTGCCAGCTCTCCCTCACCGAAATCTCCAACCGCCTCACCGCCACCGCCACTCTCCTCACGCGCTACCGCAACGGCCTGAGCAGCTACGTCCAGCAGATGCCGCCACAGCCCACCATGACGCTGGCCTGCGGCCTCCGCCTGGAGCTGATGAACACCCCCAGAGGCTCCTTCTACCTGTCCGAACCCGTTCCCGCCGCCCTGGCCGCCTCGCTCGGCCTGCCAAGCGCCCTCCCGAACCTCCCCTACGCCTGCCTGACCCAGGGACAGGCCAAGACCCTCGCCCTCAAGCTCAGCGCCAGCGAACGGCTGTCGCTCATCCTCCCCACCCAGGCGCAGCTCGAACTCCTCCCGCCGCTCGACTGGCCAAAGGCCCCCGCCGCCTGGAGCGGAGACGAATTCTCCATGAAAAGCAGCCTCGCGCTCACCCGACGCGCCCAACGCGGAGCCGGCGCCACCGAACACGTCACCAAACTCAAGCTCACCCCCGCCCAAAGCCGTGCCGCCGCACGCTTCAAAATGACCTTCGCGCTCGTCTGGGACCCCGATGGACGACTCGGAAAGGACACCCTCACCCGCGAACTCCCCAACGCTTCCTCTCCGGACATCGCCACCCGACTCGCTCTTCCCGCCGCCGCCGGAACCCGACTCCAGCTCCTCCGACTCGAAGCCCAGCACCGCGCCGCCACCCCCGCTGACACGCCACAGCCCTAGCCCCCCTCCTCCACCCCACCCCCAACGGCTCATACCGACGCCGCACTGACTGCCATGAAACAGCCTCGACAGCTCCATCGCGCCCTACGCCACGCGGCGGCACTCCCCCTCCTGCTCGCCGTCCTCCTCCTCGCCGCAACCCACAGCGCCGCCCACGCGCAGAACGTCAAGCGCCGCGGACGGCTCATCAAGACCGAGACCGTCCGCCACGAGGACACCACCTCCTTCGACGTCGTGCTCGAGCAGCGCCCCAACACCCCCGTCCCCTTCTTCAAGATCTATCGGCTCATCAACCGCACCTTCCACCAGATCAACGTCTACGAGACCGTCCTGGAACCCATCCGCGAACGCCGCGACGCCGACGAACCCTTCCTCCAGGACACCTCCGCCCCCATCGTCATCCCCAACGAATTCATCCGCGCAAACCCCACCACACGCACCGAAACCCTCTTCGGCGGCCCCTTCCCCAACGAGACCTTCAACATCAACGGCCTCCGACTCACCACCGACGAGCAGGGCTGCGTCCCCGACGCCTCGCAGACGCTCTTCGCCCTCCTCGACGACCTCAACACCAACGTCGCCGAGGTCGCCATCAGCCATCCCGTCCACGGCACTCGCGTCTTCACCTTCACCCGACTCATCCTCCGACCCGCCCAGCAGGAGACGCCCGCCTACCGCCAGCGCGACCCCAAGGCCACCCTCGACATCCTCGAGGCACTCGACCTCGACTTCTCGTCCACCGGACGCCCCGGACGAACCTCCCTCAGCATCTCCTGCAGCCTCCCCGAGACCGCCGCACCCGGAGACCTCATCACCCTCCGCGCCGACGTCACCAACACCGGCAACGCCACCGCCGGAAACGTCATCCTCTGCTCCTTCTCACGCGAGCCCTGGCTCGACACCAAGCTGTTCTACATCGGCAACCTCGCCCCCGGACAGACCCGCTCCTTCTCCCGGATCCTCCGCGTCGCTGACGGCAACGCCACCACCATCGCCGGCGCCCTCGCCGCCTGGGACACCCTCCAGGCGCATCCCCACGAGACGCACCTCTTCACCATCCGCCGCACCCGTCCCTAGCCTCCGCCCCCACGCATGAAGCCCAGCAAGGCCACACTCCTGCTCTTCCTGCTGCCAGCCACCGCCGTCTTCGTCTGCTTCGCCCTGGCCCCCATCCTCGGCTCACTCGCCATGAGCCTCCTCAACTGGACTCAGGGTCCCAGACCCATCCCCGCAGGACTCGACAACTACCGGCGCGTCCTCACCGACATCGTGTTCTGGCGCGCCGCCCTCAACAACCTCGTCATCCTCGTCGCCTCGCTGGCCATCCAGTTGCCCATCGCCGCCGCACTCGCCATCCTGCTGAGCTACCCCACGCGCTGCCGCGGCCTCTTCCGGACAGCCTTCTTCGCCCCGATGGTCATGCCCACCATCGCCATCGCCCTCCTCTGGCTCTACCTCTACGCCCCCGTTGACGGACTGGCCACCAGGCTCTGCCAACGGCTGCTGCCGGGACAGGGACAAACCGCCGTCATCCACTGGCTGTCCGCCACGTCCTCCTCCATCTGGCTGCCGTCACCCTCCCTGGCCGCCATCTTCGTCACCATCTGCTGGCAATACGTCGGCTTCCATCTCGTCCTCTTCATGGCCGGCATCGCCGCCATCCCCCAAGACCACTTCGAGGCCGCGCGCCTCGACGGCGCCAGCGAACTGCAGATCGCCCGACACGTCATCCTCCCCTCGCTCCGCCCGACCATCGCCGTCTCCGCCACCCTCTCCATCATCGGCTCGCTCAAGTACTTCGACCTCATCTACCTGATGGGAGGCGCCATGGCCGAGACCGACCGCGAGGTCATCGCCACCTACATCTACCGACTCGCCTTCGAACAGGGACAGGGACGCTTCGGACAAGGCTCGGCAGCCGCCGTCCTCCTCTTCCTCGCCGCACTCGCCATCGTCATCCCACTCCAGCGCTGGCGCCTCCGCCAGTCACGCGACTGATTTTCCCCCATGCAACGCCTGCTGCGACACCTCCTCCTGCTCCTCTGCCTGCTCCTCTCGGCCTATCCGCTGCTCTGGATGACGCTGGCCTCCCTCCGCACCGACGCCGACGTCCTGGAGCATCCCTTCGCCTGGCCCTCCTCCTGGCAGCTCCGCAGCTACGGCGACGTCCTGGCAGCCGGCGGCTTCGGCTCGGCCTCCGCCAATCTCACGCTGCTCCTGGCGGCGTTCCCCCTGGCCGCCGCCGCCTTCCTCTGGATGGCCGACCTCGTCCAGTTCCGGCTGCGACTCTGGCACCTGCCCTTCCTCCTCGCCCTCGGCGGCGCCCTCCTCGCGGCACAGCGCCATCCCGCCCTGCACCGCGCCCTCCAGGCGCGCCCCGGCTTCGCCAACGCCTACCTCAACAGCCTGACGCTCTGCATCGCCGCCGTCACCGCCGCCGTCATGCTCGCCGCCCTCGCCGCCTTCGCCCTCTCACGCCTGAAGTTCCGCGGCAGCAATCTCCTGTTCCTGACCTTCATGCTCGGCATGATGATACCCGTCCACGTCACCCTGATTCCCCTGAATCTGCTGCTCGGGCCGCAGCTCCTCAACCTCAAGGGCTCACCATGGGCCCTCGTCGGCCCCTACGTCGCGTTCGCCATCCCCGTCTCCGTCCTCATCCTCCGCAACGCCTTCGACGCCATCCCCGCCGACCTCCTCGACGCCGCCCAAATCGACGGCTGCACCCCCTGGCTCATCTTCCGGCACGTCGCCATCCCCCTCGCCAAACCCGCCCTCGCCACCCTCGTCATCTTCAACTTCCTCACCTGCTGGAACGAATTCGCGTTCGCCCTCACCCTCGCTGACTCGCGCCGCCCCACCCTCCCCATCGCCCTCCACCACTTCAAGGGCGAACAGGGCAGCCTCGACATCCCCGTCATCTGCGCCGCTCTCGTCATCTCCGTCGCCCCGCTGCTCATCGTCTACGCCTGCGCCCAACGACACATCATCCGAGGCCTCACCGCCGGCGCCGTCAAGGAATAGCCCCCACCCACCCACCACACTCCCACCCACCATGCTGCTCTACGTCATCCGCCACGGCGACCCCTGCTACAACCCCGACTCACTCACCCCACTCGGCCAGCGACAGGCCGAGGCCGTCGGACGACGACTCGCCCAGGTCGGCATCTCACGCGTCTACACCTCACCACTCGTCCGCGCCCAGCAGACCGCACAGCCACTCTGCGAGCTCCTCCGACTCCAGCCCACCATCGAGGACTGGACCAGCGAGTCGCACGCCTGGCAGAACTTCACCCAGACCTACAACGGCAGGCAGAACTGGACGTTCTGGCAACCCAACACCAAACTACGCTCGCCCCAAAACCGCAAACTCGACGACCAGCACTTCGACCAGTGCGACTGCTACGCCGACCTCAACCTCAAACAGGCCTACCAGTACCTCATCAAAGGCTCCGACGACTTCCTCCAACGACACGGCTACCAGCGAGAGGACGGCGTCTACCGCATCCTCCGCCCCAACGACGAGCGCATCGCCCTCTTCTGCCACGAGGGCTTCTCCATGCACTGGTTCCCCTTCCTCCTCGCCATCCCACCACACCTCTTCTGGGCCAGCTTCGCCATCACCCACACCGGCGTCTCCGTCTTCCAGTTCGAAAACTCCGACGACGGCTACACCGCACCTCGCGCACTCTGCATCGACGACACCTCACACCTCCTCGCCGAACACCTCCCCAACTCCTTTCAGCGCAAATTCCTATACTGAACGGACCACCCACACCCCGACAGGAGCCCGCAGATGCCAACCCACGCCCATACCGTCCTCCACCTCGCTCCCTGCGGCAACGACTCCGCCAGCGGCTCCCATGAGCAGCCCATGCTCTCCATCCCCGCCGCCATCCGCAGACTCGAACGGCTCGACGCACAGGGACTCCTCCGACTCCCCGCCGAAATCGTCCTCCACCAGGGCACCTACCGCCTCACCCAGACCCTCGACCTCACCACCACCTTCCCCCTCGCCATCCACGGCGCCGACGGCGAAACCGCCATCCTCGACGGCGGACTCGAACTCAACGACTGGGAACCCGTCTCCGTCAACGGCCGCAACGCCTACCGCACCCACGTCCCCATCCCCGTCCTCCAGCTCTACTGCGACGGCAAGACACTGACACGCGCCGCCTTCCCCAAGGCCGGCGCCTTCCATCGCGTCCGCGACACCAAGCCCGACGGCGCCGGACTCTTCAGCGGCAAACAGACCTTCCTCGCCGAACACGGCTCCTTCAACCCCGACTGGCACAACCCCACCGGCATCGAGACGCTCCTCATCCACAAGTGGATCGAGGAACACCTCCCCGTCGCCGACTTCGACCCACAGACCGATACCGTCCGCTCCACCCATCGCTCCACCTTCCTCATCGACCAGCACGACACCGAATACCGCTTCGAGAACGTCCGCGAAGCCCTCCTCGAACCCGGCGAATTCTACTACGACTGCCAGGACAGCACCGTCACCATCATCCCCCCCGCCGACGCCGACGCCCCACACGCCACCGCCCCTCTCCTCGGCCCCCTCGTCCGACTCCTCAACGCCCGCTTCCTCACCCTCAGCAACCTCACCTTCCGCCACGCCGGCGCCTACCGACCACGCTGCACCCGACGCTACGACTTCCACGACCTCGAACTCACCAACTTCGCACCCCAGAACGCCTGGCTCGACGAAAACTCCCCACTCCCCTTCGCCGCCGCACCACAGGCCGCCGTCCAAGTCCCGGGCATCCTCTTCCTCCACCAGTCCTCACACTGCGACATCGACCACTGCACCTTCACCGCCGCCGACTGGTACGGACTCGAAGTCTCCGCCGGCTGCTCCAACATCCGCATCGAACACAACCACTTCCATGACCTCGGCGCCGGCGGCGTCCGCATCGGCGGCGCCTCCATCCACGACGACCCCACCCTCGCCACCAGCCGCGTCTCCGTCCTCAACAACCACATCCACCACGTCGGACTCACCTACCTCAGCGCCGTCGGCATCCTCATCACCCACGCCTTCGGCAACCTCGTCGAACACAACCACATCCATGACCTCTCCTACTCCGGCATCTCCATCGGCTGGAACTGGGGCTTCAACGACTCCATCACCCGCGAAAACCGCATCGGCTGGAACCATATCCACCACCTCGGAAACGGCGTCCTCTCCGACATGGGAGGCATCTACCTCCTCGGACTCCAACCCGGAACACGCGTCTACAGCAACCTCATCCACCACGTCACCAGACGCTACTACGGCGGCTGGGGCATCTACACCGACGAGGGCTCCTCACACATCGTCGTCGAATACAACCTCGTCCACGACTGCTCCTCCGAAGCCTACCACCAGCACTTCGGACGCGAAAACACCCTCCGCTACAACGTCTTCGCCTTCGGCGGCGACGCCGTCCTCGCACTCTCACGAGGCCAGGAACACGACAACCTCTTCCCCGGCGAGAACTTCTCCAACGCCCTCGCCAGCTACAACAACGTCTTCATCTCCAACGGCACCCCCTTCCTCCGCGCCGGCTCACTCCGACACCTCACCCTCCCCACCTTCCTCGCCGAAAACAGCCTCTTCCTCAACGCCTCCGACAACCCAACCCTCCCCCCCATCGCCGCCGCCGGCAACGACACCCTCAACCTCGACCAATGGCAGGAACGAGGCTTCGACCGCGCCGCACTCATCGACGACGACCCCGGCTTCGCCTCCCTCGCCAACCGTGACTTCACCCTCCGTGACGACGCCCTCCTCAACCGACTCCACTTCCAACTCCCCACCCTCTCCCAGGTCGGCGTCCAACCAGAACCATGACCTCAACCGCCTGACCCCACGACGCACGACAGCCCACGCAGCAGCATGCCTACCTCGACGCCCCCCTCCCCTGACCAGAAAACCACCCAGGCCAGCCCCAGACGACAGCCCGGCGAACCGTGCGCACCCCACGCCCCCATCCGCCACCTCGGCATCCTCACCTTCCACCGCCCACTCAACTTCGGCGCCGTCCTCCAGGCCTACGCCCTCCAGAATACCCTCGCTCAGCTCAATCCAGGAGCCGACATCGCCATCCTGGACCTCGTACCGCCCTTCCTGAACATCCCCCCCGCACCCTGGCACAAATTCCGCAAGCGCGCCCAGCAACGCGCCTTCCTGACGTTCCTCAACCGACATCTGCCACTCTCCGCCAACCAGTCCAGCCACCTCGCCGACCTCACCGACGGCCTGGACACCATCGTCGTCGGCAGCGACCAGGTCTGGAACCCCGACATCACCAAAGACGCCTGGAAAAACTACTTCCTCGACGGCATCCCGGACTCCATCCGCGCCTGCTCCTACGCCGCCAGCTTCGGCGAGGGCACCGAACGCGCCTTCGCACCAGACATCCAGGACGCCATGGCCACCCTCCTCAAGCGCTTCGACCGCATCAGCGTCCGCGAGGAAAGCGGACTTGACATCTGCCGACAACTGGGGCGCCCCGACGCCATCCATGTCCTCGACCCCGTCCTCGCCGCCGCCCCCCACATCTATGACGTCCTCCTCGCGGAGGCCAGCGACATCCAGCCCGCCATCACCGCCATCCTCCTCGACGAGACCGCCGCACAGCGACGGCTCCTCACACATCTCGGCAAACAGGCCCGCCTGCCCGCGCGCATCATCGCCATCCGACAGCGCCGACTCCCCACGCCAGGCATCCAGCGCCCCTTCGCCACCTCCATCCCCGACTACCTCGCCTCCATCCGAAACGCACCACTCGTCGTCACCGACAGCTTCCACGCCGTCATGTTCTCCCTCGTCTTCCAGCGCCCCTTCATCGCCACCCCCTCAACCAAAAACAAACGCTTCGACCGCATCGCCAACATCCTCACCCTGCTCGGACTCCAAGACCGCATCGCCCAACAGCAGGAACTCGACAAGGCCGCCGAACTCCTCCGCACCCCCATCGACTACCAAGCCATCCAGCCGCAACTCCAGCAACTCCGCTCTCGCTCACGCGAATTCATCGCCTCCATCTGAACCGCCCGAACGCCAGCACCCCCCGCGCTCGCTCACGCGAATTCCTCGCCTCCATCTGAACCTCACCGCTACCACCATGTCC
>CALZPA010000166.1 GCA_945827525.1 uncultured Lentisphaeria bacterium | reverse complement strand
TTGACATGGATCTCCAGTGTCGCCTAGGGCTGCGGGAGACGGTGACGGTGGGTGTCTTCCTTGATGTGGACAAGGACTGGAAGAAGACGTTTAACCTGAAGTCATGGCAGTTTTTCCCAGCGGGAGTGCCGGTCAATGCCGCGCTGGAGCTGGAGGTCAGTTGCTCCCCCAGCGGAAAGCTCGAGTATGGCAAGTCGTGGACGTTTGAGCAGTCGCTGCTGCTGGGGATGGTCGTGGACTCGTCGCGGAAGTACCGTGACATCTATGCCAGGACGGACTCCGGCATGAGCACGAAGGATTATCCGCTGGTGCTTGCCGGCGGCCTGCAGGTGTCGGTGACGCCGAGACTGTCCCTGGGGCTGGGTGTTCGTGCGCTGTCGAAGGCCAAGGCCAATCTGGCGGAGATGCAGATTGGTGCCCAGGTGTACTTCAATGCCCAGGCCAACAACCGGTACACCGGCCTGTCCATGGGGCTCAAGGGCACGGCTTCCCTGCTCCTGGGCGCGGTGGAGATGAACCTGCTGGGATGGAAGGCCTCCTACACCGCCTACAGTCTCGACTACTCCAAGAAGTTGTTTGAGCGCCGATGGGTGTGGATGGGACCCTGCTCCACCTTCGACTACCGCTCCGAGGAGTACCGGACTGGCGACAATCAGTATGATGTGACCTTCCATGTCATCGATGACCCGCTGGTCGATGAAATTGTGGAAAGCAGCATTCTAGGGCTGACCAACATCAAGACGACCATCAATCGCACCTGGGGCAGCCGCGAGGGCTACTGCTGGTATTTCGGCGATGGTACACCAGAGGAAAAGAAGTCTGTTTTCGAGAAGAGCTTCACCCGCTCATTCACGGGCAATGTGGGGTATGTCGTCTCGATGTACTCGTCCAATCTGTTCTATGATGGCCAGCACTATTCGCGCAAGGTCTTTCCCCGAGGCATCACGAACACCTGCCCGGAGTGTGGCCATGTCCTGTCCACCGTCGTGAATGGCTGCGACTGCCTGTGCCATGGCAAGCTCGAGCCCCTTGACGACATCGTGCAGTGGCCGGTCCAGTCGTGCGACCCGAACGAGATGGTGGGACCCCGTGGCGTCGGCGACCCGGCGACGCAGCGTCTGGTTCGTCCGGGCGAATGGCTGGACTACACCGTCTACTTCGAGAACAAGTCCACCGCCGAGGCGTCCGCCCAGGAGGTGCGCGTCGACCTGACGCTCGACGGCAGCCTGCTGGACCTGTCGACGTTCCAGCTCGGGACGGTGGCGTTCGGCAGCCAGCAGGTCCAGACGCTGAAGGGCAAGGCGCAGGGCAAGTTCGCCGTGAACCAGACGGGCACGCCCTGGCAGGTGCGCGGCGAGGCGTCCGGCGACGCGGCCACCGGACAGGTGCGCTGGTATCTGCGCTCCTATGACCCGGCCAACGCCGTCGGCGGCCACTGGCCCGCCGCCGCCACCGCCGGCTTCCTGCCCCCCAACAACGCCAACCATGACGGCGAGGGCTATGTCGCGTTCCGCGTCAAGGTCCGCGACGACGCCCCCGCCGGACGGCGCATCGACTGCTCGGCCAGCATCGTCTTCGACCACAACCCCGCCATCGTCACCTCGCCCGCCTGGTTCAACTGGATCTGGGACGGCCAGTCGGCCAGCCAGGATGTCTCCATGCTGACCTGGGATGCCGTCGAGGGCGGCGTCTATGGCGTCGTCATCTGGACCGGTTCGCCGGACCGCGCGGATGCTGACGCCCGCCTCGTGGCCGAATTCGCGGGGCTGATCGACCACCGGCTGCCGCTGCCCGCCGACCTGTCCTCGGACACGACCTACTACTGGCAGGTGACGACGGAGGCCGATGGCGTGACCAGCACGAGTCCCGTCTGGAGCTTTGAGCTGGGCGAGCGCCTGACGCTGGCGCTGACGCCTGGCTGGAACCTGGTCCATCTGCCGTTCGCGCCCGACGACTACTCCAGCCTGCTGCTGCAGGGGCATCCGCTCTTCACGCTGGAGAAGCAGGTCTATGTGCGTCCGGCGACGCTGGAGTCGGGCCGTTCATACTGGCTCTACCAGCGCACAACGGAGGCGCGGGGGCTGCAGGTGTTCCCTGCGGGCGAGACCCACGCGTCGGCGGCATCGCCGCTGACGGCGGGCTGGAACCTGACCGGACCGTCCTCCGCCGAGGCGACGCTGGACGACACCCACGCCGTCTGGCGTTTCCAGGGCGGCCAGTGGCGGCTGGTCGAGCCTGACGACGGCCAGATACGCCTGACGCCCGGACACGGCTACTTCATCTATCATCTCAACCAGCCTGAGCAGGGGCGACCCTGACAGATAGACAGCGCCCCCCCCGCGTGGGACATGCTCACGCGCGGGGGGGCTTTTTTTGCGCCGCCGCTGCATTGCGCCGCTGGCGCGGCGCGCTTGTTTCCTTGCGCCGCTGGCGCGGCGCGCTTCTTTCCTTGCGCCGCTGGCGCGGCGCGCTTCTTTCCTTGCGCCGCTGGCGCGGCGCGCTTCTTTTTTTCTCTCTCTCGTCACTCTCGTTGCTTTTTTCCGCCTCGCTTCGCTCGGCGGCTTTTCTCTCGTCCCTCTCGTCCCTCTCGTCCCTCTCGTCGCTTTTGCCTCGCTGCGCTCGGCCTTTTTCTTGCCTCGCTGCGCTCGGCTTTTTTTCTTCGTTCCTCTCGTCGCTTTTGCTTCGCTTCGCTCGGCCTTTTTTCTTCGTCACTCTCGTCACTCTCGTTGCTATTTTTATCGTCGATTGAGTCGAGATTTAGATATTGCAGGCGGGGATGCAGAGGACGTTCTGGTTGGGGAGGGGGACGGGGGTGTCGCAGGCGCAGAGGATGGCGCCCTTGAGGATGGGCTTCCCGAGCTTGTCGAGATGCCGGAAGTGCCGGGCGTCCTCGGGTCTGGGAGTGGCGGTCTTCTTGCATTCGAGGGGATGAAGCCCCTCGGCGGTCTCGATGAGGATGTCGACCTCGCGCTGGTCGCGGTCCCGGTAGAAGTACAGGTTGTCTGGATGACGGCCGGCGTTCCAGTAGGTCTTCACGATTTCGGAGACGCACCAGGTCTCGAAGAGGGCACCGGCCATGGCGCCGGCCTCCAGCGTCTCGGGGGTGGGCCAGTGTGTCAGATGGGCGCAGAGGCCGGTGTCGAGAAAATAGAGCTTGGGGACTTTGACGAGCCGTGAGGTCAGGCTGCTCGTGTAGGGGCGGAGCAGGTAGATGAGATGGGACGCCTCCAGGATGGTCAGCCAGCTCTGCGCCGTGGTGACGCCGATGCCGGCGTCGCGCGCCAGCTCGCTGGCGTTCACCAACTGTCCTGTCCGGGCGGCGCAGGAGAGCAGGAAGCGATAGAAGCGGTCCAGATCCTGGACGTTGGCCAGGCTGCGGATGTCGCGCTCCAGGCAGGTGGTGACATAGCTGGCATAGAAGAGGCTGCGAAGCTCACCGGACGCCTGGATCACCTCCGGATAGCTGCCTTGCCAGATGCGGCGGAACAGCGCCTGGAGGCCAGGACGGCGGCCTTCGGACAGCGGACGGCAGGGGGTGAAGGGGACGTTCGGGCGTCCGTCCAGCTCACTTTGGGAGAGTCCGCCCAGCTCGAAGACGCCGATGCGGCCCGCCAGGGACTCCGACACGCCCCGCATCAGCTCGAACTGCTGGGAGCCCGTCAGCCAGTACAGGCCGTGAGCCTGCTCAGGAGTCTGGAAGCGGCACTCGTCCACCCGCTGCTTGATGTAGCTCAGCAGGCTGGGCACATGCTGAATCTCGTCAATCAGCACCGGCGGGCTGAAGCGGTCGAGGAAGCCCTTGGGGTCATCCTGGGCCAGCAGGCGCAGCTCGAGGTCGTCGAGCGTGACGTAGCGGCGTCCAGGCTCGGCCAGGTGCCGGAGGAAGGTGGTCTTGCCGACCTGTCGGGCACCGGTCAGCAGCAGCACCGGGAAGAAGCCATTGGCGGTCTCGAACGCCTGGCGGAGATGTCGGTCGATGTACATGCGGGGCTCCTGTTTGCTCGCTGTTTTTTGGTTGCATCATAATATAGACGAGCCTGGAGGCGTTTCAAATTGCGCTTCGTTGCGCCGCTGGCGCGGCGCGCTTCTTATTTTCTCTCTCTCGTCACTCTCGTCACTCTCGTTGCTTTTTTCCGCCTCGCTTTGCTCGGCGGCTTTTCTCTCGCCACTCTCGCCACTCTCGTCACTCTCGTTGCTTTTTTCCGCCTCGCTGCGCTCGGCCTTTTTTCTTCGTCACTCTCGTCACTCTCGTCGCTTTGGTCTCGCTGCGCTCGGCCTTTCTCTTCGTCACTCTCGTTGCTCTCGTCACTCTCGTCACTTTTGCCTCGCTCCGCTCGGCGGCTTTTCTCTCGTTACTCTCGTTTCTCTCGTAGCTTTTTTTCCGCCTCGCTTCGCTCGGCGGCTTTTCTCTCGTCACTCTCGTTACCCTCGTTTCTCTCGTTGCTTTTTTCTCTCGTCGATTGAGTCGTTTGGGCGAAAGAGACGAGCCCCGTCCTGCGGGGGGCAGGGCGGGGCTCGGAGGGAGGCGTCAGCGAGGCTGAGTGTCAGGTGTCACTTCTGGACGCCGAAGCGGTAGATGGTGTGGTGGGTGTAGGTGTCGCCGGGGTTGAGTCGGGCGGAGGGGAAGTCGGGGTGGTTGGGGGCGTCGGGCCAGAGCTGGGTCTCGAGGCAGAAGGAGGCGAGGCTGCGGTAGGGCTTGCCGGCCTTGCCGATGCAGGAGCCGTCGAGCCAGTAGCCCATGTAGAGCTGGACGCCAGGCTGGTCGGTGTCCACCTCCAGCGTGATGCCGGTCTGCGAGGAGGCGACCGTGAAGACCTTGCGCTGCAGCGTGCCGGCCTGGTCGGCGACGATGAAGTTGTCGTCGAAGGCGATGGGGAGCCTGGGGTCGTTGTAGATGTCCTCGAAGGTGCGTCCGGCACGGAGGTCGAAGGGGGAGTTGTCGACGGGGAGGATGCGTCCGGTGGGGATGAGGTTCTCGTCGACCTCGGTGTGGGCGTAGGCGGTGGAGGTGATGGTGTGGTGGTCGCAGCGCTCGGAGGAGCGTCCGTTGAGGTTGAAGTAGGCGTGGTTGGTGAGGTTGACGACGGTGGGTGCGTCGGTGGTGGCGGTGTACTGGATGTCGAGGCTGTTGTCGTCGGTGACGTGGTAGACGACGGTGACGGAGACGGTTCCGGGGAAGCCGGCGTCGCCGTCGGGGGAGACGAGGGTGAGCTGGAGGGTGGCGTCGTCGAGGGGTGTGGCGTTCCAGAGGCGTCTGCCGTAGCAGAGGACGCCGTGGAGGGCGTTGGGGCGGTTGCCGCCGTCGTTGCACTCGAGCTGGTAGTCCTTGCCGTCGAGGGAGAAGCGGGCTCCGGCGAGGCGGTTGGCGAGTCGTCCGACGAGCTGTCCGAAGTAGGGCGGGTTGGCCTCGAAGTCGGCGGGGTTCCGGAAGCCGAGGAGGACATCGGTGGGCTTGCCGTCGCGGTCGGGAGTGAAGAGGTTGACGAGGACGCCGCCGAAGTCGGTGACATCGACCTGGAAGCCGTGGGCGTTGGTGAGGGAGTAGAGCTTGGCGGTCTTGCCGTCGGAGGTGGTGAAGAAGTCCTGGATGAGCATGGTGGTGGTGGGTTGGGGGCTGGAGTTGGGGGAGGGCGGCGGTTCGGGAACGGGGCGCCGTCACGGTCATGGGGATAAATATAGCTCCACATTGGCGAAAAGGGGCATGGACGGCGGCGGGAATTTTTGTGGGGCGTGTCCGTTGATATTCGGCTGTCGGGGGCTATATTTTAATATATAGTATTTAGTGGGCGTTCGAAAGGCCACCGCGCCCCTCCGTCGGGCGGAGGGCCGCTGTCCTTTGGGCAGCCACCAGCCTTTTCGAGCGCTCCCCGGTTTGGCGGTCAGAGGGCGCTGGTGTCCGGTGCCCCTGAATGGTTTTTTATAGTGTAGTAGTGACAATGTGGAAGAGCTGTGTATGAAGGAACGGTTGAACAGTGAGGAGCTCAGTCGGCGTCTTGGGGTTCGTCCGCCGCTGCTGATGCTGGACAGGCTGGATGTGGATGCGGAGGCTGGCCGTGCGGAGGGACTGAAGCTGGTGTCGATGGACGAGTGTCACTTTGTGGGTCACTTTCCTGGGCAGCCGGTGATGCCTGGAGTGCTACAGGTGGGCCTGATGTGCCAGTCGTCGGTGGCGCTGTTCCAGGCGGGCGGCAAGAGTGTCTCCGGGGAGGTTCCGGTGGTTACGGGCGTCCGCCGGGTGAAGTTCCGCGTGCCGGTTCGTCCTGGGATGCGGCTGGAGTCGGAGTGTGTGCGCGGCGAGGAGCAGCCGGACGGCTCGGTCGAGTACACGGTGAAGAATCTGGCGGACGGCCAGTTGGCGAGCAGCGGAATGGTGACGGTGGCGTCGCGTCCGGCGGAGGCGTGGTACGCGGAGTCCGCGGAGGCGGACGGCGTGTCGGCGCTGCCGGCGGAGGTTTCGTCTGGGAGCCATCTGGAGGTGAGCGAGCTGATGGGGCGTCTGCCGCATCGGTATCCGTTCCTGCTGGTGGATCGGGCCTATGAGCTGGCCGATGTCCGTGAGGTGTGGGGGCTGAAGAATGTGACGTGCGGCGGCACATACGCGATGGCGGTGACGCCGTCGGAGTTCGCGGGGTATCTGCAGGTGGAGTGCGGGGCGCAGTTGGGCTGCGCGGCGCTGCTGTCGCGTCCCGAGAACGCGGGCAAGCTGGCGTTCTTCATGTCGATTGACGCGGCGACGTTCCATGCGCCGGTGCGTCCGGGCGAGCAGTTGGTGATGTGCATGCGCAGCGACGTGAAGGGGCGCTATGGCATGGCGGAGGGACGGCTGTACGTGGGTAGCCGCCTGGTGACGGAGATGACGATCAAGTTCGCCATCGTGTCCCAGGAGGAGGCCGCCGGCGGCAAGTGACGCCGGTGGGCAAACGGGCAGAGCCGATTTTTTTGAGTTATGCCTCAAGACAGGAACCTGAACCTAAACGTAATAGAGAAGGCAAGAAGAGACGATGTTTGACATCAAGGTATTGCGCGAGAATCCGGAGTATGTGAAGAAGAACGCGCAGCGTCGCGGCTGCGATGTGGATGTGGATCGGCTGGTGGAGCTGGACAAGGAGTATCTGTCCTTGGTGAAGACGGTTGAGGAGATGCGCGCGGAGCGCAACCGTCTGAGCAAGGAGGCCGGCCGGAATCCGGAGGCCCGCGAGCAGGTGAAGGCGCTGAAGGGCAAGCTGGCCGAGAGCGAGGCGCGGATGGACGAGTGCAAGGCACAGGTCACCGAGATGATGAGCTGGATGCCGAATTTCCTGTCCGATGACGTCCCCGACGGCGAGGACGACACGGCGAACGTCGAGGTGCGCGTGGTTGGCCAGAAACCGCAGTTCGACTTCGAGGCCCGCGACCATCAGGCGATAGGCGACATTCTGGGCATCATCGACACGGCTCGCGGCGCGAAGGTCGCGGCCTCCGGCTTCTACTACTGGGTCGGCAAGGGTGCGCAGCTGACGCAGGCGATGTACTTCTGGGCGCAGCAGGAGCTGGTGAAGCGCGGCTTCACGCTGTTCATGTCCCCGTGTCTGGCGAAGGAGCACACGCTGTACGGCACGGGCTATCTGCCCTTCTTCCGTGACCAGACGTATCCGCTGAAGAACGAGGATCTGGCGCTGATTGGCACGTCCGAGCAGACGCTGGTCGGGTACCATGCGGACGAGACGCTGGAGGCGGACACGCTGCCGCGCCGCTACACGGCCTACACGCCGTGCTTCCGCACGGAGGCCGGCAGCTACGGCAAGGAGAGCCGCGGCATCTTCCGCGTCCACCAGTTCCACAAGGTCGAGCAGATCATCTACTGCCTGCCGGAGGACAGCCCGAAGTGCCATGAGGAGTGTCTGGCGAACGAGGAGTATCTGCTCCAGCAGCTTGGCATCCCCTATCATGTCGTGAACGTCTGCGTCGGCGACATGGGCGCTCCCGGCTTCAAGAAGTACGACATTGAGGCCTGGTATCCGGGCTTCAACGCCTACCGTGAGGTCACCTCCAACACGAACCTCACCGAATTCCAGAGCCGCCGCCTCAACATCCGCTTCAAGGACAAGGATCGCCGCGGCTTCGTCCACACCATCTCCGCGACGGGTCTGACCGACCGCGTCGTCTGCGCCATCCTGGAGAACAACCAGCGCGCCGACGGCTCGGTGGTCGTCCCCGAGGTGCTGCGTCCCTTCACCGGCTTCGATGTCATCGAGCCGCCCGCGAAGTGAGCTGAAACGCCGCCCAAGGCGGACGGCAGCCGGCGGGCGGCACCCCGGGCTCGCCGGACGGGCTGGCCGCCC
>CALZPA010000165.1 GCA_945827525.1 uncultured Lentisphaeria bacterium | reverse complement strand
CGCTGAAGCCGGCGCAGCTGCAGTCGGTCGAGGTGAACGAGCAGCGCCGCGCCATCCGCATCGAGGTGCCCGAGGACCAGCTGTCGCTGTCCATCGGCAAGCGTGGCCTGAACGCTCGTCTGGCGTCCCGCCTGACGGGCTGGAAGCTGGACATTGTGCCGGCGGCCTCGAAGGAGGAGTCGGCCGAGACGAAGTTCGAGGAGCAGAAGCGCCAGGCGATCGAGAGCCTGGTGAAGGCTCTGGAGGTGACCGAGGCGCAGGCGGAGGCGCTGGTGGGCAGCGGCTTCACCGGCGTGGAGATGGTCCGTGACGCGGAGCTGGCTGACCTGATGTCGCTGGCCGGGCTCGACGAGGAGCAGGCGAAGGCGGTTCAGGCCAAGGCGGCGAACAGCTGACGGACGGACGGCGCGGGGCGCCGGGCCCGCCCGACGGGGCGTGTGGCCGGCGCGGCCTGGCCGCCGCCGTATGGCAGGAGTGACGAACTGGTCATCGACCCATCCGGCAGGTTACCTATGAAACGATAAGTCAACAGTCAGTATAGAGCGTGCCCGAGCGGCACCGCCGTGCGCCGCCCCGGCGGCGCGCGGCCAACACCCAAGGAGGAATGACTCATGAGTGAACGAGTGAGAGTGTATGAATTGGCCCGAGAGCTGGGTCTGTCGAACAAGGAGCTCATCACGCTTCTCGAGGCGGAGGGCGAGAGCGTGAAAAGTCATTCCAGCACCATCGACGCGGATCTGGCCGACCTGATCCGCGACAAGGTCATCAGCGACCGCAAGAACGGCGTCACCACCATCTCCCTCCCCGACGACGACGAGCCCGCCGCCGAGGAGGAGCCCAAGACCTCCGACGAGGACGCCGAGCTGGAGCGCCTCATCGCCGAGGAGGAGGCCGAGAAGCGCCGCGCCGCCGAGGCCGAGGAGGCCGCCGCCGCGGACGAGAACCCCAAGGAGATCCACCTCCGCACGCCCATCACCGTGCGCGACCTGGCCGACGGCCTGGGGCTCAAGCCGCACGAGCTCATCGGCATGCTGTTCAACATGAACATCTTCGCCAGCATCAACCAGGTGCTGGACCTGGAGATCGTCGAGCGCATCTGCGAGAAGTGCGGCCGCGTGTTCGTCCGCGAGCGCCGCGAGAAGACGCGCGCGGCGGAGACGCGCATGGGCGCCAAGACGCTGCAGCCGCGCCCTGAGCACAAGGCCGCGCGTCCGCCCGTCGTCGTCTTCATGGGCCATGTCGACCACGGCAAGACGTCGCTGCAGGACTACATCCGCAAGACGCACGTGACGGCCGGCGAGTCCGGCGGCATCACGCAGCACATCGGCGCGAGCGTGGCCCACTACAATGGCCAGACCATCACCTTCCTCGACACGCCCGGCCACGAGGCGTTCACCGCCATGCGCGCCCGCGGCGCCAACGCCACGGACATCGCGGTGCTGGTCGTGGCGGCGGACGACGGCGTCATGCCCCAGACCATCGAGGCGATCAACCACGCGAAGGCGGCCGGCGTCCCCATCGTCGTCGCCATGAACAAGATGGACAAGCCTGGCGCCGATCCGGACAAGGTGAAGCTGGGCCTGCAGCAGCACGGCGTGAACATCGAGGAGTGGGGCGGCGACGTGGCCGTCATCCCGGTGTCCGCCGTGACGGGGCAGGGCATCGACGACCTGCTGGAGCGCATTCTGCTGGAGGCGGAGATGCTGGAGCTGTCGGCGGACCAGAACGCGCCGTTCGAGGGGCTGGTGATTGAGGCGCAGATGGAGCAGGGGCGCGGCCCGACGGCGAGCGTGCTGGTCCGCAACGGCACGCTGAACGTGGGCGACGTGCTGCTGTGCGGCGTCTGCTACGGCAAGGTCAAGGCCCTCATCAACTCCCAGGACAAGAACGTCAAGAAGGCGCTGCCCTCGACGCCCATCAAGATCATGGGCCTGAACGGCGTCCCCGAGGCCGGCGACAAGGTGGTCATCTGCGCCAACGAGCGCGAGGCCAAGGAGCGCGCCGATGAGGTGCTCCAGCAGCAGCGCCAGAAGAGCCTGAACGTCGAGCGCACGCTGTCGCTGGACGACTTCTTCAGCAAGCAGAGCGAGGCCGAGAAGCCGGAGCTGAAGCTGGTGCTGAAGACGGACGTGCGCGGCACGCTGGAGGCCATCACGGACTCGCTGGGCAAGCTGAAGAGCGACAAGGTCACGGCGAACGTGATCATGGGCGGCGTCGGCGAGATCAGCGAGAACGACGTGGATCTTGCGGCGGCCTCTCAGGCCATCATCATCGGCTTCCATGTGCGCGTGATGCCGAAGGTGATGCGTCTGGCGAAGCAGAAGGGCGTGGATGTGCGCCTGTACTCGATCATCTACGAGCTGCTTGAGGACGTGACGGCGGCGATGCGCGGCAAGCTGCAGCCGGTGACGAAGGAGACGCCGCTCGGCGAGGCGGAGATCATCCAGGTGTTCGAGACGAGCAAGGCGGGCCGCATCTGCGGCTGCCGTGTCCGTTCGGGCGTGATGCGCGTCAACGCCAAGTGCAAGGTCTACCGGGAGAAGGAGCTCATCTACCTGGGGCAGGTGCAGTCGCTGCGCCACTTCAAGGAGGATGTGCGCGAGATTCAGGCGGGCAACGAGTGCGGCATCCGGCTGGACAACTTCGAGGAGTTCGAGGTTGGCGACCGTCTGGAGCTGTTCAACGTGGTCGAGGTCGCGCCCGACCTGTAAGGAGGGGGCGCGGCCCGGCGTCGCGCGGGTTGGCGGGGCGGTCGGCCCTGGTGCCGTCCGTCCTGCCCTGTCCCCGTCGTGCGGCACGTCCTGGCGGTGCCGTGCGTCCGGAGATGACGCGCGCGTCCGTCTGTGCCGTCAGGTCTGAAGTTGAGTGAGTGTGCGGAATTGTAGGGAGCAAAGCCTAAGTCATGGCTGTCAAGAGGACAACGAGGCTGAACCAACTGCTTCGCCGGGAGCTTGGTCTGGCGTTTGAGAAGTACATCTGCCCGGCGGCGAGTGGGGCGCTGGTGACGGTCACCGGCGTCGAGGTGACGCAGGAGCTGCGCGACGCGACGGTGTATGTGAGCGTCTACGGCAGCCCCGCCCAGCAGCAGGCCGTGATGGATCTGGTGAACCGCAAGCGGGCGCTGCTCCAGAGCGAGATCTCCCGCAACATCGTGATGCGCTTCACGCCCGTCCTCAAGTTCCGTCTCGACCACACGGCCGAGAAGGCGGAGCGCGTGATGTCCATCATCAGCGAGCTGGGCCTGGACAAGGAGGAGGGCGGTCGCCCGGCCAAGCCGGAGGCGCCGTCGCCGGAGGAGGGACAGGCCTGATGCCGCGCCCCGAGCCCAACCGCGTCGATGGCCTCCTGCTGCTGGACAAGCCCCAGGACTGGACCAGCTTCGATGTCGTCAACCTCATCCGCCGTCGCTTCCATCTGGACAAGACGGGGCACTGCGGCACGCTCGACCCGCTGGCCACCGGCCTGCTCGTCGTCCTCTGCGGCCGCGCGACGCGCCTGCAGGACAGCCTGATGGGCCAGGACAAGGTGTATGAGGCGACGATGCGCCTGGGCGTGGAGACGGACAGCGAGGACAGCACGGGCCAGGTGACGGCGACGGGCGACGTGTCCGGCGTCACGGAGGCGCAGGTGCGCGAGACGGCGCAGTCGTTTCTGGGCGAGATCCTGCAGACGCCGCCGATGGTCTCGGCCATCAAGGTGCAGGGGCAGCCGCTGTACAAGCTGGCGCGGCGAGGCGAGGTCGTGGAGCGCAAGGCGCGTCCGGTGACCATCCACGCGCTGGAGCTGCTGCGCGTCGAGCTGCCGGAGGTCGACTTCCGCCTGACGTGCTCGAAGGGCACGTATGTGCGGACGCTGTGCGCGGACTGGGGGCGCAGGCTGGGCTGCGGCGGCCATATGTCGGCGCTGCGCCGGACGCGTTCGGGGCGGCTGTCGGTCGAGTCGGCCGTCCGGGTGGACGAGGTTCGCGAGTGGGACCTCGAGGAGCTTCGGCGTCGGGTGATGTCGCTGGAGGAGGTGGCCGCGCTGTACGCCTAGTCGGCGTCGGCGGGCCGTGTTTCCGGGAGTGCGGGCGATGGTCGGCGATACGGGAAAGTCAGAGTCCACATCGGACGTGGTGGTCGTGACGGGGCTGGCGGAGCTGGGCGTGTCCCGGGCGGTGCTGGCCCTGGGCGTCTTTGACGGCGTCCATCTGGGTCATCAGGCGATTGTTCGGGAGCTGCTGTCGCAGGCCCGGCGTCTGTCGGCTGTGCCGGTCGTGCTGTACTTCGAGCCGCATCCGCGGCAGGTGCTGGGGCGCGGCGCACCGGCGCGGCTGTGCTCGCCGTCGGAGCGCATCGCGCAGCTGCGGGCGCTGGGCGTCCGGCACTTCGTGTCGTTTCCGTTCACGCGGGAGCTGGCGTCGCTGTCGCCGGAGGAGTTCTTCCGCCGTCACCTGTCGGTTCCTGGGGTGTCGGTTCCGGGCTACTGCGTGGGCTGGAACTGGCGCTTTGGCTGTCGGAACGCGGGGGATGGCGCGCTGCTGGCGTCGCTGAGCGGGGCGGAGGTCCGCGTGGTGCCGGCGGTGGAGCTGGACGGGCAGCCGGTGAGCAGCACCCGCGTCCGCGCGGCGCTGGCCGACGGGCGCGTCGAGGAGGCCGCGCGGCTGCTTGGGCGTCCGTTCGTCCTGTCGGGGGAGGTCACGCATGGCCAGCATCTGGGCACGACGGCACTGGCCTACCCGACGGCGAACGTGCTGGACGGCGGCGTCTGCCTGCCCGCGTTCGGCGTCTATGCGGCGCGGGGGCGCATCGACGGCGAGGGACCCTGGCACGACGGCATCCTCTATGTGGGGGACGCGCCGACGCTGCGCGGCGGAAGCGTCGTCGTCGAGCTGCATCTGTTCGAGTTTGCGGGCGAGCTCTATGGCCATGGTCTGGAAATCGAGTTCGTCAGCCATATCCGGGGCAGCGTCCGCTTTGCGGACGCGGAGGCGCTGCGGCGCCAGATAGCCTGTGACATTGTGCGCGCGCGGGAGGCGCTCTCGTCCGGAAGGGGCTGAGGGCGCGCCGTCCGGGCGCGAAGCCGAGAGGAGATACGAAGAGATGAGTCTACCCATCATCGCCATTGTGGGCCGTCCGAACGTCGGCAAGTCCGCGCTGTTCAACTGCATTCTGGGACGGCGCATCTCGATTGTGCACGAGCAGAGCGGCGTGACCCGTGACCGCGTGGCGGCGCCGGGCTCGCACTTCGGGCGCCGTTTCCTGCTGGTGGACACGGGCGGTCTGGGCACGTGCCGCACCGAGAAGAACATCGACCTGTTCGACGGGCTCATCCGCGAGCAGGTCGCCGAGATTGTGGCGGAGGCGAGCGTCCTCGTCTGGGTGGTCAACTTCCAGGAGGGCATCACCCCGCAGGACGAGGAGGTCGGCGACTTCCTCCACCGCACCGGCAAGCCCGTCGTCATCGCCGTCAACAAGTCCGACAACGCCGAGATGCGCGCCCTGGCGCCCGGACAGTTCGCCCGCCTCGGCTATCCCGAGATGGTCCCCACCAGCTGCGTCCACACCACCGGCGCGGCCGACCTGCTCGACGCCGTCCTACGCCACATCCCGCAGACCCAGGAGGAGGAGACCCACGCCGAGCCCGAACGGCTCAAGGTCGCCGTTGTCGGACGGCCCAACGTCGGCAAGTCCTCCCTCGTCAACCGCTTCCTCGGCGAGAAGCGCGTGATGGTCAGCGACATCGCCGGCACCACGCGCGACGCCATCGACATCCCCCTCGACCTCCGCTGGGAGGGGCAGGAGGTCCCCGTCACCCTCATCGATACCGCTGGCATGAGGCGCAAGAAGCAGATCGACACCGTCGTCGAGTTCTTCAGCCTGTCGCGCTCCGAGGCCGCCATCAAGCGCTGCGACATCGTCCTCTTCATGATTGACGCCACCGACCCCTGCACCACCCAGGAGCGCCGCATCGCCCGCGTCATCTGCGAGGCGCGCAAGGCCTGCGTCATCCTCGCCAACAAGTGGGATCTGGCTCTCAAGGAGGGACGCAAGGAGAAGGAGCTGGAGGAACTCGTCCGCGAGCGCATGCCCTACATGAACCATGCGCCGCTCCACGTCATCTCCGTCCAGAACGGGTACCACTTCAACAGCATCGTCGGCCATCTCGTCCACGTCCGCGAGCAGATGGGTGTCTCCGTCCCGACCGGACTGTTCAACCAGTTCCTCCAGGACACCCTGACGCGCAATCCGCCACCCGCCAGCGGCATGAAGCGCTTCAAGGTCTACTACGGCACCATGAAGGACAACAACCCGCCGCGCTTCGTCCTCTTCGTCAACCGCCGCGACCTCTGCCCCACCAACTACCTCACCTATCTGACCAACCAGATCCGCGACGCCTTCTACCCCGAGGCGGGACTCCCCATCCTCCTCGACCTGCGCGAGCGCAAGCGCGTCGAGGAGTCCGACGAGGCCCGCAAGGCCGCCGCCGGAGCCAAGTTCGCCCGCGAGGTCGACTACCGCGCCGAACGCCGCCGCATCGACCGCGCCCGCGGACGGCGCACGCGCTGACGCGGAGAGCACGGCCATGCCGGACGAAGCCGAAGCCATCATCCTCGCCTCGCAGTCGCCGCGCCGCCGCGAGCTGCTCACGCGGGCCGGCGTCGCGTTCCGCTGCCAGCCCGCCGACGTGTGCGAGTCGCCCCTGCCGGGCGAGTCGCCGGAGTCGCTGGTGCGGCGGCTGTCCGCGCTGAAGGCGGGACAGGTCGCGGCCACCTGTCCGGGGCGCATCGTGCTGGGCGCGGACACGGTCGTCGTCCTGGACGGCCAGGCGCTGGGCAAGCCGCGTGACCTGGCGGCGGCCCGCCGGATGCTGGCCGCGCTGTCGGGCCGGACGCACGACGTGCTGACGGGCGTCTGCCTGATTGGGCGCGACGGCGCCGCGCAGTCGTGGGTCAGCCGCACCGCCGTCACCTTCCGGACGCTGGACGCGGAGGCCATCGAACGCTATCTGGCCTGCGTCGACGTGCTGGACAAGGCGGGCGCCTACGCCATCCAGGAGCATGGCGAGATGGTCGTGGCCGGCGTCAGCGGCTCCTGGAGCAACGTCGTCGGGCTGCCCGTCGAGGAGGTCGTGGCCCGGCTGGCCGACATGATGAGAGGAGATGAACTGAACCACGGGGCAGGCCCCAAGGAGGCAAGTGAACCATGAGAGTGCTGCTGCAGCGCGTGTCCGGCGCATCCGTGACGATTGACGGCGCCGAGGTCGGCGCCATCGGCAAGGGAGTCCTGCTGCTCGTCGGCGTCACCCATCAGGACAGCCAGCGGGAGGCCGACTTCCTCGCCGACAAGTGCGCCAACCTGCGCGTCTTCGACGACGAGAACGGCGTCATGAACCGCTCGCTGCTCGACGTCGGCGGCGAGGCTCTCGTCGTCAGCCAGTTCACGCTCTACGGCGACACGCGCCGCGGACGCCGCCCCAGCTACGTCGAGGCCGCCCCCGGCCCCGTCTCGGAACCCCTCTACGAGCATTTTGTCAAACGCCTCCGCGACCTGGGCGTGACGGTGGCGACTGGACGCTTCGGCGCCGACATGAAGGTGTCCCTGACCAACGACGGCCCCTGCACCATCTGGCTGACCAAGGAACCCGAGACGGCCAGCGTCTGACCTGACCCCAGGCCAGCCCATTGCCCAAACGCCATACACAGAACCACCACTCACCCACCCACGCATCCTCTGGAGACCCAGCGACCATGGCCGACCACAGAACCCCCGTCCAGGAAGTCCGCACCCGCTTTGCGCCGTCACCGACCGGCTTCATGCACCTCGGCGGTCTGCGCACCGCCCTCTACAACTACCTCTACGCGCGCAAGAACGGCGGCAAATTCATCCTCCGCATCGAGGACACCGACCAGGAGCGCTACGTCGAGGGCGCCACGGAGGTCATCTACGACACGCTGCGCGGCTGCGGCATGACCTGGGACGAGGGCCCCGACGTCGGCGGCCCCTGCGGCCCCTACATCCAGAGCGAGCGTAAGTCCATGTATCTGGAGTACGCCCTCCGCCTCGTCGCCTCCGGCGACGCCTACTACTGCTTCTGCACCGCCGAGGAGCTCGAGCAGCGCCGCGAGGAGGCCAAGGCCCGCGGCGAGGTCTTCAAGTACGACAAGCACTGCCTCGCCCTCTCCAAGGAGGAGGTCCAGGCCCGCCTCGACGCCGGTGTCCCCTACGTCATCCGCCAGAACGCCCCCATCACCGGCGAGACCTCCTACCACGACGTCATCTTCGGCGACATGACCTTCCCCAACGACACCCTCGACGACATGATCCTCATCAAGCACGACGGCATGCCCACCTACAACTTCGCCAACGTC
>CALZPA010000164.1 GCA_945827525.1 uncultured Lentisphaeria bacterium | reverse complement strand
ATTAGCTGAAAAACGAGAAGAAGTCCCTTGATTTTTGCCACCGGGGCAGTGCTTTGGGGGATTAAGTCGATTTTTACCCGACGGCGGGGTCGCCGTCGGGACAGGCCTCGCCTCGCTCGGCGGCATTTTAGGGATTTAGCCGTTGAGTTCGTCGGCGTCGAGTTCGAGGCAGGTGACGCTGGACTTGCGGATGCCGACGGCGTTTTCGGCGAGGAGCGCGGCGAGCTGTGCGGCGTTGACGAGTGGGATGGCGCGTTTTCTGGCCTCGTCGGCGACGGCGGGCGAGAAGTCGCAGGTGGCGATGAGCATGAGCCGCTGTCCGTCCGGGGCGTCGGCGACGAGCTTTCGGAAGGAGGGGGCGTCGATGGTTCTGGGTTCGCGGACGAAGAGGACGGTGGTGGGGAGGCGGAAGGCGCCGGCGGCGACGAGGGTGGCGGAGACGGTGAAGCGTGTGGTGTCCTGGGAGTGGGTCATGGTGATGTCCTCGAAGCCCATTTCGGCGAGGAGTCGGGTGAGGATGGCCTCGAGGTGTTCGCAGGAGAGCTGCTGCAGTCTCTGGATGGCGTCGTTGAGGACCTGCTGGTTATGCTTCTGGATGGTGGCGGCGATGGAGTTGTCGTTCCAGGCGGTGAGTCCGATGAAGCCGTTTTTGTAGCGGATGAAGCGCTGAGGCTCTCCCTTGCGCATGCGCTGCTTGATTTCGGTGATGATCTGCGCGTAGAGGGAGACTTCGGGCGTTCTGCTGGAGGAGACGAGCCATCCGGCCTCGATGGCCTTGGCGGCGAGGGTGCGGTAGTGCATGGGGCGGGTGGTCTGGCTTTCCTCGAGGACACGCTGGGCGCAGTCGGCGAGGGGGAGCGGCTCGCTGATTTCGGCGGGCTCGGCGTCCTGGGCGTCTGTTGTCCCGGCGTCGGACCACTGTGCGAGCGCGAGTTCGGCGTGGTTGCGCGAGAGGACGAAGCGCGGGAGTTCGGCCTGCTGCTGGCAGCGCTGGATTTCGGCGGTGACGTCCTGCGCGATGGCGTTGGCGGGGTTGGGGAGATTGGCGCTGATGAGTCCATGGTCGACGGCGCGCTTGGCGATGTCGTGGAAGGTCATGGGCTTCTGGCAGGCGAAGGAGTCGAGGATGGCGTAGGCGCAGTCGGCGAAGGACTGTGGCTCGGCGATGGTCTGGAGGTCGTCCCGGATGGGATCGGCGAGCCTGGAGCGGGCGGGCTGCGGTGACGGCTCGGCGTCGTTCTGCGGCTTGGCCTGCGTGGGCTGCGGCTTGGCCTGCGTGGTCTGTGGCTGGGTCTTCTTGTTGTTGGTCGTCGTCGTGCCTGGGTCTTGTGCCTTGTCGGCCTGTGGCTGTGTCGGGGTGTCGGTCTTGGGGCGCTGTGTCTGCTGGGTGAGCTGCCGGAGGGTGAAGACGCCGGGTTCGACGAGGACGAATTCGGAGCGGTCGCCCTTTTTCTTGATGTCGGTGTAGATTTGCGAGCCGATGGTCTCGTAGGGAGTCTTTCCGGTTGAGACCCAGATGCCGGACTCAATGGCGCGCCTGGCGATTTCCTGTTTGGAGAGCGGCTCGTTGCTTAGGGCGAGGATCTGGAGTGCGGCGGTGAGTGCGTTCATGCGGGGGGGGACGGCGATGGGAGCCAGGCAGGGACGTGAGGGGGCAGGGCGGACGGGAGCCGCGGCTCCCGGAATTTCTCATGCGGCATAATATAGGCAAATTTGGGCGTGGGACAAATTTGGAGGTGTTGTCTGGGGGGAATTTGTGCGGCTGGAGAGTCAAAAAAAGGGCGTTTGCGTGTGGGTGGATGGCTTGACATTGATTGCGTCCACCTTAAATTCAGCTATTTTTCCCTGTGAGGCATTGGTCTTGGTGCCGAGGAGGCACGTATGTTTGCCGGTGGTCGTCTGTGTCCGATGGTTGGGCGCAGTCCGCTTTGGCCGTCGGCGGTAGGCTATTTTAAGGAGCATAGGTCTCCCTGCAGGAGGGAGACGAAGGCAGGAGCGATGGAAGCGAACAGTCGTCGTGGAAGTGGTCGTCGTGGAGCGTGTCGTGCGGTGGTGACGCTGCTGGTGTCTCTGCTGTGCTGTGTGGGTCTGACGGGATGCGAGTCACTGGAGAAGTGCGAGCTGTGGGGGCAGATTTCGGCGGGAGTGACGTGGCTGGACGACTTTCTGTGGGGTGCGCCGCTGCTGATACTGCTGGGTGGCGCGCACATTTTCCTGACGCTGCGTCTGCGGTTCATCCAGCGCTACATTCCGCTGGGCATCAAGCTGAGCCTGACGCCGGACAAGGAGTCGAAGGGCGAGATCTCGCAGTTTGGCGCGTTGGCGATTGCGCTGGCGGCGACGATTGGCACGGGCAACATCATCGGTGTGGCGACGGCCATCAAGAATGGCGGTCCTGGTGCGGTGTTCTGGTGCTGGCTGTTCGGCGTGTTCGGGATCGCGACGAAGTACGCGGAGGCGCTGCTGTCGGTGAAGTACCGCGTCCAGGATGCGGAGGGTCGGACGCACGGCGGTCCGATGTATGTGATTGAGCGTGGGATGCGCTGTCGGTGGCTGGCGGTGGTGTTTGCGGTGGTGACGATCATCGCGAGCTTCGGCATTGGGTGCATGACGCAGTCGAACGCGGTGGCTTCGAGCGTCAACCAGACGTATGGCGTGGCGCCGATGACGACGGGTCTGATTGAGATGATCCTGATAGCGATGGTGGTGCTGGGCGGCATCAACGTGATTTCGCGCGCGTGCTCGTTCCTGGTTCCGTTCATGGCGCTGCTGTATGTGGTTGGGTGCGTGGCGGTTCTGGTGCTGTGCCGCGGCACGGTGGGCGCGGCGGTCGGGCTGATCCTCTCCGAGGCGTTCAGCACGCGCGCGATCACGGGTGGCTTCATGGGGACGGCGATGATGATGGCGCTGCGCTTTGGTGTGGCGCGCGGTCTGTTCTCGAACGAGTCGGGTCTGGGTTCGGCGCCGATTGTGGCGGCGAACGCCAAGACGCGCAATTCGGTCCGGCAGGCGCTGATCTCCTCGACGGGCACGTTCTGGGACACGGTGATCATCTGTGCGCTGACGGGCATCGCGGTGGTGTCGGCCGGTCTGAAGATGGCGCCCGACTATGACTTCCGCGCGATCGAGAACGCCTCGGTGCTGACGGGTCAGGCGTTCGCCATGATACCCGACGTCGGCCGCCATGTGCTGACCATCGCGCTGGTCGTGTTCGCGTACACGACGATTCTGGGCTGGTACTGCTACGCCAGCCAGGCGTTCCACTACTTGGGCGGCAAGCGGCTCATGCTGGTCTTCCGCATCATCTTCGTCATCCTCATCTTCGTCGGCACCTGCGTCAAGCTGGACACGGTGTGGACGATCTCGGACATCGCGAATGGTCTGATGGCGCTGCCGAACCTGGTCAGCCTGATTGCGCTGAGCAGCGTCATCGTCGCCGAGACGCGCAAGTATCTGTGGCAGGGGAGCGTCGACGAGATTGACCCCGACTGCCTCATCACCAACACCGGCGTCACCAACGACTTCGAGGGCGACACCATCAGCGGCAAGAACTGCGACTGATGGTCTGACGACGGGCATGGCGCAGGCCGGCCCCGGACGCGGGAGCGAGCGTTCCCGCCGTCCGGGGCCGGCCGTTTTTCTGTATGTGCGGCGAGGAGGGGCGTCAGGCTGCGGACTTGACGCAGATGGCGGCGATGCCTCCGATGCAGAGCGCGAGGCCGAGGAACTGGATGGGGCGGACCTTCTCGCGGAGGAAGATGAGCGAGTAGAGGAAGAAGCCGACGATGCAGGAGGAGACGAGGAGCGGATAGGAGACGTTGCCGAGTCCGGCCGCGCGCATGGCGTCCATGCCTCGGTACATGAGGAGATAGGAGGTGATGACGTGGAAGCCCTGCTGCATGGCGATGTAGCCCCACATGAAGCGGCTGCCGAGGTGCTGGCGGAGGGCGGCGAGGAAGGCTTTGGGGCCGTGGAGCTGGTTTCCGTTGGCGTCGGCGAGTCGTCTGGCCTCGAGTCCGGTGAGCTGGCCGAAGAGTGCGGCGAGGACGACGCCGGTGGAGTTCATGAGGGACTTGAGGACGGAGAGTCCGGTGCAGTCATCGCGGTAGGAGGGGAGGCTGTTGATGGACTGCTGGATGCCGCAGATGACGAAGGCTGTGAAGGCGAAGAGGAGCCATTTGCGGCTGCCGGAGGCGGAGTTGTCCTTGGCGGTGCCGAAGATGGCGAGGGCGGTGATGATCATGATGATGCCGCAGACCTTCCAGGCGTTGAGCTCGACGTTGAAGAAGAGAATGCCCATGGTGAAGGGGAAGATGAGTCCGCTCTGGACGATGGACCAGATGATGCCGTTGGGGCCGGTCTGCATGGCTCGTGACATGAGCTGGAGCAGGGCGTAGTTGCCGATGCCGCTGAGCAGGCAGCAGACGATGACGTAGCGGATGGCCTCGGGGGTGGCCTGGGTGAGGGAGCCGGTGGTCAGGAGGACGCAGATGCCGATGACGAGGGAAGTGAGTCCGCCGAGGAGCTGAACGAGGCTCATCTGAAGTCCATGTTTGGGTGCGCTGCCGCTGATGACGCCGACGAGGCTCCAGGTCATGCCTGTAGCCACCAATGCTGGAATGCCAAACCACATGTTTGCTTTGTCCCGGGAGAAAAAAGTGTGTTTTTTGTCTGGTTCAGGTGTGTCAACCTGACACGAGGGGTTAATGTATGTCACGTGCCACTGATAATCAACGTGGCCGGGCGCGAAAAGCGCCGCAGACGCTGCGCTGTCTGAATGAATGAAGGCATGAACGAGAAGAATTGAGCATGGAGCGAACGAGTGCGATGAGGAGCAGTGTGAAGGGCGTTCTGGCGATGTGGTGTGCGGTGGGGCTATCGCTGTTGGGAGGGAATCCGTTGGGGTTCCGGGAGTATGGGCAGCAGTTCCGGCTGCAGTTTGGGAGCGAGGCGGAGGCGCGCGCGGCGGTGGTGAAGGTTCGTCCGCTGCCGCGTCACTATGTGCTGGCGTGCTCGTCGCGTTGGGACGACTCGACGCCGAGTCATCTGCGGACGCATGAGGTGATGCGTCGTCAGGGTGTTCCGGGGACGTTTTTCCTGGGGGCGGTCGGAGGGGTGCTGCGGAGCGATCCCGAGTATCTGCGGAAGCTGCTGACGGCGGGCTGTTCGGTGGGGCTGCATACGGTTCGTCATCCGCAGTTGCCGCACCTCGACTCGTTTGCGCATTTCGAGGAGTACATGGCGAACCGGATTGAGCTGGAGACGGCGTCGCAGACGGCGGTGAATTCGCAGGTGCTGCCGTTCTGCGGGTGGAACTCGGAGTGTGAGCTGGTGCCGGCGAGCATTGGCTGGGCGATGAGGGCGGTCGGGGTCATCTCGTCTCCGGACGTGGTGTATCCGGATTTGGGGCAGCGTCTGGGGTATCCGGCGGGGACGTTCGCGATGTCGCGGTTCATCGCCCCTGGTGACCGTGAGCCGGATGTGGAGAAGATGCGCCGCGGCATTGAGCAGGCGCTGAGGGACACGCGGTCGCTGGAGCGTCAGCCGTCCATCTCGATGGCGATGCACTCGTGGCACACGAAGGAGGGACTGGAGAAGCTGAACCAGTGCTATGCGCTGCTGGCTGGCCATGCCGACTGGTGGTACTGCAATCAGACGGAGTACGGCGCGTACCGGTATGAGGCGCAGAACGCGACGGTGACGACGGCGGTCGAGGGGAAGGACGTGGTGGTCACGGTGACGCGCATGGAGCCGTTTGAGCTGGGCGACAGCGTGCCGCTGTGGTTCAGCGTGAACCAGGCGGTGCCGCGTGGCGTCACGGGCGAGGGCGCGAGCTGGAAGGAGGGCGCCGTCGAGCTGGCCCATGGTGCGGGGCACGCGCTGCCGACGCTCTTCGGGCGCATGGGCGACGACGGGAAGCCGGATGCACGGCTGCCGTTCGCGGCGCTGCGTCTGCGTCGCGAGGGGCTTGCGTTCCGTGCGGAGCTGGAGAACCTGGATGGCGCGAAGGCGCTGGAGCAGGTCGCGTTCACGTTCCGCTTCCCGGCGGCGTATGCGTCGGAGACGCTGCGTCGGGAGGTGTCCGAGGTCGGCGCTGGCGCGAGCGCGGTGGCCGAGGTGACGCAGACGAGCCGTCGGGAGGAGCTGTACTTCCGGTATGGGCGTCCGTACTATGCGGTTCAGGCGGACTTTGTGCGCGATGGCGTTCGCTGCCGCCTGTATGCGTCGCTGCGTGAGGAGCGCGCGTCTGGCCTGCCGAAGACGGTCAATGACGTGGTGTCGTTCCACATGGCTCCGGAGCAGGCGGACTATGCGTCGCTGTCGCGTCCGGGGGCGTCGCTGTCGGGTCTGGCGGCGGTTGAGGGCGTGAGCGCGGATCCGGCGGCGGGCACGGGTGTCATCTACCCGCGCTACCGCGACTGGGGGCTGCGCAAGAAGGTCGAGGGTCAGCCGGCGGTGCTGGTGGCCGAGATGCGTCTGCCGACCGGCGAGGCGGGCAAGGTCGAGCTGGCGACGAGCGCCATCGGCAAGGGCTGCGAGATGTGGCTGAATGGCCAGCGCCTGACGCCGGCGAAGCGCATCCGGCTGCCGTTGCAGGCGGGGCGCAACCGCATCCTGCTGCGCACGCCGGGAACGCGCGCCGTGACGTTCTTCCTCAATGGTGAGGAGCGTCAGAGCGTGGAGTTCCTGCCGCTGGAGGCGCGGTAGGGGAGGAGCATGAGGGGATGCCGTTGCCCCGGATGGGTGCAGCGGCTGTCCTGCAATGGTGCGTCCTCCAGGCGTTCGTGCGCCTGGAGGACGCGCTTGTCGATGCCTGGCACGCTTTCTGCTAGGACACAGGCCTGGTCTTGTTTTTTTCGAGTGTGTGTGCTGTGTCAGTCAGGAAGCAGGAGCTGGAGACGGATGAGAAGACGTTTGGGGCGAGTATTTACGTTGATTGAGTTGCTGGTGGTGATTGCGATCATCGCGATTTTGGCGGCGATGCTGCTGCCGGCGTTGGGGAAGGCGCGCGCGAAGGCGCGTGAGGTGAGCTGCCGCAATCTGCTGAAGGGATATGCGTTGGCGACGGCGATGTATGCGGACGACTATGCCGAGTATTTTGTGGACATCCGGGAGTATCTGAAGCCGGAGCTGGGGTTCACGTCGTACTTTGTGGGGGCGAATTCGGCGTTGCCGCAGGAGCTGGTGCGCTGTCCTGGGGATGGGACGACGGAGAGTCTGGGGCGTCTGGGCATCTGCACGCAGGGTGGCGTGACGGTTCGGGTGTCGATTGGCGGGACGTGCAACCTGAGCGACTCGCAGACGATGACGAGCGTGGGGCTGAAGCGCATGGATCAGGTGCGGACGTCGCCCCTGAACGGGCAGCCGTCGCGCCGGTGCCAGTGGACGGACTACCAGAACCAGTCGGACGATCACACGGTGACGGGCGCGGGGCTGAGCATCGGCAAGAACAAGGGGGACATGACGACGTCGCTGGCCGAGTATGTGTACCGCCATGGCAGCAACTGCGCCAACGGCGCGTTCGCCGACGGCCATGTCGGGACCATCCGGCTGGTTGGGGGGCTGACGACGAAGAACCAGGGGCATGACCTGGATGGCTGCTCGTGGCAGTTCCCCGGCAACACGACCTGGCCCTATGGGCCGCGGCAGGGCGACGTCTCGGCCGTCACCCAGCACCCGTCGGTGAACTATGAGTAGCGGTCGTCGGAGCCGGGTGGTGTGGGGGCTGCTGGCGGCGTCGCTGTGGGGCGTGGGATGCGCTTCGCGGATGACGTCGACGGAGGCGCTGGGGCGCGGGTATCTGGCGGAGTGCCGCGGGGACTGGCCGGCGGCGGTGTCGTCGTTCCGGCAGGTGGCGGTGCGTGGGGAGACGCTGATGGGCGCGGTGACGGAGGAGGAGCGCCTGGCGGCGCTGGAGGGTCTGGCGCGCGCGTCGGTGGCGCTGGGGCGTCCGGGGGAGGCGTTACGGGTTCTGGGGACGTTGCCGGGTTCGGTGACGACGGTGGCGGACTGTCGGCTGATGATGTTGGCGGCGAAGCTGGTGGCGGCGTCAGGGCAGGCGCAGGATGCGGACCGGATGATGACGGATGTGGCGGGTGCGCTGCGCGGGATGCCGGAGGTGGCGCCCCATCTGCGGGCGGAGGCGTTTCGGTGGGCGGGGGAGGCGTCGCTGCGTGGGCGTCGTTTTGAGGAGGCGGAGCGTTGGCTGTCGCTGGCGGTGGAGGCGGCGCGGAGGGAGGGCGACGCGGTGTCCGTGCGCGTGTGTCAGGAGCTGCGGCGCTTGGCTCGGACGCAGACACAAACGTTGCGCAAAAAGTAGAAGTCCATAAAAGGCGCAAAATGAGATGCCGAAGGATGTCCGGAGTTCAGTCTCTGTCCCAGCGGTT
>CALZPA010000163.1 GCA_945827525.1 uncultured Lentisphaeria bacterium | reverse complement strand
TCACCGCCGCTGCGGGACAGACGGCGACAGCCGCTCCAGCGCCTCGACGGTGGCATGATGCCAGCCAGGCTGCATGAGGATGTGGCGGAAGAGGACGGCGGAGGCGCAGGCGTCGTAGAAGGCGTCGTGGGGCTGCAGCCCCGGCGCCAGACCTTCGAGACGCCCCTGCAGCCCCAGCTCGGGGATGAGATCCTCCAGCTTGTGGCTCTCAAGCCCCGGATAGGCGCAGCGAGCCATGGCCAGCGTGTCCAGCCACGGCCCGAACCGATGCAGCGGGAAATGGCGCCGCAGGATGGAACGCTCGGTGGGCGTGTTGTGCGCGACCAGCGCCCGCCCCGTCAGCCAGGGCGCCAACTGCGGCCACAGACTCACCAGCGTGGGCGACGCGCCCAGACGCTCCCGGATGGACGCCCAGCGACCCGGCGCGTACGGATTGAACGGATGCGTCTCCGGCACGCGCAGCAGCAGCGAGAACGCCTCGGACGGACGCGGCTCCAGGTCAAGCATCCGGATGGCGCCCAACTGCCACGGCAGGTTGTCATGGCCGCGGACGGAGCCCGTCGTCTCGAAGTCCAGGAACAGGATGTCCGCGTCTGCCGCCAGCATGTCTGCCCCCACTTCCTCACTGCCCCAGGCTCTTGAAGTAGCTGTTGAGCTGGGGACGGTACTCGTCGGACACCCGATCGCCCTGCCGCTGGTCCCCCGCGCCGGCGGTCTGCTTCGTGACCGGATCGACGGGCATCGGCAGCACCGTCCCCTCCTGCATCTCGATCACCGTGTCCGACAGCCGACGCACCACCTTCTTCCTGATGGACTCGAACGACTTGAGGTCCGGCGGATTCCGCCCGACGACGGAGAGATGATGGGCGGCCTCGCCGAGCGAGCCGGGGTTGGCGTAGAGCAGCCGGGCCTTCGCGAAGAGCACATCCGTCTCCTGACGGAGCTGGCGCGGCGTGCGCCCGTGGGCGCCCCGGTGAAGGTCGCGCCGCTGGGCGTTCCCGAACATGCCGATGGACTCGGAGTCGCCGCCCAGCTTGCCGCCGCCGGTCGAGCGCGCGTCCATGGTGGAGTCCTTGTCCTCGGTGACCTGCCCCTTCTGGTAGGGGTCGTTCGTCTTCCTGGCCTTGGTCTTGCGTCCCTCGTAGCCCTTGACGTGGTTCTCGACGAGCTCGCCGTTGGACATGCCCTCGCGTCCGGAGCCGGACCGACCGGTCATCTCGTTGTCGTTGGGGCGCGTGTTGCCGGACTTGCCCTTGGCGGAGAAGGAGGGCATGGGGCCGTCCATGACGGCCCAGCCCATCTCCATGTCGGCGACCATGTTGTTGCCGGTGGTGTCCTGGCTGGCGGCGTCGATGTCGCTGTCCTGCTCCAGCAGCTCGCCCACGATGTCCTGAAGCTCCTCGGGCAGCTCGACGAGCGGCATCTCGGGGAATTCGTCGGCGTCGAAGGACTCCATGTTCCAGACGAAGTGGTCGGGGACGTCGGGCAGCCACATCTCGACGTCGTCGACGCGCTCGGTAGTCTTGCGGATGAGGTCGAGGATGGCATCCTCCTTCTGGACGGCGATCTCGACCGCCTTGAGCTTCTCGGAATCCTTGGCCTGCATGACGTCCTCGAAGATCTCCTTCATCTTGGAGTTGAGCTCGTTGCAGATGGGAAGGTCGGGGAACTGGTAGAGGTCGTTGGCGCACTTCTCGAGAAGGTCGAGCATCTTCTCGTGCTCGGCGGCCATCTTCTCCATGTCGTCCTTGAGGCCGGGGTCGTCCTCGGGCGGCTTGCGCCGCTGAAGCTCGCGGGCGACCTCGGCGATGCGGGCCTGCGTCTTCTCCAGCCCCGCCAGCACCTCCCTGACCTCCTCTATCGTCTCCTTGGCGGCCGCCACGGTCCTGGCCGCCTGGCTGATGCGCCACTGGTTGAGGATGGTGTAGGCGGCGGCCAGCCCCTTGAGGGCCTGCTTCTGCTCATCCACGGCGGCCGCCGGCGTCTCCTCGTCAAGGAGCTCGCTGGCGGCAAGCGCATGGTCGTAGGACTTGCCCTGGTCGATGGCCTCCAGCGCCTTGCGCAGCTGCACGGAGAAGTCGTCGCCCGCGTACTCCTCGGCGCTGCGCAGCGCGGCGTCGTTGAACGCCAGGATGGCACGCGCCAGCGACACCTGGCAGCGCGACAGCCCCTCCAGGTCGGCGTCCTTCCGCCCGGACGCCTCGCCCGTCTGGCGGATGAGCAGCGACTGGTCCTTCACCAGCCGCTGAAGACGCTCGAAGCAGTCCATCCTGGCGCGGTGCTTCTCCTCGGAGGCCAGCGCCTTGCCATCCATGGAGCTCAGGCAGGCGACAATCCGCGTCTGGATGTCAGCCACCTGCTGGAGAGCCGCGAGCATGCCCGTCGGCGGAGCCTGCCGCAGCGCGTCGATGGCCACAATGGCCTGCGGCATCTCCAGGTTCGACAGCCCCGCAAGCGTGTCGCCGACGATGCCGAGCATCTCACGGTGCTCCAGAATGGCCAGCGCCATCTCGCGTATCTGGCGCTGCTCCTGCGACATGGAGCCAATCTGGCTGTCCGTGGGCGCCGCGCCGGCCGCTGTCCGGCGCATCGCCTCGTTCGTGCCCTTCAGCGCGTTCCGCTGCCGGGCCAGCAACTGCTCCAGCGTCCTGGCCGCGGCGCCCGCCTTCTCGCGCTCGCGACGAGCCGTCTCCTCCGCGCTCAGAAACTGAACCGTGATGACGGGCGACAGACCCGGACGCCTGGCGTTGGACGGCGCCAGATCCTCCGCGCAGACACGGAACCGCAACGCCCCCCCACGCGGGTCGAACGTCGCCGTGTCTACCACAAAGCGACCCTGGAACTGCCGCCGCTGCGACGCCTCCGGAAGCGCCTCCGCGATGTCGGCCGTCCGGTTCTCCGGCAGCAGCTGCTCCAGCGTCACGCCCCGCAGCCCATAGTCATCACGCGCGCCAAATTGGATCGTGATGTGCTCTCCATGGCGCACCCTGTGCTGCGTCGCCGTGTCCAGCAGACTGACGGACGGAGGCAGATCCGCCGTCACGCTGATCGGCACCGGCTGCCGCGACTCCAGCCCGTCCGGCGTCGTCAGCGCAACGGCTAGGACGCCGGACGCCGGCGCCTCCACACGGCACCTGAACGTCGTGAACGGCTCCGCGCCCTCGCACGTCGCCAGCACATCGTCCCCCGACAGCAGCGACGCCCGGCTCACCGGACGCGACGTTGCACCCGCAAACACCAGACGTGACCCCACCAGCGCCTCGCGCGTCTCCGACGCCGCGCTGAACGTCACCGCCGGCAGCCCCGCATACGACGGCGGCGTCACCTGACACTCCCAGTTGCTCAGCCCAGGAGGATTCTCGACCGACACCTCATGCCAGCCGCTCTCCGCGTCGTTCGCCCTGACGCGAAAGCTCAACGGCGCGAACAGCGGCGGCAGCTCACAGGCAAAGACCCCCGTCTGACCCGGCTCCGGCGTCATCTCCACACGCTCGCCTCCCTCCTCCGCGCGCCACTCCAGCGTGGCCAGCTCCGGCACAACGCCCGAGACACGCACCTCCACCGTCAGCGGCGAGCCGCGACGCACCGTCGTCGCCGACGCCGGCGTCACGCTGACAATGACCGTCTCCGCGTAGGGCTGAATGGCCGCCCAGGGACATACCACCCGCCGCAGCGACACCGACAGACGCTCCCCCCCCACCAGCCCCGTCAGCGCCGCCAGCAGCGCCACCGACGGCAGCGCGTATGCCAGCGCCACTCGCCACACGCGCGGATACGTCGCCGACACACGCACCGCCGAGGGCCGTGCGCCCGGCGCCTCCTCCAGGATGGCCTCTATCAGCCCCGCGCCCGCCGTGCCCGACTCGTGAAGCTGGACGGCGTTGATGATGGCGTTGCCCGCCTCCGGCTGAGCCTGCTCCGCCAGCGCCGCCAGCGCCTGGTCCGAGGCGCGGCGCACGGCACGAGCCACCGACAGCGCCAGCGTCGCCGCCAGCGTCAGCGACACCGCCGACAGCGCCCCCCAGCGCCCCCAGGCCGGCAGCCGCAGCCAGGCGTCCAGCCAGCACGACAGCAGCAGCAGCAGTAGCCCCGCGCCCACGCCCCAGCCCAGCAGCAGCGCCGCCAGCTGGACATTGCGGCGCACCCGAAGCGCATGGAGGTCCCGAAGCAACACGGAAAGCCGATGGGATGGTGACGTGGCCATGTGGCAAACCCTCGCTGTAGAACACGTTGGTGGGCAAAGGACTCGACGGAAAAACGGCGACTCGGCGGGACGGCGGACAGGCGCCGGACTCAGGCCGTCCCCAGGGACAGCAGCTTGCCGAGCTGGTACACGACCGTGGCCGTGACATAGGCGGTGAGCGTCAGGCCAGCCACCTGGGCCACGGTCAGCCTCAGCGAGCCGGTCTCGCGCCACACGACAACGACCGTGCCGATGCACGGCATCGCGATGAGACAGAAGAGCATCATGCAGAAGCCCGACAGCGGCGTGTAGTTGTCCGCCAGAGCCGCCCGCATCCAGCCGTCATCATCCTCGCCCTCGACATGACGCATGGCCTCCACATACCGCGGACGGTCCTGCGCGTAGAGTATCGTGAGCTGGGAGACGAACAGCTCCTTGGCCGCAAACGCCCCGACGATGGCCGAGCTGGCCTTCCAGTCCGGCTCGCCACGGCGATTCTCGAAGCCGGCGAAGACCAGCGCCCGGGAGAGCGCGCCGCCAATGCGACCGCCCAGCGTCGCCCGTGACTGGGCGACGGCCTGCGCCGCCCGCAGCTCCTCCAGGCGCCGCCGCGCCTCCTGGTCGTCGGGCCGGCTGGCCACCGTCCGCTCCAGCTCGCGCAGACGCGCCAGCCCCTCCTCCGGCAGACCCGCCGTCTTGGGATAGCTGTTGACGAGGAACAGGATGACGGAGGCCGCCAGAATGACCGTGCCCGCCTTGTGCAGATACATGACCGCGCGCTCGCCCAGGTCAATGGCGATGCCCTTCGCCGTCGGCATCCGATAGGGCGGCAGCTCCATCACAAACACCTCCTCCTCGCCACGGAACAGCGTCGACTTCAGCAGACGCGCGAACAGCAGCGCGAACGCCAGGCCAATGACGTAGATGACCCACAGCACCAGCGCACGGTACCGAGCCGCGAAAAACGCCGGGATGAAGAGCGCGTAGATGGGGAACCGCGCCCCGCATGACACCAGCGGCAGGATGAGGATGGTCGTCAGCCGGTCGCGGCGGGACTCGATCGTCCGCGTCGCCATGATGGCCGGCACCGTGCACCCAAAGCCCAGCAGCATCGGGATGAAGCTCTTGCCGTGAAGCCCAAAGCGATGCATGAAGCCATCCATCACAAACGCCGCCCGGTTCATGTACCCCGTCCCCTCCAGGAACGCTATCGCCAGAAACAGCAGCAGAATGTTCGGCAGGAACGTCAGCACCCCGCCAACACCAGGTATCACGCCGCCTATCACCAGCTCGCGCAGCCACGGCAGGCACGTCTCCGGCCAAACCCGTGACACGACCAGCCCAAGCCCCCCAAACACCATCTCCACCAACTGGCACAGCGGCTCCCCGCACACAAACGTGAACGCGAACACCGCAAACATGATGCCTAGGAATATCGGCAGACCGAACACCGGAGACGTCATCACCTTGTCCAGACGGTCCGACAGCTGACGACGGCTGCTCGCGCTGATCGAGATGACCTCCCGGCACGCCCCGGCGATCATCCCGTAGCGCGTGTCCGCCATCAGCGTGTCCGCCGACATCCCCGTCCGCGCCGCCAGACGGTCGCGCAGCGGCCCCAGACCCGCCGCCACCGACCGCAGCGCCGGCAGCGCGCACGTCGCCTGATCCCCCTCTATCAGCTTGATGGCGAAGTAGCGGGCCGGAAACCCCAGCTCCGACGCGCCAGGAGCCGACGCCACCTGCTCCGCCACCGCGCCGATCGCCTCGTCCACCAGCGGATTGTAGCGGAAACACGGCGGACGCAGACGCAGACGACCGTCCAGAACCTTCCCTATCGTCTCCGTCAGCTCCGCCACTCCCCTCTCCGTCGTCCCCACCGTCCGCACCACCACCGTCCCGAAGAACGACTCCAGCTTGGGGATGTCAAACGCAAAGCCGTTGCGCTCCGCGTCATCGAACATGTTCAGCACCAGAATGTAAGGAATGCCCAGCTCCGCCAGCTGCGTCGTCAGGTACAGGTTGCGCTGCAGGTTCGCCGCGTCGCACACGTTCACGATGAGGTCGACCGGCGAGTCCATCAGCTCCTGGAACGCCACCTTCTCCTCCGGCGACGACGAGGACAGACTGTACACGCCCGGCAGGTCGACCGCCGTCACCTCCAGCCCGCCGGCGCGGAACGTCCCCGTCTTGCGCTCGACCGTCACACCCGCGTAGTTGCCCACGTGCTGGCGCGTCCCCGTCAGCGCGTTGAAGAGCGTGGTCTTGCCGCAGTTGGGGTTGCCCGCCAGCGCGATGCGATACGTTGTCTTGCTGTTGCTCATCCTGACTGCCATGGCCGCTCCTTGCCGGCCTGCCTTTTCCGCCTCAACTCCAACTCAACTCACCCCCGGACGGCCATGCGGCTCCGCACCGCCGCCCCCCCTACGCCTCCGCCAGCCGCACCAGAATGTTCGCCGCGTCCTCACTGCGCAGCGACAGCGACGAGAACATCACCTTCACCCGCAGCAGATTGCCGAAGGGCGCGTGACCCTCCATCTTCACCAGCGTCCCAGGCACCAGCCCCAGATCCGCAAAGCGCTTCTTCCCACGAAGGTTGTCCGACACCTTCACCACTATCGCCTGCTCCCCCTCCGGCAGCTCCGACAGCGGCGACAGAGCCACCTCGTCGCTCGGACACAGCCTGGGCATCATCTGCTCCAGATGCGCCCGCAGACTCGCGCAGTCGCTCCGGTTCGTGATCGCCTCCGCCAGAAACACAAACCGCGCCATCACCTTCTCGCTCACGATGTGCTCCATCCGACACGCCGTGTCGTTCGCCTCGTCCTCATCCAGACGCAGCACGTTCGTGAAGAACACACGCATCGCCAGATGACGGTTCCGGATCACCGCCGCGCGCTCCGCACCCTCCGGCGTCAGCACCACCGGCGCGTTCGGCAGATACTCAATCAGGCCGCGTGCCGCCAGATTCTGCAGCGCGTTCGTCACCGACGACATCGAAAAGTGCAGACGGGCGGCGATGTCCTTCGTGTGGGCGTGTCCCTCGGACTCCACCAGCTCCGCGATCGCCTCCAGATAATCCTCCAGGCTGCTGGACAGTTTTGGCTTTTCCATTGCTTCCTTATGCTCATGATTGTCCTGACACGTGCACGGCCATGCGCCTCACGCCAGCCGCTCGGGCAGGCAAGAAAACCGCACCACAATATAATCCGCCGCCTTCCTTTTGCAATCCAGCACAAACTACACGGACGCCACACCACCTTTCATTCCGTGATACGACGCACGGAACGTGACAGAATGGTACAATGGAGCCTGCTGACGCAAGGCTTTTCATTTTTCATCACTTTTTTCGACGAAACCCACTTGCATTTTGGAATATCATGATATTGTAGTCTTTGCCTGTCCAGGCAAGAAACGCCGACCAGCCACGCCCCCGCCATGCGACGCGCAGCGCGAGGGTCTCCGGCCGTCCTGCCTGGCCAGGGTGGCGCCAGCCCCGCGCCAGGCGGACAGGGGCACGCGCCACGACCCTCCCTCCCATCCCATACCCAGGAGAACACGAATGACCAAGCATGACGCCTTCAACCTGAAGGAAATCGGCGCCCGTCTGCGCACCCTTCGAGCATACCAGCGCAAGACCCAGTCCAGCATGGCCAAGGATCTGGGCATCAGCCTGAGCCACTACTCGAAGCTCGAAATCGGCATCGGAGGCATGAGCCACGGACTCGCCCTCGCACTCTGCCGCCAGTTCGACCTCCCCGAGGAATGGCTCCTCTACGGACTCGGCCCTCAGCCCGACCTCGCCGCCGTCAAGCTCCAGCCGCGCGCCTCCAAGACCATCGCCGCCTCCGTCAATGCCCTCACCGACGAGATGCTCGTCGAAATCATGGAAATGGTGACCCAGGCCGACTTCATGGGACTCGCCGAACGCGTCTCCACCACCATGGACATCTCACTCCCACGCGCCATGGCCATGCTCGCCCGCGAGAAGATCCGCGCCAAGCGACAGGCCTGCCTCCCACAGCTGCCGGGACTCCCCACGCTCTCCGAGGAGGAACTCCCCCAGCCCGAGAACTCCGGCGAGGAGAAATGACCGGACACCATCACGCCGCAGCCCCCACCACCCCCCCACACTCCCCCCCCTGGCGCCCCGATGGCTGACCGCCCCCCCCCACCAAGGCACAACGGCGCGTCCGAGCTACCCC
>CALZPA010000162.1 GCA_945827525.1 uncultured Lentisphaeria bacterium | reverse complement strand
TGAAATGTCCAGTTCCGTGCAAATTTGTCTTTGTAAGTCACTCATTTTCAGGCACCAGCGAACCCAATGTTATTTTTTTATCAATATTTTTATATCATCACTTGACTCTTGGTGAGTTTTGCCCTATATTAAGTGTCATGACGAACGTGCGGCAAGAAGAGCCGCGCAGAGCATTGAGTGGCAGTTCTGGCCTGGAAAGGGTGCTGGAGCTGTCGGAACGAGAACCCAAGTGGAGTTTACGAGCCATGACGGACGAAGCGAAGAAGAACGTTACGGCGGCGGCGCCGGTGGATGCGGCTGAGCAGGAGGCGCGTGAGCGCGCCATGGTTGACGCGCTGGTGGCGCGGGTGAAGGCGGCGCAGGAGATTTTCGCGAACTACACGCAGGAGCAGGTGGACAAGATCTTCCGTGCTGCGGCGTTGGCGGCGAACAAGATGCGCATTCCTCTGGCGCAGCAGGCCGTCGAGGAGACGGGCATGGGTGTGGTTGAGGACAAGATCATCAAGAACCACTACGCCTCGGAGTACATCTGCAACAAGTATCTGCCGCTGAAGACGTGTGGCATCATCGAGACGGACGATGCGTTTGGCATGATCAAGGTGGCGGAGCCCCGCGGGGTGATTGCGGGCATTGTTCCGACGACGAACCCGACGTCGACGGCGATCTTCAAGTCACTGATCACGCTGAAGACCCGTAACGGCATCATCTTCAGCCCGCATCCGCGCGCGAAGAAGTGCACGTGCGAGGCGGCCCGGATTGTGCTGGAGGCGGCGGTTGCAGCCGGTGCGCCGAAGGACATCATCGCGTGGATTGACGAGCCGACGGTGGCGATGTCCGGGTATCTGATGAAGCACCGCGACGTGTCCCTGATTCTGGCGACGGGCGGTCCTGGGATGGTGAAGGCGGCGTACTCGTCGGGGAACCCCGCGGTTGGCGTCGGCCCGGGCAACACGCCGGTGATCATGGACGACACGTGCGACATTGAGATGGCGGTGTCGTCGATCCTGCTGTCGAAGACGTTTGACAACGGCATGATCTGCGCGTCCGAGCAGTCGGTGACGGTGATGGACGCGATCTACGAGAAGACGAAGGCGGAGTTTGTGAAGCGCGGCGGCTACATTCTGTCGGCTGAGGAGGCCGAGAAGGTCGGCGCGGTGATCCAGGTTCTGGACAAGTCGGGTCATCCTGGCATCAACGCGAAGATTGTGGGCCAGACGGCGCAGACGATCGCGAAGATGGCGGGCATCAGCGTTCCGCCGACGGCGAAGGTCCTGATTGCGGAGGTGAGCGGAATTGGTCCGGAGGTTCCGTTCTCGCGCGAGAAGCTGTCGCCGACGCTGGCGATGTACCGTGCGAAGACGTATGAGGAGGCGATTGAGAACGGCAAGGCGCTGCTTAAGTATGGCGGTCTGGGCCACACGGCGGTGCTGTACACGAACACTCAGAACGAGGAGCGCATCCGCGAGTTCGGGCACATCATGCTGGCGAGCCGCGTGCTGATCAACACGCCGTCGTCGCAGGGCGGCATCGGCGACCTGTACAACTTCGCGCTGAATCCCTCCCTGACGCTGGGCTGCGGCTCCTGGGGCGGCAACTATGTCTCCGAGAACGTCGGTCCCCAGAATCTGATCAACATCAAGTCCATCGCCAAACGGAGGGAAAACATGCTTTGGTTCCGCGTCCCGCAAAAGGTCTACTTCAAGTATGGCTGCCTCTGCACCGCCATTGGCGACCTGGCCGGCAAGAAGAAGGCGTTCATCGTCACCGACAAGTTCCTGTACTCGAGCGGCATTCTGGGGCCGATGCTGCAGAAGCTGACGGACATGGGGATTGCGACGCACGTGTTCTCGGACGTGGCGCCTGACCCGACCATCCAGTTGGCGGAGCGCGGTCTGGAGCAGCTGAAGAGCTTTGACGCGGACGTGATCATCGCGGTCGGCGGCGGCTCGCCGATTGACGCGGCGAAGATCATGTGGCTGATGTACGAGCAGCCGGAGATCAAGTTCGAGGATGTGGCGATGCGGTTCATGGACATCCGCAAGCGCATCGTGAAGCTGCCGGATCTGGGCAAGAAGGCGATGATGGTGGCGGTGCCGACGACGTCGGGCACGGGCTCCGAGGTGACGCCGTTCGCGGTGATCACGGACGAGGTGACGCAGCAGAAGTTCCCGCTGGCCGACTACGCGCTGACGCCGAACATGGCGATCATCGACACGGAGCTGGTGATGAAGCTGCCGAAGGGCCTGACGGCTATCTCGGGCATCGACGCGCTGACGCACGCGCTGGAGGCCCGCGTCTCCTGCATGCAGTCGGACTACTGCAACGCTCTGGCGAACGAGGCGGCGAAGCTGATCTTCGACCATCTGCCGGAGTGCTACCACAACGGGCCGATGAACGAGATTGCGCGTGAGCACATGTTCAACGCCTCGGCGCTGGCGGGCATGGCGTTCGCCAATGCGTTCCTGGGTCTGTGCCACTCGATGGCGCACAAGCTGGGCGGCATGTACCATGTGCCGCACGGTCTGGCCAACGCGTTCCTCATCAGCCACATCATCAAGTACAACGCCGTGGACTGCGTGACGAAGCAGGCCGCGTTCCCGCAGTACCACTACCCGAACGCCAAGGCCGACTACGCCAGCGTCGCCCGCTACATGGGCATGACGGGCCAGGACGACGACGAGCTCGTCCGCAAGCTCATCGACAAGGTCGAGGAGCTCAAGAAGTCCCTCGACATCCCGAAGGCGATGAAGCCCTGGTTCGACGCCAAGGGCATCACGGAGGAGACCTTCCTCAAGCAGCTTGACGAGCTGTCGGTCAAGGCCTACGACGACCAGTGCACGGGCGCCAACCCGCGCTACCCGCTGATCAGCGAGATCAAGCAGCTCTACCTCGACGCCTACTACGGCAAGCCCTACCACGACTGACGTCGCCGAACGTCGGCCGCCCTCCCCCGCGAACGGAAAAAAATCGTGCGGGAGGGCGGCTGGCGCGGCTGACAAATGTCGTCCGACTGCCATATTAACGACATCGACCAGCCCCATCCCGGATGACGTCTCCCGCGAGCCCGCCGTCCGGGTTTTCACGCACCAAGAGGAACCGCACACCGGAAGGTCCGTCCAGTCCACATCACGTCCCAAGGAGAGTCACCCGTCATGCCCAAAGTCAAGATGGTCATCTGCATCGGAAGCTCCTGCTTCGCCAGGGGGAACACAGGAAACGTCGCCATCGCCGAGGAGTTCCTCGCGAAGCATGGCCTGAAGGACGACGTCGACATCGACCTGTCCGGGGGTCTGTGCACGAACAACTGCGCGGACGGCCCCATCGTCATCGTGAACGACAAGGTGTACAAGCGTGTGGAGCCGGGCGTGATGCTCGACATCCTGAACGAGTACTTTCCCGAGTGCGCGAAGAAGGAGGAGCAGGGCGAATGAAGAACGGGCCGGTCTACACGATTGAGAACGAGTGCCAGGACTGCTACAAGTGCGTCCGGCACTGTCCGTGCAAGGCGATCCAGATCATCGACGCGAAGGCGTCGGTGATCCAGGAGGCGTGCGTGGCGTGCGGGATGTGCGTGCGGGTGTGTCCGGCGCACGCGAAGCTGATCCGGTCTGACCTGGCCCGTCTGAAGCAGCTGCTGTCGTCGGGGGCGAAGGTGTATGCGTCGGTGGCGCCGAGCTACCGTGCGTACTTCCCGGGGGTGACGCTGGGTCAGTTGACGTCGACGCTGCTGTCGCTGGGCTTTGCGGGCGTGAGCGAGACGGCGATAGGGGCTCAGGCGGTGTCGGCGGAGACGGCGGAGTTTCTGCGGACGACGGAGCTGCCGCTGGTGATCTCGAGCGCGTGTCCGGCGTCGGTGGACTACATCCGGAAGTACCATCCGGAGTTCACGGCGAACATCGCCCCGGTTCACTCGCCGATACTGGCGCACTGCCGTCTGCTGAAGCAGCACTTTGGAGAGGACATCAAGGTGGTGTTCATCGGGCCGTGCGCGGCGAAGAAGAACGAGGCGGACCGGATGCCGGAGCTGCTGTCGCTGGCGGTGACGTTCCAGTCGTTCGAGAAGTGGCTGGAGGACGAGGACATGGTGATGTCGACGGAGGAGTCGCCGCTGGCCGGGGAGGCTGCGGACGAGGGACGCTTCTACGCGATCGAGGGTGGGATGAACGACACGATCCGCGAGGCAGGCGCGAAGGTGCGCTACCTGGCGGTGTCGGGTCTGGAGAATCTGGACCGGATGCTGTCGCAGGTGGGTCCGCTCCGTCCTGGGGGGCGGACGGTCTTCATCGAGGCGCTGGCCTGCCATGGCGGGTGCATCAACGGCCCGGTCATGCAGACGGGCGCGGCCTCGCTGGACGCCATCCTCGACACGGACGCGACGTGCGACATCCGCCAATCCGCCAAGTTCCCGGAGCAGCCGGGCATCGGGCAGTCGTTCCGCTCGGACAAGGTTGAGCCGGTCGCGCACACGGAGGACGACATCGCGGCGGCGCTGGCGCGCGTCGGCAAGTTCTCGAAGGCGGACGAGCTGAACTGCGGCGCCTGCGGCTACAACACGTGCCGCGACTTCGCCAAGGCTCTCCTTGAGAACAAGGCCGAGGAGGCCATGTGCCACAACTACCTGCGCAAGAACTTCGAGCGCACGTCCAATGCGCTCATCCGGTTCATCCCGGCGGCGGTCGTCATGGTGGACGCGAGCCTGGACATCTGCGACTGCAACCGCAACTTCGCCAAGCTGGTGAACATGACGGACGTCTACGGCAGCCTGGGCAACCTCAACACCATCCCCATCAGCTCCTGCCTGCCCGACTTCGCCGAGCTCTTCTCCTCCGTCATCGAGAACGGCGGCGAGATCGAGAAGTACAACCAGAAGTTCAACAGCAAGATCATCAACATCAGCGTCTTCACCGTGGCGCAGGGCAAGGTCGCCGGCGCCGTCATCCAGGACGTCACCCAGAACGAGTTCCACCGCGAGCAGATCGCCGAGAAGGCGCGCGAGGTCATCCGCAAGAACGTCATCACCGTCCAGCAGGTCGCCAGGCTCTTCGGCGAGCACGTCGCCGACACCGAGATCCTCCTGAACGAGATCGCCGGCACCTACGAGGCGCACGGGGAGGAGAAGAAGCAGGGATGAACCACGATTTCTTCGTCGAAATGGAGTCCTTCCAGTTCACCAAGACGGGTCAGGCCGCCTGTGGTGACGACATCCAGATGGAGGTGCTCAAGAACGAGAACCGCTATCTGGCCGTCCTCTCGGACGGTCTGGGCAGCGGCGTCAAGGCGCATGTGCTGGCGAACATGACGACGACGATGGCGCTGCGCTTCCTGCGCTCGAACATGGACATGCTGCAGTCCATCGAGACCATCATGGACTCGCTGCCGGTGTGCGAGGTGCGCAAGATCAGCTACGCGACGTTCTCGATGGTGGACATCCGCCTGGGGGGCATCACGCGCATCGTGGAGATGGGCAATCCCCAGTACATCCAGCTGCGCGGCGACGAGGAGGTTCCGCCCATCTCGCACAAGACGGTGACCTCCTCGCACTGGCCCGACCGCCAGGTCGAGTGCTACGAGATCAAGCTGGAGCTGGGCGACCGGCTCATCATCTGCTCGGACGGCGTCACGCAGTCGGGACTGGGCGAGGGCTCCGCCTACAAGTTCGGCTGGTGCCGCAGCGGCGAGCTGGCGTTCGCGCAGGAGGCCATCCGGCAGAAGGCCGACATCTCCTCCTACGCGCTGGCGCGCACCATCTCCTACAAGGCGCTCAACATCTCCAAGAACGTCTGCAAGGACGACATCTCCTGCCTGGTCATCTACCTGCGCACGCCGCGCGTGATGCGTGTCCTCACGGGGCCGCCCTACTACAAGGAGAACGACGCGGAGTTCGCGGCGCAGGCGTCGCTGGGCGAGGAGCACACGCTGGTGTGCGGCGGCACGACGGCGAACATCATCGAGCGCGCCGTGCAGAAGAAGGTCCAGATTGACCTGGCCAGCCTGAAGGCGGGGGCGTCGCTGCCGCCGGCGGGGCGCATCCCGGGCGTCGCGCTCGTCACGGAGGGCATCCTCACGCTCACCCGCGTCTGCCGCGCGCTCGAGGACCACGAGCCGCTCGACACGCTGCCCGCGCCGGCGCGGGCCATCATCGACATGATGATGCAGCATGACCGCATCGAGTTCATCGTCGGAACCAAGGTCAACGAGGCGCACCAGGACCCCACCCTGCCCCAGGACCTCGAGTTGCGCCGAGGCATGATCAAGCGCATCTCCACCGCGCTCAACAGCCTCTACCGCAAGGAGACCAAGGTCAACTACTACTGATGACGGAGCACCGGCCGCGCCCTGCCAGGCGTCGGCCCTTCCATCCACCACCAACCCAAAAACTAGAAGGAAAGACGGCAAGATGAAGAAACTCCAGCTCGAAATCTGCTGCGGCACCTCCTGCTTCATGCTCGGGGCCGACAAGCTGCTGAACATCGAGAACGACATGCCCACCGAACTCCGCGGCAAGGTCGAGATCCGCGCCCTCCCCTGCCTCGAGCTCTGCAACGACAGCAAGCTCGGCGGCGCCCCCTACGTCAAGCTGAACGGCGAGATCATCGAGAAGGCCACCTGCGAGAAGATCTTTGACCGGATGCGCGAGCTCCTCGACGCCTCCCCCCTGTAAGGCGATTGCCCAGCATGCCCCCGGGGCCCATGCGTCCGCGCCAATTGGACAAGTGGGCCCTGCACGCCTATCTTATGGGCTTTGTCGGGACGCCGACCGCGCCCCGACGAGACATTCCCCGCGCCGACGACTCCGGGTTGCGTTCCGTCCCGGAAGCGTCGGCGTGTCGCGCCTGCGACTGAACCCCAGCAAGACACGTCCAACCCACGACCAAGCCCCGAACCGGGCACCTCCAGGAGAAACAGACCCTCATGATTGACGGCTCCATCTATCTCAGACGTGACCTGATGATCCGCTTCGTCCGCGCCTTCTACAACGGCACGCTCCCCACGGAAATCGACCATCTGCCCATCGTGCTGCGTCCGCGCGACGGCGGCTCCAGCCGCTGCTGCGTCTACCATGACCGCGCCGTCATCAAGTACCGTCTGATGAGTCTGCTGGGCTTCTCGTGCGAGGACGAGCAGGACGAGACGCGGACGCTGGCCTCATATCTGGCGGAGGCCAGCGAGCGGCGTCCGGAGGCGACGCCGGCGGACGCGGACGCGGAGCCGGTTACGCCGCTGTCGGTGTGCGAGGCGGGCTGCTCGGAGTGTCCGGCGTCGCGGGTGGTGGTGACGGGCAATTGCCGCGGGTGCTTCTCGCGTCCGTGCATGTACAACTGCCCGAAGCAGGCGATCACCATCAAGGATCAGGTGTCGACGATTGACTACGACAAGTGCGTGAAGTGCGGCAAGTGCATCTCCGTCTGCCCGTTCCACGCCATCGTCAAGACGACCGTCCCCTGCGAGGACTCCTGCCCCACCAACGCCATCCACAAGGACGAGAACGGGCACACCCGCATCGACTTCTCCAAGTGCATCTTCTGCGGCAACTGCTTCTCGCGCTGCCCCTTCAGCGCCATTCTCGAGCGCTCCCAGATCCTGGACGTGCTGCAGGCGCTCAAGCGCGGCGAGAAGCTGGTGGCGATGGTTGCGCCGGCGGCGACGGCGCAGTTCGCCGGCACCATCGAGCAGCTCTTCACCGCCATCTCCAAGATTGGCTTCGCCGACGTGATGGAGGTCGCTCTGGGCGCGGAGCGCACGACCGAGCATGAGACCGAGGAGTTCCGCGAGCGGATGAACGCGGGCGAGAAGCTGATGACGACCTCCTGCTGCCCCGCCTACGTCGAGTTTGTCCGCAAACACTTCCCGGCGTTCATGAAGTATGTGTCCGACACGCCCAGCCCGATGGTCTTCGCCGCCCAGATTGTCCACGAGACGATGCCGGACGCGAAGGTGGTGTTCGTCGGGCCGTGCGTGGCCAAGCGGGTCGAGGCTCGGCGCAAGGGCATCGACTACACGCTCAACTTCGAGGAGCTGGGCGCCATCCTGGCCGCCCTCAAGATCGACACCATCGCCTGCGAGCCCTGGCCGATTGCCCGTCCCGCCATCGCGACCGCGCGCAACTTCGCCAAGTCGTGCGGCGTCACCGAGGCGGTTCTGGCGGAGGGCAAGGGCTTCCAGCCCGACTTCAAGCTCAACTCCCAGCACATCGACGGCATCACGACGAAGACGCTGGCCATGCTGAAGCTGTACGCGGCGGGCAAGCTGCCCTGCAACTTCCTGGAGGTCATGTCCTGCCCCGGTGGCTGCGTCAACGGCCCCTGCTCCCTCAAGAAGTGAGGAGAGCCTTTTCCCCCCGGCCGGCAATGCCAGTCGGGGGGAAAATGGCTAGGAGGAAGAGTTTTTTCCCACGAGCGAGTGTTTCAGGTCGGTTCAGCAGGCTGCAGGACTTTGAGCTTCATGC
>CALZPA010000161.1 GCA_945827525.1 uncultured Lentisphaeria bacterium | reverse complement strand
GAGTCGCTCATCGAGCATCCGTGGAGCATGACGCACGCGACGGTGCCGGACGAGCTCAAGCTGGCGGAGAACCTGACCCCCAACCTTATCCGCGTTTCGGTCGGCATCGAGAACCTCGACGACCTCATCGAGGACGTCAGCGCCGCACTGGAACGCATCTGAAGCAGCACCCCATGATGAACAGCACGCACACGAACAGCACACGCTACACGAGCCTGACGCCGGACATCAGGCGGCAACTGGCGGCCATCGTCGGGCCGGACAGCCTCATCGTCGACCAGCCGGAGCTCCTCGAGCCCTATTCGCACGACGAAATCAGCGGCGGCGGCCACACGCACCTGCCGGAGGCCGTCGCATTTCCCCGCGACGAGGCGGCGATACGCCAGCTGGTCGAGCTGGCGAACCGCGAGCGGTTTCCGGTCACGGTTCGCGGCGGCGGGACGGGGCTGGCTGGCGGCGCCGTCCCTGTTCGGGGCGGCCTGGTCATCGCCATGGAGCGGCTCAACCGCATTCTGGACATCGACCCCGACAACTTCACGGTCACCGTCCAGCCGGGGGTGATCGTGAAGGAGCTCAACGACCGTCTGGCGGAGACGGGGCTGACGTTCCCCTGCTTCCCCATCAGCTACGAGCGCTGCAGCATCGGCGGCAATGTGGCCACGAACGCGGGCGGCGGCAAGGCCGTCAAGTACGGCGTCACCGGGCGCTATGTGCTGGGGCTGCGCGTCGTGCTGCCGACGGGCGAGCTGGTGGAGCTGGGCGGCAAGCTGCAGAAGAACGTCACGGGCTACAATCTGCTGCCGCTGCTCATCGGCTCCGAGGGGACGCTTGGCGTCATCACCGAAATCACGCTCCGGACGGTGCCGCTGCCCACGGAGCGCCAGGACTTGCTGGCGCTGTTCCCCGACACGCGGAGCGCCATCGCGGCCGTGCCGAGCCTCATCGCGCGGACGGGCATCGTGCCCGCCTCCATCGAGTATCTGGACCGGCTCTCCATCCAGGTCACCTCGCGCTTCCTGCACGATGACCTGGACTATCACGACTGCGGCGCCGCGCTCATCTTCTCCCTCGATGGCTTCAGCGCCGAGCGCGTCGCCCAGGACGCCGAGCGGCTTCGCGCCTTCGTCCTGGCGCATGGCGCCATCGCCATCGAGGAAGGCCAGACGCCCGAGCGGCGCGAGCGCCTCTGGCGCGTCCGCCGGAACCTGGCCAAGGCGTTCCGCAGCTTCTCCGACTTCCAGACCTGCGAGGACATCTCGCTGCCGCCCGCGCGTCTGCCGGACATGCTGGAGGAGCTCCAGCACATCGCCGACGAGTTCGGCGTCCAGATCGCCAGCTTCGGCCATGCGGGTGACGGCAACCTCCATCCGCGCGTCGTCGCGCCGCCGGACTGGACGGCGGCGCGGTGGCGGCGCGAGCTGCCGCTCATCCTCGCCGCCATCTACCGCCGGACGGCGGCGCTGGGCGGACAGCTCTCCGGCGAGCACGGCATCGGCGAGAAGCGCCGCGACTTCATTGGCCTCACCGTCCCCGCCCCGGCGCTGGCCCTGATGCGCGCCATCAAGGCCACGCTCGACCCCAACGGCATCCTCAATCCGGACAAGATACTGCCGGCGGACTGAGGAGGCGGCGCACCGTCGTCCGGCGGGGGGAGGGGGCTCGCCGGGCTATTTGATGTTGAGGGTGTAGTAGTGGGTGATTTCGGTGTCGCGCCCGAAGATGGTGGCGATGAGGGCGGCTCGTATCCACATGCCGTTGCGCATCTGCCGCCAGTAGACGGCTCTGGGGTCGTTGTCGCAGGCGGTGTCGATTTCGGTGCGGCGTGGGAGTGGGTGCATGATGACGGAGGAGATGGGGAGGCGCCTGAGGTCATCGCCGGAGAAGGAGTAGTCGGCGAGGTTGAACTGCGCGGCGGACTCGCCGGGCTTCTTGTCCCACTCGTCCTGGATGCGGGTCATGTAGATGGCGTCGGCGGTGGGGATGGTGTCCTTGAAGTTGGTGGTGACGTCGTACTGGATGCCGGCCTCGTCGAGCTGGCGGAGGATGTCCTCGCCGATCTGGAGGTGCTTGGGTGCGGCGAAGGTCATGCGGATGTTGGGGTACATGGTGAGGAGATAGGAGAGGGAGCGGACGGTTCGCCCGCGGAGGAGGTCGCCGCAGAAGACGATGTGCTTGTCCTCGAGTCCGCCGTATTTCTCGAAGGAGCGGACGAGGGTGTAGATGTCGAGAAGGGCCTGCGTGGGATGCTGATCCTTGCCGGAGCCGGCGTTGAGGATGGGGATGGGCCGTTCGGTGTTGGAGAGGACCCAGGCGGTCTTCTCGGCGAAGCCCTGGAGGGGGGTGCGCATGATGATGGTGTCGAAGTAGGAGGAGAAGGTGCGGAGGGAGTCCTCGAGGGACTCGCCCTTCATCTCGGAGGAGATGGACGGGTCGCGGACTTCGGCGATCTTGATGCCGAGGATCTGGCAGGCGGCGTAGAAGGAGAGGAAGGTGCGGGAGGAGGGCTGCGAGAAGTAGATCATGGCCCGCTTGTGGCAGAGGAGGTCGGCGAGGAACTTGCAGCCCTCGCGGGACTTGGAGATCTTGCGGATGCGCGAGGTGAGGTCACAGAGGTGGTCGAGCATCTCGCGGTCGAACTGCTGGGCGATGAGGGCGTGGAAGGGACGTCCGTTGAACTGCACGAGATAGGGGGCCTTGTCGTGGAGGGAGAGGGCGCTGAAGTCCTCCCAGGAAATCTGGTCGAGTCGCTTGCGGTTGAGCATGGTGGGTCTCCAGGAGAAGGGTTGCAGGTGTCGGGGGGAAGGGTGACGCAAAAAAGGCGCTGCGGTGGGCTGGCCATCGCAGCGCCTCGGGAAGCGCTAAGCCAAGGAGGCGAGTATCATCGCCTTGATGGTATGGAGTCGGTTCTCGGCCTCGTCGAAGACCTTGGAGAAGTCGGCCTCGAAGACGTCGTCGGTGACTTCGAGGGCGCCGGTGTCCTTGGAGACCTCGGTGAGGTTGTCGTGGAACGCGGGGAGGCAGTGGAGGAAGATGACGTTGCCGGCCTTGAGGTTGCCGGTGGCCCTGGCGAGGTCCATGTTGACCTGGAAGGGCGAGAGGAGCTTGACGCGCTGGTTGAAGATGGCCTCCTCGCCCATGGAGACCCAAACGTCGGTGTAGAGGACGTTGGCGCCCCGGACGCCGGTGGCGGGGTCGTGGGAGACGGTGACGGTGGAGCCGTGGCGCGCGGCGCACTCGCGGGCCTTGGCGACGATGGCGGGGTCGGGCGAGAGTTCCTGCGGGCAGACGTCGACGAAGTCTATGCCGGCCTTGGCGCAGCCGACCATGAGGGAGTTGCAGACGTTGTTGCGTCCGTCGCCGACGAAGGCGACCTTGAGTCCCTTGAGGGTGCCGAAGTGCTCCTTCATGGTCTGGAGGTCGGCGAGGATCTGGGTGGGATGCCACTCGTCGGTGAGTCCGTTCCAGACGGGGACGCCGGAGAACTGCGCGAGTCCGGCGACGGTCTCCTGGTGGAAGCCGCGGAAGAGGATGCCGTCGAAGAGGCGTCCGAGGACGCGCGCGGAGTCCTTGACGGACTCCTTCTTGCCGAAGTGGATGTCGCCCTGTCCGAGGTACTCGGCGTGTCCGCCCTCGTCGCGGACGGCGTTGATGGTGGCGCAGCGGGTTCTGGTGGAGGACTTCTGGAAGATGAGGCAGACGTTCTTGCCCTTGATGAGGGGGTTGTCGAGGTGTTCGCCGGCGCGTTTGCGCGCCTTGAGCCGGATGGCGAGGTCGACGAGGGCGAGCATCTGCTCGTCGGAGATGTCGATGAGCTTGAGGAGGCTTTGGCCGGTGAGCCCGATGGCGCGGATTTGGCTGAGGATGTCCATGTGTGTGGCCTATCTGGGTTGTGTGTGGGGGGATGTGGTGTGGCGGTTGGTCAGGGGACGATCTGGGTTCCGATGCCCTGGTTGGTGAAGATTTCGAGGAGGAGGGAATGTCGCAGTCGTCCGTCGATCATGTGGACTTTTCCGACGCCGTTGGCGATGGCGTGGGCGGCGGAGTTGAGCTTGGGGAGCATGCCGCCGGAGATGACGCCGTCGCGGGCGAGCTGGTCGATGTCGGTGGTGCGGATGGTGGAGATGAGCGACTCGGGGTCCTTGGGGTCCTTGAGGACGCCGGGGACGTCGGAGAGGAAGACGAGCTTGTTGGCCTTCATGAGGGCGGCGATGACGCAGGCGGCCATGTCGGCGTTGATGTTGTGGACCTGTCCGGAGCCGTCGCAGGCGAGCGGGGTGATGACGGGGACCTGTCCGCGCTGGAGATAGAGGTCGAGCTGCGGGGTGTCGACGTTGACGACGGAGCCGACGAAGCCGAGGTCGAGTTCCTTTCCGGTCTCGCGGTCGGTGGTGGTGATGCGGCGGCAGCGGAGGATGTCCTTGCCGGAGACGGGCATGGCGTCGATGCCGAACGAGCGGAGCCAGGAGACGAGCTGGGCGTTGACGGTGTCGTGGAGGACCTTGTCGACGACGCGGATGGTCTTCTCGCAGGTGTAGCGGAGGCCGTTGATGAACTGGGTGGGGACGTTCTGCCTCGTGAGCTCGGCGGTGATGGCCTTGCCGCCGCCGTGGACGATGATGGGCCGGAGTCCGGCGGAGGCCAGGAACGCGATGTCGCGCAGGACGGACTGGGTGATCTCCGGGACCTCCATGGCGCTGCCGCCGAACTTGACCAGCAGGATGGCGTTGTGGAATTCCTGGATGTAGGGCAGGGCCTCGATGAGGATGTCGGCCTTGGCGATGATTTCGTCGGTGGAGAACATGGCGTTGCCTGTGGATGGGTGTTGCGTGGCCGCCGGAGGGCGGAGTTTCCGCCATTGGCGGAAATTCTATAATATAGTTGTCGGCAGGCATTTCGCAAATGGGGGAGAGGTTGCGAGAGGGGTGGTGTGGGAGTACATTATGTGCCGTTTCCCACGAGGCGCGGAAACGGCGTTTCCGTGTGTGTTTCCGGAATGGCAGCGAAGCAGGAGCAGGCATGAGAGGAGTCAGAGTGTGGTGTGCGCTGGCGGCGGGGACGCTGCTGGCGGCGAGTCAGGTGGCGTGGGGACAGGCGTCCGTCGGACGTCATGGCCATGTCGAGTACAGCCTGGGGGCGGGGGCGCGGGTCCTGAGCGGGCCGTCGCTGCTGCTGATGGACAAGGGCTACAAGCAGATTGACGCCATCAGCAAGGCGTCGGTGAGGCGCGCCGGCGCGGTGTCCACCATCACCTGGAAATCGCCGAACAAGCTGGTTGACCTGACGGTGACGGTCGACGAGTCAGGGGAGGACCGTTCGGCGACGATGACGTTCGACGCCACCATCCGTCCGCATGAGCGCGGCCAGCACGTCGAGCTGTGCCTGCCGCTGCCGGCGGAGTATCTGGCGCATTGGCCCCGCGGTAGCCAGGGCATGCGGCGCGTCCCGACGGAGGGCGAGCTGACGCTGGAGACGCCGGTGGGCGCGCTGAAGCTGAACGCGGCGGGCTCGACCCCCAACGCCGTCTGGTATCTGGACGACCTGCGCGGCGCCGACTGGGCGCGCAACTTCCGGCTGCGCGTGGCGCCGTCGTATTCGCCGGAGAAGGGCTGCTCGTTCAAGGCGGTGCTGCGCCTGTCGCAGACGCCGCCCTCCGGCCAGGCGTTCGTCTGCCTGGACCTCTCCAAGGCCGTGAACCGGACGCTGCGGGACGACGTGGACGGCGACCGGAAGGGCGGCTGGACAGACCAGGGCGCCAATGACCTGCGCATCCTGCGGACAGGTCGCCAGATGGCCCAGGGCATCCCCTTCGAGTTCATCGACGGCGCCATCGTGCTCCAGGGGCGTGAGCGTCCGTACTTCCCCGCCGCGTCGCCGGAGATCGCGTTCCCCGAGGGCCTGAAGGCGGAGCGGCTGTGCTTCGTGCATACGGTCGGCTGGTTTGAGAAGTTCCGCGCCGAGGCGTTCCGCTACGAGGTGACGTATGAGGACGGCGAGGTCGTCAGGGTGCCCGTCCTGTATCAGGTGCAGACATGCGACTGGTGGGGCGCCCGCGAACCGCTGGAGGCGCGCTTCGCCTGGCGCGGCAGCAATGCGGAGACCGAGGTGGCGCTGCATCACTGGCAGTGGCGCAACCCGCGTCCGGAGAAGGCGCTGAAGAGTCTGCGCGTGGTGTCGCTGAACTGCGGCGTGGTGCCGGCGGTGCTGGCGGTGACGGCCGTCCGCGCGGGTGCGCTGGAGCCGGAGCAGTACGCGCTGCTGGATCATGTGTTCGCGCAGCGCGAGCAGCGCGATGTGGCGAAGGTCGACATCACGAGCTGGTTCGCGTGCCCGATTGCGTGGCAGGACACGATTGAGGCGGGCAGCGCGCTGGACGTGTCGGGACTGAACCACCGTCCGGCCGGCAAGTACGGCTGGATGAAGGCGGACGCGAAGACGGGCTCGTTCGTGTTCGAGAGGCGTCCCGGCGAGCCGGTGCGTCTGTGGGGCACGAACGCGGCGCTGCGCGGCCCGTTCCCCTCGAAGGAGGACGCGCGCGGGATTGCGGCGTGCCTGGCGAAGCAGGGCGTCAACCATGTGCGCCTCCACCTCTACGCGGTCTATCCTGACTGCCTGCTGGCGGAAGGCGGCGGCCTGAACCCCGAGTCGCTCGACAAGATGGAGTTCTTCATCGCCGAGCTCAAGCGCAACGGCATCTACATCTACATGGACTTGAACGACGGCATGATGTTCAACCGCCTGCTGGACAAGCCGATGCCCGAGAAGGGTGCCAAATACGCGGCGATGTTCAACCGTGAGCTGGTCGGCGCCTGCAAGCGCCTGGCGACGGAGCTCTTCACCCACCGTAACCCCTACACGGGACTGCGCATGGTCGACGACCCCGCCATCTGCATGTACGAGATCACCAACGAGAACTCCATCACCTCCGGCTGGCACAACCTCAAGGACTCCCTCGACCCGCTCTACTTCAACGAGCTGGAGCAGCTCTGGAAGGACTGGCAGCGCGCCCAGGGCATCCAGGACATCCGTGGCATCATCGGGCACTTCTCCTCCATGGGCGACGACGGACGGCGCTTCGCGGCCGAGATGATGCGCCGCCACCTCGAGGAAATGCACGCGCATCTGCGCTCCATCGGCGTCAAGGCGCCCATCTGTGGCACCAACATTACCTTCACCACCGGCGACCTCTGGGCCGCCCAGAACATGGAGTACACGAACGACCACGCCTACTTCGACCATCCCAACGTCGGAGCCCGCCCCATGACCTACAACAACAACGTCATGGTTCGCGAGAACGCCACCCGACTCGGCATCATGCCCTCGTTCTCACGCGCCAAGGTCGCCGGCAAGCCCCTCTCCGCCTCCGAGTGGAACTTCTGCTACCCGAACGACACGCGCTGCGAGGGCCTGCCCATCATGACGGCCTACTCCAGCTTCCAGAACTGGGACTCGCTGCTGTTCTACTGCGCCACCGGCTCCTTCGACGCCGGCACCTGGGCGCGCTTCCACGAGGCGCCCGGCATCCTCGTCCACTCCCAGCAGACCGACCCCTCCACCTGGGGACTCTCCCAGGCCTGCGCCGTCGCGTTTCGCCAGCGCCATATCCAACCCTCCGGAAAGGTCATCCGACTCGACTACGAGCCCGCCGACATCTGGAAAAACCTGAACGTCGCCGGACGCTGGCCCTTCCTCACCGCCATGGCGCGCCTCGAGACGAGACTCGTCCCCAGCCGACCCGCTGACCAGTGGCCCATGGCCTACGACACCGCCAAGGACAGCCGCGAGCACTTCGCCGACGCCGTGCAGCGTCTCGGACTCGCCAACGTCTCCGCAACGCGAGTCACCGGCGACACCGGCGAAATCGTCCGCTACCCCGAGGTCGGACTCTTCACCGTCGACACCCCCAAGTCCAAGATGGCGACCGGCGCCCTCAACGCCCTCGCCGACAGCGAACACGCCATCCGCGACCTCGACATCGCCTCGCCCGCGCGCTTCGCCACCGTGACGCTCACCGCCCTCGATGACCAGCCCGTCACCTCCTCGAAGCGGATGCTTCTCTGCATCGTCGCCAACTCCCGCAACCAGGACGGACGCTTCAACGGCTTCGAAATCCAGGACATGGGCCGCAAGGGCCCCGTCCTGACCGAGCCGGTCGAGGCCGAGTTCGCCCTCACCTCCGACTCGCCCGTCACCGTCTACCGCCTCAACTCGCTGACCGGACGCCGTGAGGGCACCGTCAAGTCCGTCCTCGCCGACGGCAAGGCCCGCTTCTCGACCACCGGCGCGAAGACCATCTACTTCGAGCTCGTGCGCTGACGGCGCCCGCCGAAACGCCGGCGCCTCCTCCGTGTGTGCCTCCCCGTCTCCGATTCCAGGAGACGGGGAGGCACACACGTTTTTGCACAGGCAGCTGATGACATGTCGTCCCCGGGGGCGTTTGATGAGTGCCTGCGCCTCGCGGCGCGGTTTTTGTCGATTAAGTCGATTAAGTCGATTAAGTCGATTAAGTCGATTAAGTCGATTGAGTCGA
>CALZPA010000160.1 GCA_945827525.1 uncultured Lentisphaeria bacterium | reverse complement strand
GCCCCGGAGGGGCGACCCCTGATTAGCCGGGGGCGGAAGCCCCCGGGCAAAATGATTAGCCGGAGGTGAAGCGCCGCGGATGCGACGCTTCACCCCCAACGGAGCATGACCTCAATACGGGAAGACATCGTGTCCTGGCTCGAGGAGGAACAGATCCTCAAGCGGGCCAAACTCATTGACGTTCTCGGTGGCGATGATGGAGAAGCCATTGAGCGTGTAGGGATTCATCATGTCCGTGAAGTCGTTGCCGATGGCCAGGACGGGCATGTCCGGATAGTTCTGCCAGGCGTCGTGATTGCAGACGATGGCCAGTCCGCGACCGCTTGCGTTCATGTTCATGAACTGGTTGTTGAGCAGTGTGACGCTTCCGGAGTAGTCATTGATGATGATGCCCGGACCGTTCGAGGAGATGATGCTGTTGGCGATGGTGACATGTCCGACGCCCTTGGAGATGTACATTGCGGGAAGAACGGTATAGCCATAACTGAGCTTGACTCCGGAGAGGTTGAAGTGGGTGACTCGGCTGTCCATCAGGCGGAACTGATTGATGATTTCGGGTATGGTGCCGTCCTCGGCGACGCTGCCGATGATGGAAAGCGGCTTGGTAATGTTGATGATGTTCCCGGCATTTGTGTTCATGAACTGTTCTGGCGCCAACTGGACAACGCCGCCGGGCCGGACGGCCTGAATGGCCTCGATGAGGTTGCTGAAGGCGTTGGTGCCGTAGAGGTACTGTTCGCCCTCCCATTCGACGATGTCGCCAGGCTGGTACTGATTGGCCCAGGAGGACGCGGCGATGACGCGCGCGGTCTGGTCGGAGGGTGCGCCGTCCTCGCTGATGGTGAGGGCACCGGGGAGGAGGGTCAGCGTGTAGTGCTGCATTTCCGGATCCAGCACGGTCGACAGGCTGGAGATCGAGATGGCATAGGCGCCGGCCTCCTCGCCGGGTTCGCGCTCGAAGCTGATGTCGGTGATCTCGTCTCCCGCAGCGAGGCTGCCGGAGATGAGGCGATAGGTGAAGGACGGGTCGTCCTCGCCGATCTTCTTGCTGACGTTGTTGACCTGGAGGGCCAGTTTGCGCTTGGCGACCGTGATGACGGGATTGGGATTGGTGAAGACAAGCTGGCAGTGTTCATGGGGCGCGGCCAGCGTGCCAGGCGTGATGCGGTAGCAGCCCTGGGACGCATCCCAGACCGCCGCCGGCTCGCCGCTCAGATATTCGCCCTCCAGCAGCGGCGTGTGCGAGTAGGTGAGCTTGGGCAGGGCGTCGCCCCAGAGAATGCCGTGGCTATGCAGTTGGACGCTGACCGTGTAGGGCACCATCGGGACGATGAAGGGAATGGGCGGCAGCTCCTCGGTGAGCGCAGTGCCCTCCGGCGTGAACTGGGCGTAGCATTCCTGACCGTCCTGGACAATGCGGTAGTCCGGCGTCAGCCACTGCCAGATGCCGGCGATGGCCTCGCCCGTGACCGGATGTGTCAGCGTGCCCGTGATGGCACTCGTGGAGAGCGACTGACCATAGACGACCGACGACGCCGCAAGACCGGAGAAGTCCCACTCCAGCCCGTTCATCGGCTCGATGACGAGATGGCTGTCGCCGATGAGCGTGATGTCGTAGTTGGGATGGCCAAAGGTGCCAAGCGTATAGGCATAGGCTCCCGGCTCCTCGCCAGGCTCACGCTCGAACGCGCCGGAAAGCGTGTCGCCGTTGATGAGGCTGCCCTCGACGATTTCCCAGGATGGCGTCGGGTCGTCCTGTCCCTGGATCTTGCTGGCGACCTTGAGCCGGACGGTGAGGGGACGAGGCCGGACGGTGAGGGTTCCAGGGAAGATGGTGACATAATTGTGGTTGTTGGCATAGGTATTGTTGCCCACGATGACGCCGACTGTGCCAATGCCGATGGTGTAGGTGCCGACACCTGTGACCGGCTCCTCCAGCTCCGGCTCACCCGTCACGCCCGAGACGTTCTCCTTCCCATCCAGGCGCAGCGGCGTCACGGTCAGCGCCGGCAGCGGATCCCCGTAGGTGATGATGTGCGAGTCAACCTCGGCATGGTAGGTGGAGCTTGAGCCGACGAAATAGAGATAGGCCGGTATTGACTGCTCCAGAGTAAAGGCGAAGCCATAATTGTAGACACATGACTTGAAGGACAGGTAGCGGTATCGGCCATAGCTTTTTCCTGACTCCCGGACTGGTTGAGTGACGGTGAAGTCATTCGGGGCGATGTCGGGATGCGTGCTGGAGGCCATGAGCGGTTTGGGTTCTGATGAGAGGCTACGGGTAACCTGGCTGAGGAAACGGACAGTGCCCACCTCCTGGGGTACCACATAGGCCGTCCCCCCTATACCGCCCCTGTTGACGATCTCATAATTCTTGTTGACAAAGCCATCCGTGATAAAACATGCCTTGGTACAGGCCCAAGAGTGAGAACCGATATCCTTGGACGGGTTGCCGGTCAGTTCGAAGAAGAGATATCCCCCCGGTTTGGTGCCTTCCATGACGAGATCTTTGGGGGTGTAGTACCAGTCCATCAGCTTGTATTCGCCAACCTGTCCCGTGTAGGTGATGTAAGTGGGGGCTTTGTTTTCGTTGGCATAGACGTAAACACACCGTGGCTTGACGATGAGCTTGGAGAAACCTGTGTAGGGAACAAGGTCGGTGTACTTCTCGTCGGGATAGAAAGTCCAGGGGAAGCTGGGATAAAAGCCGACTGGCAGATGGCCATCGAAGATGGGGGTTATATCGCCGGTGTTGGTCAGCCTGGCATAATCATAGTAGAGATCCTTGAAGTCCTCGGACTGAACCCAGTCCAGCCATTCGAGCGGGTCCTGTAAGACAAGCCTGCCGGAGACAGGCATCCCCGTCTTCGGATGTGTGAAGTAGATGTAGTTGTACTCCTCTTGCTGGATGTTTGATATAGATAGTATATAGGTTACAGGCCTGTTCGGGTCTGTCTCGATGAGAGTGGGGTTGAACACAAAGGCGTTGGGCATGATGTCCGGGGGTACAGAATTATCAATATCGGAGTTGATGATGAAACTGTTGGTGGACAGTTCCCGACTGAAGTCATGGCCATAGGTGAAGGTCATCTCGTTGTTGAGACTGCAGAACACTGGCTCATAGCCAGCGATGGTGAGGGTTCCGCTGACGAGCTTGAGCTGGTAGTTGGCGGCCTGTCCGCCGGAAAGCGTGATGGGATAGGTTCCCGGCGCGGAGGCGGCGTCGGCCTGGCAGGAGATGGTCGGCAATGTCTGGATGACGCTGGGGTCGTGGGGGTCGTCGCCATTGACGAGTCCGGCGAAGGAGAGCGTGAATTCGGGGATGGGCTCGCCGCGCAGAATGGAGACGCTGTCGGCGGTGATGGTGAGGATGGCGCGGTTGACGCTGACAGTGACGCTCCCGGAGACGCTGTTGAAGTAGGGGCTGGCGGGCACGAACTGCCACTGGCGCTGAAGCGTTCCCGGCGTGGGCCGTTCCGGCGTCGTCTGGCACCAGGAGAGCTGTCCGGGGACGACGTTGAAGTTGGCGTCGACGAAGGTTCCGGAGAGCTGCGACTGGCTGGCGTCCTGGCCAAAGGTGATGTCGGAGGCCAGGATGGGACCGCTGCTGGTCGGGGTGGCGTTGACGATGGAGAGCGTGGCGTTCTGGTAGCTGAACGTGTAGTTGGCGGCAAGGCCGCTGGAGAGCGTGACGGGATACTGTCCCGGAATGGAGGCCTGTGTGGCGGCTGTGCGCGGCAACGGCGAAATGGTGACGGCGCTGTCGGCGGTGTCGCCGTTGACGAAGCCGGACAGGATGACCCGGAACTCCGGGTTCTCGGTGAGATACGGCCTCTGGTAGGCGTCAAGCTCAAGGCTGGCGGTCAGGACGGCCGGTCGGACGGTGAGGGCCGCGCTGCCGGAGATTGTGGGATAGGAGGCGGCGTCCGCAGGGGTGAAAGTCCAGTCATGCTGCGAGCTGCCCGCGTCCGGGTGAGTTGTGGGCGCGTTCCACGAGAAGGTGCCGGGGATGGTCTCGCCGCTCACGGGATTCGTGACGGTGCCCGTGATGGCGGCGCTGGCCAGGCTGTCGCCGTAGGTGATGGGCGTGACGACGATGGAGTCGGCCTGGCACTGCGGGATGACGCGCGAGATGGTGAAGGTGCCCGGCTGGAAGGTCATGCTGTAGTTGTCGGAGAGGCGGAGCGTCCCCTGGGTGATGGCATAGGTGCCGGGAGCCTCGCCTGCGGCGCGGACAAGGGCGCCGGACGGCTGGTCGCCCTGAACCAGCGTGCCGCTGGTCAGGCTCCAGCCCAGCTCCGGGTCAGACTGACCGATGAAGCGCGACACATCCTTGGCGGCAAGGGTGACGGGACGCGGGCTGATGCGGAGCGTGCCGGGGATGAAGTCAAGGGCGTAGTTGTCGCCGGCTGAAAGGCTACCGACGCTCGTGCGGTAGGTGCCGACGTCGCTGCCCGCCTCGCGCGCGGGCTGTCCGGTGAGGCGATCGCCCGTGACGAGACTGCCGCTGGTGACGGTGACGGCAAATGTCGGGTCTGCGTCGCCGTAGAGGATGTCAGCGGCCTGGGTCGTGACGGTGAGCGGACGACGGGCCACCGTCACGGCGGTGGTGCCTGTGAGCGTCGCGTAGTTGGTGGTGTCCTCGGGGTGGAACGTCCAGGAATGAGACTGGACGCCGGCGTTCGGGATGGCGTCAGGCGTGTGCCAGCGGTAGGCGCCGCTGACGACGCAACGGGCCGGCGCAGTGAGCGTCGAGCTGGCCAGCGCGTCGCCGTAGGTGATGGAGGTGGCCTCGGGCTGCGCGGCACCGTCGGGAATGGCGCGGGTGATGGTCAGCGTGCCGGGGACGCGCTTCAGAGCATAGTTGCGCGCCGAGCCGCCCGACAGCGTGATGGGGTACCCTTCGGCGACGACGGGGCTGTCCGGGGTGGCCGTGGTGGCGAGGTCGGGCAGCGTGATGTCCTGGATGGTGTCCTGGCCAAGAAGCCCCGTCACGGACAGAGTCAGGGTGGGATTCGCCTGGCCATAGGGACGCGTCTGGTCGTCGGCAGTGACGGTCAGCGGCGCTGGCGTGATGGTGAAGGGAAAGGTGACTTCGCCCTCGTAGCTGTCGTCCTGGACGGTGACGGTGACGAGGTAGCTGCCGACATGGGTGGGCGGCTGATCGGAGGCCGGGTAGTCGGTGCCGTCGGTGCCCTCGTAGACGATGGTGGTGGCGAGGTCGCCAGGCGTGGTGGTTACGGCGGGGCTCAGCGGCTGGCCAGTGTAGGTCGCCGTCTCGCTGGCAACGTCGAATTCCGCCAGCCCCTTGAGGCAGGTGAGGAGTCCGTCATGGAAGGTGAGGCGGTAGTTCTGGCCGCCATTGCCGTCGTTGACAGCGAGCGTTCCCTGGGTGATGGCGGCGGTGGCGCCGATGGTGTGGTCATAGTCACAGGCAAGCTGACCGGTGATGGTGTCGCCTTGGACGAGGCGTCCGGCGATGATGGACCAGCCGAATTCCTGGGTGCCTTCGTCGCCCAGGCGTCGTTCGGTGTCCTCGGCGGCGATGACAAGCGGTCTGGGCGTGACCTGAAGTGGCCGTGTCAGCAGGAAGGTGTTCCAGTAGGACGCCTCGTCGCCGGTGACTTCGGCGATGAGGGAGAGGCTGACGGTGCCGCTGCGAAGCCAGGTGGCCAGCCACTCGTAGGGGCTGTTCTGCTCCAGATCCACATACTCCTCGGAGGCGACGAGAAAGGCCGAGGTCTGGCTCGGCGTCCCATAGCCGAGATAGACGAGCAGCGGCGAGGAGGCGCCGTAGATGTAGGGGTAGTCGGCCGAGAAGTCGAGGGCGAGGTTGCCGCGGAGCGTGGAGGCGCAGGCGCCGATGTCCGCAGGCAGACACAGCCGGACATCCTGGCCGGTCGCGTCCAGAATGGGCGCGGACGTGTCCTCCAGATGGCCTCGGTTGAGCAGATAGGAGCCTGGCGCCAGCCGGAAGTCGCGCCCCTGCGGATCCTGGAGACAGGGATAGTAGCCGTCCACCCAGTTGTCGTTGGCCTCAAGGCCGTTCGGACCGGCGTTCTCTGCCAGCAGCGGAATGTTGCCCAGACCCTCCACCGACAGATGCTGGACGGCGCAGAACGCGACGCTGGACTGCTCCGCCAGCAACTGGGACGACGCGCCCATATTGCCCCAGATCAGGGAATTCAGCAGCGTGGCCCCGCCGGCCAGCCAGACGCCCGAGGCGTTCCGAACCGCCTGGTTCTGCACCAGCGTGCAGTGCTCCGCCAGACCCTGGCCGTCCAGAAACAGCGCACCGCCCGACTGCACGCCCTTCGTGACAGTCCCGTTCCCCGCGCAGACCACACCCGTCAGCCGGAAGCCGTCGCCCAGCGCCGTGATGGCGCCGCCCACGCCACTCCAGCCCTCGACCACCAGGTCGTTGTCGAAGAACCCGCATGACTGAACCGTCAGCGCACCCTCCCAGTAGATGGCTCCGCCGTTCCGGGCCAGGTTCCCCTGCAGCAGACACGCCGTGAGCGTGAGCCTGCCCGCCCCCTGAAGCGCCCCGCCGTTGCCGTCCAGCCACGTGCCCAGCGCCCGACCATGCTCCAGAACCAGACCGTTCAGGCTGACGCCACGCTCCAGCGTCGCCGTCCCCGTCCGCATCACCGAGCCTATCACACCCTCCTGCTGACGCAGCACCGTCCGATGACGAAACTCCCACGCATACAGACCGTCCGCCGCCAGCTCCCGCTGCCCTATCGTCGTCTCGTCCCCGCGAAAGCCGCCCACGATCGATACCCCGTCCTTCAGCTCGAATGACGACGCAAACGCAAACTCGCCCTCGATCTCTCGCACATGCTCAGGCTCATACACGCCCGCCGCCACCCAGATGCTGTCCCCAGGCGACGCCACGTCCAACGCCTGCTGCAACGACCGGAACGCCTGCCCCCACGAACGACCCGTCCCCCCGCTGGCCACACTCCCATTCACATACCACGTCGTCGCCGCACCGACATGAACCGCCAACAGCAACGACAGCAACACCGACAGACGACACACACTCCACGGAGACCTCCATGCGGTTGGTTGAAGCACCATGCTCTTACCTCCCCTGTTCTTTGTTCGTTAAAGGTTGCTTTGTTTTGCCCTAGCGGATACATTCCGCTAGCCGATATAGAATTTTAGTTGCACTTTCGGATTTGTAAAGCCACTAAAACGAATTTTATTGCATTTTCTTGAATTTTCCTGAAGTTTCCTGTTTTCCTACCTCTTTTTTGCCCCGTCGCAGAACGCTGGAGCGGCAATAATTCACCCCACCCGACGTTTATATAGGCAGAAGCGTTCGAGAAGCCCGCAACGAGGCGACATCTTCGCCCCGGAGGGGCGCCCCCTGATTGGGCGGGGGTGTCAGCCCCCGGCCAGAAGCGGCGTTCCTTCGCCCGCCGAGCGCAGCGAGGCCTGTCCCGACGGCGCCCCCGCCGTCGGGCGAGAACCGCCCGCATAATGAGCCGAAAGCTCTAGAACCTTAGATATAGTAGAGTATAGTAGAGTGTAATATAGCCATGCCGGGTCATGGTCATAGGTTTCAGATAAGAGTCAAAGGAGAGCGACGGGATGAACGAGCGAGGATGGTGGTCGATAGGCTTGGCCGGGATGTTCGGCCTGTCGCTGGTGGGCGGCGGCATGTGCCTCAGTTATCGGATGTCTCTGGAGGACAGCGCAGTACGTCTGGCTCAGGTGACCGAGGAGCGCACCGAGGCGGAGACCGCCCTGAAGGCCGTCCGTGACGAGGCCGAGCGGCTCCAGGCCCAGCTCACCAGGCTCGAGGCCGAACTCGCCAGCCTCCGGGACGAGCTCGCCGGCAAGGACGCCGAAATGAGAACCCAGCGCGACCGTCTCGGACAGGATCTCAACGAGAAGCTCGCCGAGGAGCGCAAGCGCCGACGCGCCCTCGAGGAGCAGAACGCCGAAATCCAGACCAGCAATCGCCGGAGCGGACGCCGCGGCTTCATGGATCTTGAGAAGATGAAGACCGAGGATCCCGAACGCTACGAGCAGCTGATGAAGCGACGCCAGGAGATGGCCCAGCGGATGCAGGAGCAGCAGCGTCGTCGCCAGGAGGTCGTCGCCAAGCTCGACACCCAGAGCATGACGCCCGAGCGCCGCGCTCAGATTGAGCGTTACCAGGAGCTGACCAAGCAGGCTGAGCAGATGCGCGCCAATATGGAGAACCTGACGCCGGAGGAGCGCATGGAGCAGATGCGCGCCAACCGCGACCAGTTCCGTGAGATGATGGAGCTGACCAACGTTGTCCGCGACGAGGCGATTGACCAGGCTGTCCGCAGTGGCGACACGGAGGCGGTCAAGGAGACGATGCAGCTTTTCAGCGGCCCTGGCGGCGGTGGTCGTGGTCCTCGCGGCGGCGGCAACAACGGCGCCCCGCCCCCTCGCGGCGGCTTCTGAGCCTCCCCCAACCTCCCCACAGACGCCCGGGCCAGGCAAGCGATCACTTGCCTGGCCCGGGCGCATTGTGTCTACCCTCCGCCTCGCTTCGCTCGGCGGAGCCTTTTTTCTCGATTAAGTCGATTAAGTCGATTGAGTCGATTGAGTCGATTGAGTCGATTGAGTCGATTGA
>CALZPA010000159.1 GCA_945827525.1 uncultured Lentisphaeria bacterium | reverse complement strand
GACGCCGTTCTCCCTGCAGGTGGCCGCGAGGCCGGCGAGGACGGCCATCGGGACGACGCCGACCCCGCTCCCCGCGAAGAGCCGGTTCCGCCGCCCCAGGCAGAGCGGGCGGATGACGTTCCCGCAGGGGCTGTTAAGGTCAAAATATTTGACGTATGTCAGTTCATCTCAAAAGTGAGTTTAAGGTGCTTGAAGCGCTGGTTATTTGGTTCGAGTGCAATAAGCGTGTCACAGAGTTTCAGAAGTACCGTCTTCTCAATGTTCAGACGACGTCCGCATAGCAACCTCAGGAAAACAAGTCTGCCGTCTTTCTCCCAGGCAGCCGTCCTACCAACCGCTTCATAAATCTCCTGATAAGAGCGATGGACACTGTATTTATACCACAGGTTCAAAATAGCGGCTTCCGACTCGGTCTGGTTAACCTTGATATGTTCAAGATTTGGAAGATTCGGACTTCCCTTGAGTTCCTTTCTAAACGAGCCAATCTTTCCCATAAGTATTTCTATAGCAACTAACTCTAGTTTTTGGTTTGTCTCAAGCACTTTGAGAGCCTCCGCTGAGCTGGCAAACCTGTGCTTCTGCAGTTCCATAAGGTACGGATCTGGCCTCTGAGGTATGGCATTGCCGTTGGTTGCCGTCTGCGGAGCATCAAGCGACAGCATGGACGACTTCTATGCGGCGCTTCAGGCCGCCAGCGACGGCTGGCATGAGGGGACGCAACGATGTGCAGCCCTTTGTCCGCTGCATGCTCAGGATTCTCCTGGCCTGCTATCTGGACCTAGAGTCGCGCATCGAGGGGTGGGGCAGGGCGGACAGCACCGCCTATGCGGTGGTCCGCGCGTATGTCCTGTCCCGCGTCGGGCGGTTCCGCAGCGCTGACGTCATGGAGGCATGCCCCTCCGCCGGGCGTTCGGCGGCGCTGGCCAGCCTGAGGCGGCTGGTGGAGGAGGGTGTCCTCCGCCGGGAGGGCGGAGAACGGCTGTCGCCCAGCCAGCCACCGACCTTTTCGAACGCTCACTTCATGGCCATCGCCCCCGGCATCGGCGCTGAAAAGTCAGTCCGGCTCTTCCCCGTCATCCGACTCGCCGACAAATAGAGCCCTCCTCTTAAGAGTCCACAAAACACACAAACCACTTCTTAAGAGTCCACAACACGCACCAACCACGCGGAAGATGAGCGTCTTCCGCGTGGTTTTTTAGGCGCTATGGAGGCGATGAGCCCACTTCCGTCTCGCGGCGCTCGGCGGGCTCTGCGACCGTCCCCGGCGGGAGGCGTCCCCTGCGTCAGTGGGCTTGCGGACATCCATGCGGGGGGAGGGCGCGGACGCGGATTTGTCCGCGCCCTCCTTTGCAAAATGGGTCTTTTCCCGTTACATTGTGGACATACCGTTCCTGGCGCACGAGAGCCGCTGGCTTCAGCGTCGCCGGGAGGCCATTGCCGCCCTTGCGGGCAGGCTGGTTGAGTGTCATTCGGAATTCTGGAGCAGAGCATCTTATGGCGACGAGGAAGTCGACGAAGGCCGCGTCAGCGGGCGGCGTGAGGACGTGGAAGCGTGAGCAGGGCTGGGACAGGCTGGGCACGGAGGGCGAGGCGGCGCTGGAGGCGTACTGCCGCGACTACGTGGACTACCTGAGCCGCGCGAAGACGGAGCGTCTGGCGCATGACCTGGCGCTGGAGGCGGCGCGTCAGGCCGGCTTCGTGGATCTGGAGCAGCTGGCGCGTGAGGGGAAGCCGCTGAAGCCGGGCGACCGCGTCTACCGCTCCTGCTGGGGCAAGACGCTGTTCGTGGCGCAGATAGGTCGCGCCCCGCTGGAGGGCGGCCTCAACCTGGTCGGCTCCCACATCGACTCGCCGCGCCTGGACGCCAAGCCCTGCCCCCTCTACGAGGACGACTCCCTCGTTCTCCTCGACACCCATTACTACGGCGGCATCAAGAAGTACCAGTGGGTCACGCTGCCGCTGGCCCTCCACGGCGTCGTCTACCGCCGCGACGGCAGCAAGGTCGAGCTGCACCTCGGCGACGAGCCCGGCGACCCCGTCTTCATGATCACCGACCTTCTTCCGCACCTCGGCGCCGACCAGAGCACCAAGCCCCTCGGACAGGCGTTCAAGGGCGATGACCTCAATGTCCTCCTCGCCAGCCGCCCCGTCCCCGCCTCCGACGCCGAGGACAAGGACTTCAAGGAGCGCACCCGCCTCAACGTCCTCCGGCTGCTCCGCGACCGCTACGGCATCGAGGAGGAGGACTTCGCCAGCGCCGAGCTCGAGGTCGTCCCCGCCGGCCCCGCGCGGGAGCTCGGCCTGGACCGCTCCATGGTCGTCGGCTACGGCCAGGACGACCGCGTCTGCGCCTACGCGGCGCTCCGCGCCGTCATCGACGAGCACGACGTCCCCGAGCGTACCCGCGCCGCCGTCATCTGCGACAAGGAGGAGATCGGCTCCTACGGCCAGACCGGCATGGACTCCACCTTCATGGAGAACACGGTCGCCGAGCTCGTCGCCCTCCAGGACCCCCAGGCGGGCAGCCTGGCCGTGCGGCGCTGCCTGGAGCGCTCGAAGATGATCTCCGGCGACGTCTGCGCCCTGCATGACCCGCAGTTCGGCGAGGTCTCCAGCCCGCACAACATGGCCAAGCTCAACTGCGGCATCGCCCTCTGCAAGTACACGGGCGCCCGCGGCAAGAGCGGCAGCAGCGACGCCAGCGCCGAGTTCGTCTCGCAGGTGCGCTGCTGCCTCAACGACGCCGGCGTCGTCTGGCAGATGACCGAGCTGGGCAAGGTGGACGTCGGGGGCGGCGGCACCATCGCCCACTATCTGGCGCGCTACGGCATGAGCGTCATCGACTGCGGCGTCGGGCTGTTCAACATGCACGCGCCCTACGAGATCGCCGGCAAGCTGGACATCTACATGGGCTACCGCGCCTACCGCGCGTTCCTGGACATCGACTGAGGACCACCACACGGAGGAGACAGGCATGAGCGTCGCTGGCACGATGACACGCAGGGAGTTTCTGGGGAGGGCAGGACTGGCGGGGGCGGGGCTGACCATCCTGCCGTCGTCCGTGCTGGCGAGGCCGGGGCGTCCTGGCCCGAACGACCGCATCCACCACGCCATCATCGGCGTCGGGGGCATGGGCAACGGCCATGTCGGCTATGTCCTCAACGACCCGCAGGCGCGCCTGGTGGCGGTCTGCGACGTCCGCCGCTCGCGCCGCGAGGCGGCCGCGAAGCGCGCCCGTGCCGCCGGCCACGACTGCCGCGCCTACCTCGACTTCCGCGAGATGCTCGACAGCGAGTCCATCGACGTCGTGCATGTGGTGACGCCGCCGCACTGGCATGCGCTGCAGAACATCTACGCGCTGAACGCGGGCTGCGACGTGTGGGCGGAGAAGCCCATGACTCGGACGATTGCCGAGGGGCAGGCCATCGCGGACGCGGTGCGGCGCAACGGGCGCGTCTTCCGGCTCAACACATGGTTCCGGCTCTACGGGCAGTTCTACGGTCTGGGGACGACGGTCGACCCGCTGGCGCGGCTGGTCCGCGCGGGGCTGCTGGGCTGGCCGCTCACGGTGCGCGTCAGCGCCCATACGGGCTTCGCCTGGAAGGCGTCGATGTGGACGGGCAAGCTGGGGCTGGCGCCGGAGCCCGTGCCGGCCGACCTGGACTACCCGCTGTGGCTGGGCCCCGCGCCCTGGAAGCCCTACACCAGCCACCGCACCTCCATGTCCTTCCGAGGGTACTGGGACTACGACGGCGGCGGCCTCGCCGACATGGGGCAGCACTACCTCGACCCTGTCCAGTACATCCTAGGCAAGGACGACACCAGCCCCGTCGAGATTGAGGCGACGGCGCCCTGGCCGCAGCATCCCGACGTCGTCGGCATGTGGGGACAGGTCCACATGAAGTACGCCGACGGCTGCCGCATCATCCTGGAGTCGTGCGAGTGGGGCGAGGACGAGACGAAGGACAAGCCGTTCATCGAGGGGCCGGAGGGCAAGGTCTACCGAGGGTTCCGGACGGAGCCGGAGAGCCTCGCCGCCGCCGTCCGGTTCCTGCCCGAGATGGAGCCGCAGGTCAAGGACTTCAACGTCTCGGTGCGCACGCGCCGGCCGTTCGGGCTGAACGAGCGCAACGGCAACCGCAGCAACATCCTCGTCCATCTGGCCAACATCGCCATCCGCACCGGGCGGAAGCTCCATTTCGACCCTGACACCATGCGCTTCATCAACGACCCCGAGGCCAATCGCCTCGCGGATCAGCCCATGCGCGCGCCCTGGTCCCTCTGAGGCGAGACGGCATCCGGCACCATTCCCAACGCACCCATCACACGAAGGAAGGCAACGATGATGAAATCCATACTGGCGGCGGCCATGGCGGCCGGCGTGGCCCTGGCCGCGCAGACGCAGGAGGGCGGAGCGCCCGCGACGGTTCGTGACCTGGCGGCGCAACTGCAGGAGGCGCGGCCCGAGGTCGGACGGCGCTGTGTCGAGGAGCTGGCGCATCGAGGCGAGGAGGGTGTCCGGCAGCTCGTCGCCATGCTCCGCGAGAGCAACGACGCCGACACCGTGCGCGCCTCGTTCGCGCTGGAGGCGCTGACGATGCACCTCTCGCGCCCCGGCGCGGAGGACGCGCGCCGCCTGTTCGCGGCGACGCTCGCCGCGCTGCTCGACGGTGGCTGCGCCGACGATGTGTCGCGTGCGGTGCTGGTGAAGGCGCTGCAGCTCTGCGGCGGTGACGCCGAGGTGCCCGCGCTGGCGCGGCAGCTCGGCCGCGCCAAGGTGCGTGACGCCGCCATCCTGGCGCTGACGGCCATCGGCACGCCATCGGCCCGCGCGGCGCTCGTCGCGGCGGCGGAGGGCGCGACGTCTCCTGACGAGGCGTTCGAGTATGTGTCGGCGTTTGCGAAGCTGCGGGAGCCGTCGTCGTCGGGGCTGCTGACGCGGCTGCTGGCGGATGCGTCGCCGCATCGCCGCGCCGTCCTGCTGGCGGCTCTGGGGGATCTGGGGCACGCGCCGGCGGCGGAGGCGATGCTGGCGGGGCTGAAGTCGGAGTCGGCGGTGGTGCGCGCGGCGGCGTCCGGAGCTCTGGCGAAGCTGACGGCGGCGTTGCCGGACCGTGCGGCGGCGGTGGCGCTGGCGAGACGCTATGTGGCGGCCGAGCGCAGCGAGGCGTCGCTGGCGGTGCTGACGGACGCGCAGGGGCTGGAGGCGTCGCTGGACATGCTGCTGGACGAGGCGCTGACCGGGGATTTGGTTCGCCGTGAGGCGGCGCTGTCGCTGATTGGCTGCCGCGAGGCCAGGGGGCTGCCGGAGCGTCTGGTGGCGGCGGGCGAGCAGGCGGGGCCCGAGGCGCTGGCGTCGCTGGTGACGCTGCTGGGGCGTCGCGGCGAGGCGTCGGCGCGTGAGTTTGTGCGGCGGCAGTTGACCCATGAGTCGCCGGCGGTTCGGGAGGCGGCGATTGGGGCGCTGCCCGGCTTTGGCGTCGAGGCGGCGGTCGCCGACCTGGTGTCGGCGCTGGTGACGTGCCGTCCGGAGGATGTTCCGGCGTATCGTCGGACGCTGGCGTGGCAGCAGAGCGAGCGTTTCGCGGAGGAGGTGGCGGCGGGCGTGCCGCGCGCGTCCGGCGCCGCGAAGGTGGCGCTGCTGGAGCTGCTGGCGCTGCGCCGCGCCCAGGCGCAGGCCGAGGTGGCGTTCGCGGCGCTGGGCGACGGCGAGGCGGCCGTCCGGCGCGCGGCGCTGAAGGCGCTGGAGACGCTGGCGCGTCCTGCCGACGCGGAGCGTGTGCTGGCGTTTCTGGTGGGCTGCGGCGAGGTGGCCGAGCGCCGTGCGGCGATGTCGGCGCTGACGGCGCTCGGGCGCGCGGAGGCGTCGGTGGCGAAGACGGTGGCGTCCTGGCTGGGCCGCGGGGGCGCCGGCGTGGACGTGCTGCTGCTGCAGACGCTGGGGCGCATCGGCGGCGCGGACGCCCTGGCGGGCGTCCTGTCCCAGCTGGAGAGCGCGGACGCGGGCACGCGTGACGCGGCCGTCCGGGCGCTGTCGTCCTGGCCGGACGCCGGCGCGTCCGAGCCGCTGGCGCGGCTGGTCGGCACGACGGCGCACGCGACCCATCGCGTGCTGGCGCTGCGCGGGCTCATCCGGCTCAGCGCGCAGGCAGACGGGCGGTCGCCCGCCGAGCGTGTGGCCGCGTTGCAGCGCGTGGCCGCGCAGTGCCGCACCCTCGACGAGCGCCGTCTCGTCCTCGGCGCGCTCGGCGACCTCCGCGACGACGCGGCCATCACCGCGCTGATACTGCCGGCGTTCGACACGCCGGAGCTCGTCGAGGAGGCCAGCGCCGCCGCCGTCCGGCTCATCTGTCCGCAGAGTCCGAGGGAGCGCGGCATGGTCTCGGCGCCTGCGCGGGAGGCGCTCACCCTCGTCCTCGCCAAGTGCGGCAGCCAGGCGATGCGCCAGAAGGCGCAGGAGCAGCTCGGGGCCATGCCCGTCGCCGGCGCCGACGTCGCGTTCGGCAAGCCGGTGAGGACCTCCTGCCCGCAGCAGGGCGACAAGGCGCCCTGGAAGGCTGTGGACGGCGTCCTGACGCGCGACAGTGCCTGGTTCGGCAACCAGTGGCCGTCCTGGTTCAGCGTCGACCTGGAGGAGCCCCAGACCATCGACGCCATCCGTCCCGTCTTCTACTGGGACGGCAGGCGCTCCTACGCCTACACCCTCGAGGTCTCCGACGACGGCGCGAACTGGCGCCAGGTCGTCGACATGTCCGGGAACACGCGTCCGGCGACGGAGCAGGGCGTCAGCCATGTCCTCGCGCCGCCTGTCCGTGCCCGCCATGTCCGTCTCAACATCCTGCGGAACAGCGTCAACGAGGCGGTCCATCTGGTCGAGCTGGAGGTCCTCTCCTCCTCGGCGAAGACGCCGCCCGCGAAGGGGCCGAACCTGCTGCTGCGCCAGCCCGTCACGGCCGGCAGCCGACAGGAGCAGCACTACGCGCCCGAGCACGTCAACGACGGGCGCATCGGCAAGTACGACGGCTGGCACACCGACCAGTGCCCCACCTGGCTCACGGTCGACATGCAGCAGGTCGCCGACATCGACACCGTCCGCGTCATCTTCTTCTGGGACGGCACGCGCACCTACTCCTACCACATCGAGGTCTCCGTGGACGGGAAGGCCTGGACGAAGGTCGCCGACAACTCCGGCAACCGGACGCCCACGGACGCGCAGGGCATCGTCCACCGCTTCCCGAAGACGCGGGCGCGCTATGTCCGGCTGAACGTGACGAAGGGCGTCGGCGGCCGCTATGTCCACGTCGTCGAGCTGGAGGCCTACGCGGCCGGCCAGGCGCCGAAGACATTTCCCGCCGCCGAGCCGCCGGCCCTCAGGACGCCGCCGCTGCCGCCTGCGGACGCCGAGGGCTTCATCCCGCTCTTCAACGGCCGCGACCTCACCGGCTGGATGGGCAGCACCGCCGGCTACACCGTCGCCGAGGGAGGCGTCCTCCGCTGCGAGCCCAGGCGCGGCGGCAAGCTCCTCACCCAATGGCAGTTCTCCGACTTCGAGCTGCGCTTCGACTTCCGCCTCGCCGAGGGCGCCAACAACGGACTCGGCATCCGGACGCCCGCCGAGGGCGACCCCGCCTACGTCGGCATGGAGCTCCAGATCATCGACAACGACGGCTACAAGGCGCGCGGAAACCGCCTCCAGCCCTGGCAGCACCACGGCTCCATCTACGGCGTCGTCCCCGCGCGGGACGGCGCGCTCCGCAAGGCCGGCGAATGGAACAGCCAGACCGTCATCGCCCGCGGCAGCCGCATCCAGGTCATCCTCAACGGCCAGACCATCCTCGACGCCGACACCGCCGCCGTCACCCAGACCGCCGACGGCAAGGGGCGCGACGCCCATCCCGGACTCGCCCGGCGCACCGGACACCTCGGCTGGCTCGGACATGGCGACCTCGCCGAATTCCGCAACATCCGCCTCAAGCCCCTCGAACCCTACACCGACGGCGAGCAGAACGTGCCCCCGCCCGGCTTCACCGCCCTCTTCAACGGCCGTGACCTCACCGGCTGGAAGGGGCTGGTCGGCAACCCCATCTCCCGCGCCAAGATGACCCCCGAGCAGCTCGCCGCCGCGCAGCGCACCGCCGACGAGCAGATGCGCGCCCACTGGACCGTCCGCGACGGCGTCATCTGCTTCGACGGCAAGGGCTCCGCCCTCTGCACCGCCCGCGACTACGGCGACTTCGAGCTCCTCGTCGACTGGAAGATCTCCCCGCGAGGCGACTCCGGCATCTATCTGCGCGGCGCGCCCCAGGTCCAGATCTGGGACCCGCAGCAGTGGCGCATCGGCTCCGGCGGACTCTACAACAACCAGAAAAACCCCAGCCGCCCCAGCCAGACCATGGACAACTCCACCGGACAGTGGAACCGCTTCCGCATCCGCATGGTCGGCGAGCGCGTCTCCGTCTGGCTCAACGGCGCCCTCGTCACCGACAACGTCATCATGGAGAACTACTGGAACCGCCGACAGCCCATCTTCCCCACCGGACAGATCGAGCTCCAGAACCACAACTCGCCGCTCTGGTTCCGCAACATCTTCATCCGCGAGCTGAACGGCCCCGCGGACGGCG
>CALZPA010000158.1 GCA_945827525.1 uncultured Lentisphaeria bacterium | reverse complement strand
CTCAATCGACTAACTCGACTCAATCGACTCAATCGACTCAATCGACTCAATCGACAAAACCGCGCCGCGAAGCGGCGCGAACCCCCGGAAGGCTATGAGCCTTTCGCGGAGGAAGCCTAGGGCAATGAGCCCTATGGGCGCAATGAGCCCTATGAGCCCTATGAGCCCTATGGGGAAAAACACACAAAACAACACAAGGCGGGACAGAAGCGACGAGAGTGACGAGAGCGACGAGAGAAAACCCGCCGAGCGAAGCGAGGCGGAAAGAAAGTGACGAGAGTGACGAGAGTGACGAGAGTGACGAGAAAGTAGAAAAAAAAGAAAAAAAAGAAAAAAAAGAAAAAAGCGAAAAAAAAACGCGCCAGCGGCGCGTCTGTCCCCCAGCGGCTTTGCGGAGCCGCTGGGGGACGGCGTAGAAGTCGTCAGCAGAAGACGCGTAGCGTGTTCTCGGGCGAGAATTCGTTGCCGGCCGAGGCGTAGTCGCACACGAAGGTGCCGTCATTCAGCTTGTAGACGGCCTTCATGCCTGGACGCGCCTCCACCCGCTCGGCCGTGACCGGCAGCACATACGGCGCGTTGACGTCGCCCAGGCGCGAGTCGCGGGCCAGCACCAGCGGCCCCATCTTCAGCGCCTTCAGGCCGCTGCCGGACGGGTCGTCGAGCACCTGCAGCCGGACATCGAGCGTCAGGTCGAGGACATCGCCATTCTGCCAGACGCGCTCGAGGACGGCGTAGCTGCCGGGCGCAACCGCGATGGGCTGTCCGTTCAGGCGGAGTTCCGTCGCCGCGCTCCAAGCGGGGATGCGCAGCCGCAGCGCACAGTAGCGCGGCTGCGCCAGGGCGACGGCCACGCGGACCTGGCCGCCGGCCGGATAGTCGCCGCTGATGGCCAGGCTCATCGACTCGTCCACCGTGATGTGGCTGCTCTCGTAGAAGTTGATGACGACATCGTCGCCGGCCCTCATGACGGCCATGATCGCGGCGGTCGCCAGCGCCTCGGGGCCCTGGGCCAGGCAGCAGTCCTCGCCGTAGCCGGGCAGCTGGTCACCGGCACGGACCTTCGGCGCGGGTGCGCACAGCGGCGTCGGGTTCAGGTGCATCCACCAGGAGCCGTCCGGAACCATCTCGCCCAGGATGCCGTTGTAGAGGGCCTTCTCGCCCTCCTCGGCGGCGCGGACATCGCCCGTCAGCCGCAGGATGTTCAGGCAGAAGCGGATGAAGGTCGTGGTGACGCAGGTCTCGCCGCGTCCGCCGAGCTCTTTCGTCGCCTGGTTGAGGGCACCCTCGCACCAGTATTCGCCCACGCAGTCCTTGAGTCCGCCGACGCCGGTGATGAAGATCTCCTGCTCGACGACGTTCTGGAAGTAGGTCATGATGGCCTCCAGGTAGCCCTCGCGCCCGGTCTCGCGGTAGAGCTCCAGCATGCCCTCGACGCAGCTGGTCATCTCATAGGCCTTGCCGTTGCCGATGAGGCACGGCTTCTCGCCCCGCATGACCTGCTCGAAGACCGGCGAGCCGCCCGCGTCGACGATCCACTCGGCGTAGTCGAGGAAACGCTGCTCGCCCGTCAGCCAGTACACCTGCAGCACCGCGCCCAGGATGGAGCTCGGCGCCATGCCCGTATGATGACCGCTCTGGACCATCGTCTTCGCGCCTGGCCCGACCTGCGTCATCAGATGGTCGAGAATGCGCACCATCGCCTCGCGGATCTCCGGACGATCCTCAATCACATGGCAGTAGCGGGCCAGCCCCAGCAGCACATACTTGCGCCCCCACACATCCCAGTCCGTAGTCTGCTTCTCCGCCGGATAGGAGGAGACGCAACCCTCCTCCGTCTGCGTGGCGATGATGCCGCGCACCGTCGCGTCGATGAGCGCCTTCAGCTCGGCGTCCGGCTTGGCGCGCCAGGAGCGTATCGCCGAACGCACAATCTTGCCCCAGAATTCGCAGCGCCAGCGTCCATCGCTCTCCTGACGGTCGCGGAACGGCTGCTCCAGATGCGCGTAGTCGACCTTCTTCAGGCGGTTCTCGATGCTCAGATCCAGCGCCTCGCCCAGCCAGCCACGCAGCGTGGTCTGACCTGCGCCCAGCAAACTAAAACGGTCTTGCTTCTTCATGTTCTGTTCAAGTCCTTGTCGTATCGTCTCTTGTTTTTTTCGCATGACGGGACGGGCGCGCCGCAAACGCGCCGCGCCAGCCCACACGCATCAGCAGTTCGGCAGAAACGCGCCCATGGCCTTCAGGCGCGCCTGGAGCTTCGGCACCCTGACGCCGCGCGTGTCGCAGCCGTCCTCGACCGCGATGGCGGCCGCCATGCCCGCCGCCTGCCCTGTGATGTAGCATCCCGGCATCACGCGGACCGACCCCTGTATCTTCCGGTCGCAACTGATGCACCGACCGGCCACCAGCAGGTTCGCCACGCCCTGCGGCACCAGCGAACGGTACGGAATGCCGTAGCTCTCGCCCTTGCCGTAGCGGCCCACCTTGTAGAACTCCTTCTCGAACGCCTCGTACTTCTTCGGATCCGGCCTCGACGCATGGATGTCCACCGGATAGCAGTACCGGCCTATCTCGTCCTCGAACACCGCGCGCGCCTGGAAGTCGTCCATGCACAGCACATAGTCGCCCACAATCCGGCGGCTCTCGCGGATGCCCATCAGCGAGCCCGTCTGCACCAGCGTCATCCGCTCGAAGCCCGGGATGTGATGGCGGTAGAACGACTCGTACTCCGTCAGACGACGGCGGCCATCCAGCAGGAACTCCGTCAGCGAACGCTCGTCTGTGCCGTCCACGCCGAACGCATGGCCAATGTTGCCGCCGGCGATATGCTCGCCGACCCGGAACATCCCCGGCAGATGCAGATCGTACAGCGTGAACTCGCCACGGTCCAGCGCCCCCTTCAGCTGCTCATGGACATTCACGCCCGACTGGCGATATCTGTCGTAGTCGACGTCCGCCCACAGGCTGCACAGCGTCCCCGGCATCATGCTGCCGTCCTCCGCCTCGCCCTTCTCGCAGGGAACCCCCGACCACGCCGACACGTCCGCGTCGCCCGTGCAGTCGATGAACTGCCGCGCCGACACCGCGAAGAACCCGCTCTTGCCGTTGCAGATGGCCTGCCGAAGATGGCCCTCGCCGTCCAGCACCACATCGACGACCGTCGTCATGAACGAGAACTGGACGCCGGCCGCCGTCACCATCGTGTCGTAGACGCGCTTGAGCAGCTCGGCGGGAATGGCGTCCGGACCGCCATAGGCGTTCGGCCCCTTCAGCGCGTTCAGTGCGTCGCGCACCTCGCGGCCGATGCCGTCCGCGCAGAAGTTGACGCCGTCGCCGAACATCATGAACAGCGGCACCAGCCCCGCCGTGCCCATGCCGCCAAAGCAACTGTGCCCCTCCGCCAGAAACACGCTGCGACCCTGACGGGCCGCCGTCACCGCCGCCGCCACGCCGGCAGGCCCGCCGCCCGCCACAAACACATCCACCTCATGACGGACCTCAATCGACTTCCGGTACTGTATCATCTGCATCGTTACCATCTCTCCTTACGGCCACCTTTCCCGTGACCTCCTGACGGTTGCTGCTGCCCCTGACGCTCCGGCGAACCGCCGCCGTCGCGCGACCATTTCCGCGTCAGCTCACTGTTGTCCCAGCGATTCCCCGGACGACGGTCGCAGCTCGAACGCGGACGGGCCGACGACGCCGACGACGACGGCACACCACGCTCACGCTCCACGCGACGGGCACCGCGCTCCTGAGGCACCGGACGCGCCTCCGGACGACGGCACGCGATGTCCCCACGCGCCGCCATCGACTGGACGGCCAGCCGCGCCGTCGCGAACGCCGCATGCAGGTTGTACCCGCCCGTCGGCCCGTCCACGTCCAGCAGCTCGCCGGCCACATACAGCCCCGGATGCGACCGCAGCTCCATCGTCTCCGGGTTCACCTCACCCAACGCCACGCCGCCCACCGTCACAATCGCCTCCTTCAGCGGACGGACACCAGCCACCGACAGCGGCACCGCCTTCAGCCAGCGCCCAACCTCACGCGACGGCAGCGCCCGCCGCAGACCCGCCGCCAGCGCCGACGGAACCCCCAGCGACTCCAGCCCGCCAGACGCCAGACGAGACGCCACCGCACTCGCCGACGTCACCCCAGGACACAAGTCCGCCGTCAGACTCACCTCCGTGACGCCATGGTGCGCCGCCAGACGCGTCGCGTCAAACACCGCCGTCCCACGCAGACATCCGCGGTCGCACAGCATGTTGCCCGACGTCTGCCCCAGCACGCGGCCCGACGCATCGGCCACCGTCAGCACAACCTGCAGAAACTCGCACTTCTCCGGCGCCTGCAGCCAGCCGTCGCGGACATCCACGCCCGCCAGCCCCGCGCGCAGCGGCGTCACCTCGACGCCCAGCTCCGACAGCAGCCGCTGACCGTCCCCCACGCTTCCCGTCTTCGGATACGACACGCCTCCCGTCGCCAGCAGCACACAGGTCGCCGTCAGCGAAAGCCCCCCGCAGCGCACCAGCCAGCCGCCGTCCGGCAACGGCTCCAGCCCCGTCACCGGACAGTTCAGCGTCAGCGGAACCCCCAGGTCGCGCAGACGATCCGTGAAGCAGTGCAGCACATCATCGCCATTCTCCGTCGTCGGATAGATGCGGCCATTCTTGACGCAGGTGCCCAGGCCATTCCGCGCAAACCACGAGCGCAGCCCACGCGGGGGAAACCGCGTCAGCGCCGGACGCAGGAACTCGGCCATCGCACCGCCATACGCCGCCAGCATCTCCGACACGTCCGCGTCATGGCTCACATTGCAGCGGTTGTTGCCGCACATCAGCAGCTTCAGCCCCGTCCGGTGACGGCGCTCCAGCGCCATGCAGCTCAGCCCCAGCTCACCCGCCGACACCGCCGCCAGCAGACCCGCCGCGCCACACCCGACAATCAGCACCTCCGCCGTCCGCACCGGCGGCTCCTGTCGCTTCTCCATTCTCGCCAACGTCATCGCCCTTTCTTCCGTCCGCTCTTGACTCATCAGCCCCTGGCCTTACCGCGCCGCCTCACGCAGCGACGCCACCTCCGCCGGCGTCAGGCGACGCCAGCCGCCCGTCGGCAACCGCCCCAGCTCAACCCCGCCGAACGACACCCGCGCCAGCCGCACCACATGCAGCCCACACGCCGCACACATCCGGCGCACCTCGCGCTTCCGCCCCTCGCACAGAACCACCTCAAGCAGCACCTGGCCGGGCCGGGACCGCAGCACACGCACCCGGCGCGCCCGCAGCATCTCGCCCTCATCCTCCACACCGGCCAGAAAACGGCGCTCGGTCGCCGCCGTCACCGCACCCTCCGCGTCCACCACATACGTCTTCTCGACCTGACGCGACGGATGCGTGAGGCAATGGGACAGCTCACCGTCGTTCGTGAACAGCAGCAGCCCCTCGCTGTCCCGGTCCAGACGGCCCACGTAGAACAGCCGCCCCAGCGTCTCCGGCAGCAGCTCGAACACCGTCCGAGGCGCATGGTCGTCACGCGCCGTGCACACATATCCGACCGGCTTGTTCAGCATGATGTAGTCATGCTCGCTCGAACGCAGCAGCCGCCCCTCGAAGCGCACCTCGTCCCGCGACGGGTCAACCACCCGCGACAGCCGCTGCTCCGGCTGGCCGTTCACCGTCACCCGCCCCTCCGCGATGTACTCCTCGCAGCGACGGCGCGAGCCAATGCCCGCCGACGCCATGAAGCGCGCCAGCCGCATCCCGGCGCCACCCTCCGCCACCGGCTCCTCTCTGCTCTCGTCCCCTGCCCTCATCACGGCCTCCCTCCCTCGCGCGGCTCGCCGTCCAGGATCCGCCGGACCTCACGGGCCAGCTCACGCAGATGGTATGGCTTGCGCAGAAAGCCCAGCGCACCCGCCTCCATCACATAATGCGCGTCCTCCTCGGACACATAGCCGCTCGACAGCAGCACCCGAACCTCGGGATCACACGCCTTCAGACGCTCAAACGCCTCACGGCCATTCATCTCCGGCATCACCATGTCCATAATCACCAAATCAATCCCACCCGGATTGCCACAATACGTCTCCACCGCCTCGCGGCCATTCCCCGCCAGCAGCACCGTGTACCCCAACTGCATCAGCATGTCTATCACCAAATCCCAAATCATGTCCTCGTCATCAACCAGCAGGATCGTCTCCGTCCCCCGAGGCATCGACTCCTCGGACACCTCCACCGCGGAAGCCGCCGCCGGTGACACACGCTCCGCCCCCTCACGCACACGGCGCAGCAGCACCCGCAGCGCCATCACGCCCCGCTGACGCGACGACAGCAGCTCGCCGCCCTCGCGACGCAGAACCCCCAGCCAGCTCGACAGCGCCCCCCAGCCGCCCCAGAACGACGCCACGGCATCAGACTCCGGACACGACAGCAGCTCCATCAGCCCCCCAAACTCCAGTAACCCGCCCGCCTCGGACTCCCCACGCCGAACCACCACGTCCACCGCCACATAGTCGCCCGGCGCGCACGACGCGCCCGCACGACGCAGCCACGCCTCGTCCACACGCGCCTCCTCCACCGTCACCGCGACCTGGGCGTCCGCGACGCCCCCGCGACCCGCCGCCAGCAGCATCTCAAACAGCACCTGCTGCAGCGAGAAGAGCTCCCCGCACGTCTGCGGCTCCCCGTCGCAGCGCCACTCGTAGACGGCACCCGACAGCTTGCGGCAGCGCTCCAGCAGACCATGGAACAGCGTCGGCAGACGCAGCACATCGCCCGCCTGACTGACACCGCCGCACGCCGGCCCGTCCAGCAGCCCCAGCAGACTCCGCAGCCGAGCGACCAGCTGGCCGCCCTCACGCAGAAAGTCCTCCGCGCGCGCATTGCCCTCCAGCTCGTCCTCCAGAAAGCCCAGGTAGCTCTCCAGGCGCGTCAGCGCCCCCGTCATCAGCCGCGAACTGCCGCCAACCAGAGACTGCAGCTCGCGCAGCCGCTCGCCATCACTCAAATCCGGCGCCGAGAACCGGAACACGCGCTCTTCTTCCTTCGTCATCGTCATCATCCACCACCAGCAAACGTTCGGTTCGTGTCAGGAGCGGCCCAGCTCGCCCGCGAAGAACTCCGCGTGCCGCAGCCAGTCCACCAGCTTGTTGTTGTGCTCGCCCGGACGAATATGATAGGCCATGCCGTCGCCCCACACGCGCTGGTCCAGCGCCGGCATCCCCGTCTGCCCCTCCGGCAACCCGCCGCGCCCCAGCAGACGCCACACCGGCGCGGCCGCCTGCAGGCTGAGCCATTCGCCACGCGGGTCCGCCCACAGGTCATCCCCCGCGCTGTGCACATACAGCGCCCGGGGCGCAATCAGCGCCAGCAGCCAGTGCTGGTCAAACGGCAGCTCCGACTCGTGACCCACATGCCGGCGGTAGTTCCCGCAGAACCAGTAGTCGAACGTCCCCGTGATCGCCGCCAGCGTCTCGCCGTAGTTCCGCCGCGACAGCGACGCCCCCGAGCACCCCGAGCATGACGACACCACCATCGCCCACCGCTCATCCTGCGCCCCGCACCACAGCGCCGTCTTCCCACCCCGCGAATGACCCGTCACCGCGCACCGCCGCGCGTCAATGTCGCCATCCGTCTCAAAGTAGTCCAGGCAGCGGCTCGCCGCCCACGCCCACGCCGACAGCGCGCCCCACGACTCGCCGTCACGCTCCTCCGGACGCCCAAAATAGCTGTACGCCGGCTCACCGAAGCTGTCGCGATGGTCCGGCGCCATGTCCTCGTAGTGGAACGACGCCGCCACAAACCCGCGCGACACCAGCTCCTCCACCGGCCAGAACTCGCTTCGCACCCGACGCGTCACGTCGATGTTGCTCCTGTCACGGTTGCAGATCAGCAGAAACGCCGGCGCCGGCCCGCGACGCCCATTCGGCACGAACACCTGCAGCCGTATCGACGGCGCACCAGCCTCGCGCCCCAGATGGATGTCCACCAGTTTCAGCGTCGCCGCACCGCCCAACGCCGACCCGTCGCGCAGCACCTCCTCAAACCACATCCCCGACGGCACCGCCGGCGAACGCCCGTACTCCTCACGCCGAAACAGCTCCAGGATCTCCTCGCGACGCCGACGCCAGCCAGCCTCATCCGTCACCCGACCGCCATGGCCGTCCGACAGCACATCCGGCAGCTCGTACGCGCCCACCCGGCTCTCGTCGTAGTTGATGTCCGCACGCCTATGAACCTGCGCCAGCGCCTCCGCGCTCGCCTGCCATCCCTGTTGCCCCATCGTCATCGCCCTGTCATCCGCTCCGTCTTGTCCTGCTCAACCCAATCTCCTGTCATGCCTCTCGGCCAGCGCCGCGCTCCACGCTGCGCATTCTCGCTTAACTTATACCGCCAAACCGCTTTTCCCAATTGCATAAACCTTCCAGACGCTTATTTTATGCCCTGCCTCCCCTTCAGCCAGCACCGCCCTCACCAGAAGCCCGTCCGGAAAGCCCTGCCGCCTCGCCCGGCCTCCGACCATTTCGGACATCCCCCTCACTCCCCCGACTCCCGCCCAACCCAAGCATCATGACCTACGCCTATCTCTTTGACCTCGACGGCACCCTCATCGACTCCGAAGCCATCTGGACA
>CALZPA010000157.1 GCA_945827525.1 uncultured Lentisphaeria bacterium | reverse complement strand
CGCGGCGCGTGATGGCGGTCGTTTCCATGGGGGAACTCCTCTGGTTCAGGTGATCGATGGGACACTTGGGCGAATCCCTCAAGGTAGCCCCTCATGCCACGATTGCAAACCCGCGAAAAAAATCTTCCCCAGAGATTTGACAAAAGATAATTAGCATATTTATTATAGTTAAGCGTGGCTTGGTGGTGGCGGCGGCGAGCGGGTGAGGGAGCGAACGCATTTTAGTGAAAAGTCAAGGCAGAGAGGAAGCGACATGGTGAACGAGCGGGCAAGGGATTATCGTCGTGGTCGATGGCTGTGGTGGCTGGCGTGCGTGCTGCTGGCGGCGCTGCCGCTGTGGGGTCAGCGTGTGCCGGAGGGCGGCTGGGGAGGCGCCGAGGTGCGCCAGCCCGCCGACGGCAAGGGTGAGGCCATCCAGGTATGGCGCGGAGGCCGTCTGCTGGCGTCCGTCTCGTTCCCCGACCGTGCGCGGCAGCCGCTCACCCGGGTCTCCGTCGAGGACGGCGAGCTGGTCATCGACGCGCGGGAGACGCTGAAGGAGGGCGGCAAGCTGACGCTCAACGTGTTCGGCATCGACGCCCAGCGCTGGCGCGCCCAGATCGCCGAGGCCACGGTCGAGCTGAGCGGCCAGCCGGGCGCCCAGATGCACCTCTACTTCGAGGGCAGCGCCGCCAGCCGTCCCCACTACTACACCATGCGCCGCCATACGCTGCGCACCGAGAGGCCCGTCACCCTCTGCCACCGCTACGAGCTGGCCGATGACCTCAAGACGCTCCATGTCCGCTTCGACATGCTGACGCCCGGCGTCTACCGCATCCGCTCCGCCGGCGTCGGCCCAGCCACCGAGCCCGAGCCCCTCGACCTCAACTACCGTCCCGAACTCCTCTTCCACGCCGGCTTCGACGGGACCGCCACGCCCGAGGTCGCGCGCGGCGCGGCGGAGCCCCTCGTCGCCAAGGGGCTGTCGTATGGCGCCGGCGTGAGGGGCCAGGCGCTGCGCATGACCAAGGAGGCCGGCTCCAGCCTCGCCTACGCCCTCAAGGGCAACGTCATCCCCGAGCGCGGCGCCGTCACGCTCTGGTACAAGCCCGAGTGGCAGCCCGAGAACCGCCCGTTCGACTACCGCGTCTGGCGCAACCTCTTCGGCTTCGAGCGCATCGAGCCCCGGGTCGGCTCCGGCGCCATCTGGCTCTGGAACTGGGACAACCAGCTCCGCGGCGACACCGCCGACCAGGATGACCAGTACAAGCTCATGACCCACGCCCTCGTCCCCGGACAGTGGCACCACATCGCCTTCACCTGGGACGAGCGCGGCGGCGTCCTCTACTGCAACGGCAAGTCCGGCGCCAGCATCAGCGACGGCTGGAGCCCCATGGTCGCCGCCATCAGGCAGCTCGGGCGCCCCTCCTACAGCCGCCCCGAATTCACCCGCTTCTTCGTCGGCTCCATGTTTGACAAGGAGCAGGCCGATGGTCTCATCGACGACCTGCGCATCTACTCGACGCCGCTCACCGCGGAGCAGATCCGCGCCCAGATGGGGCTGAGCGCGCCGCTCCAGGCCGTCCTGACGCGCCGCTACTTCAACGAGGGCGAGCCCCTCACCTTCACCTTCGGCGTCCGCAACACGTCCGCCTCCGCCCACCAGGCCAGCTGGCGCATCCTCGACGCCGCCGGCCGCCAGGTCGCCGCCTCCGCGAGGCCCGTCGCCGTGGCCGGCCAGGCGACCGTCACGCTCGACGTCCAGGTCGCCCCCCTGAAGGCGGGGCGCCATGAGCTCGTCCTCGCCGACGGGCAGGGCGGCGAGCAGCGCCTCAAGCTGTGGGCCTTCCGCGCGCGCAACCCCGAGCTCTCCCAGGCGAAGGATCTGCGCCTGGAGCTGGTCGAGACCATCCGCCTCGACGAGCCCCTGCCGCCCGAGCGCTTCAGCGTCGTCGGCGAGACGGCCGTCCGCGAGCTCGCCGGCGTCCGCTACCTCGAGACCGCCGAGGCGCCCGGCAGCCGCTTCGCCGTCCGCGTGAGCCTCCCCGGCGACGGCCATCTCTACTGCTTCGAGTTCGACTACCCGGACAACCGCCGCCGCACGGCCGACATCCTGGTGCAGACCTGCCGTCACTCCGGCAGCGAGTACGAGCTGCAGACGGGCTACGCCTGCGGCGACGAGTACCCCTCCGAGAACCGTATCGTGACGAGCCAGTGCCTCTACTGGGCCGCCGACAAGGACGTGGCCGTGGTGGTCATGTCCCCGCGCCCGAACGAGCCCGCCGCGCTGGCCGCCATCCGCGTCTACAAGGTGCTGGACGGCCTGCCGCCCGTCGCGGTCAACGAGGCGCCGAAGGTCGACGGCTGGAACCGCGCCGTCGCCCTCTACTTCGAGGATCCCGCCATCAACTTCGACTTCGCCGTGAACGGCGGCCGGATGCCGGGCCTGGAGACGATGATTGACCGCACCGTCGCCGACATGAAGTACACCGGCGAGAACCTGCTGGCCTATCCGGGCGTCTGGTACCAGGGCATCATCGGCGACTGGTACAACCCGCGCGCCCATGCCACCGCGTTCCTCGACGCCTTCTACACCCGCTTCGACCGCGAGGGGCTGATGCTCATGCCCACCTTCAACCAGAACAACCAGCCTGTCCCCGATGATCTGGTGACGCTCCGCACGATGCGCGACGGCTCGCTCCATTCCTCGCCCTGCACCATCTGGGACAACGGCCGCCCCAATCCGGGGCTCTGGCACGACAACCCGCCGAACTTCAACATCTCCCACCCGTCCGTCCAGGAGGGCATCCTCAAGGACTTCGAGGAGATGCTGGCCCAGGGCGCGCCGCATCCGTCGTTCAAGGGCTTCGTGATGCACCTGACGCGCCACTGCCTCCACTGGTTCGGCGACCTCAAGGCCGGCTACAACGACTACACCATCGAGATGTTCGAGAAGGCGACCGGCATCCGCGTCCCCGTCGACCGCAAGGACCCGCTGCGCGGCAAGCTCTACGCCGAGTGGCTGCTGGCCAACTGCCGCGAGCAGTGGATCGCCTGGCGCTGCGAGTTCATGGCCGCCTGGTGGAAGCGCCTGGCGCGGCGCCTCGCCGAGGTCCGCCCCGACCTGCGGCTCGTCCTCAACAGCTTCTCGCCCGTGACCCCCAACTACGAGGACTTCCTCGATCCCGACATCGTCGTGCGCCGCAACCGCGAGGCCGGACTGGACGCCAGCCTCTTCGCCGACACGCCCAACATCGTCATCTGCCAGTCCATCGTGCCCGCCGACTACCGCTGGCGCGGGAAGGCCAGCAACAAGACCCCCGAGATCGACGAGCGCATGCGCAACCTCGATCTCCATCCCCGCACCTACGCCTCCCTGGACGGCGCCCGCATCCCCTGGGTCCACCAGCATGACCGCTACTGGGAGTCGGCCGTCGGCCGCACCCGCGAGTCGCTCACCAACGACTGGCTCAAGGAGCACGGCTGGCGCGTCACCACCATCAACCCCTCCGGCTTCCATGCCCTCCGACACTACGTCGCGCCCCTGCGTTACCACGACCTACTCGGCGTCTCCAAGGGCGGCTTCCTCATCGGCACCTACGGCATGGAGGCCTTCCTCCGCCCCTTCGCCGCCGCGTTCCGCGCCCTGCCTGCCGTCGTCTTCGACGATCTCGCCGGCTCCACCGAATTCGTCAAGGCGCGGACGAAGCTCCACGCCGGTCGCCGCTGGCTCTATGTGGTCAACACCCACCACGAGCCGGCCGAGATGACGCTCCGGCTCACCGCCGCCGCCACCGACCTCGTCTCCGGCGAGGCCGCCGCGCCCGGCACGCTCCGCCTCAGCCTGAAACCCTACGAGCTCCGCTCCTTCAGCCTCCCCGCCGACGCCAGCGTCAGCGTGGCGCCGTAAGGACGCCAGGGGGCTCTGGAGACTCCAGAGTGTCCAGAGCCTCCGGAGCCTCCGGAGATTACCTTTACAGTCACCGCAATACTGGCACGAGTCATGTCTACAGAGAAGCCATCGTCATTGAGTGAGGAGCGTGTGAGTTTCCGCAAGGAGGAGGCGCCACGCCGGTTTTACCAGCGCGTGTCGCCGCGTGTCATCATCTATCCGGTGATGGTGGTGGTCATCTGCCTGTTCATGAGCCGGAACAGGGAGCTGTCGGAGCAGGCGCGGCGCGAGGCGGAGAGCGAGAGTCAGGCGGAGCGTCTGGCGACGCAGCTTGACGCGACGAAGGCTGCGGCGCTGGTGCCGGCGGACGCGCCCGTGTTTCCGCAACTGTTCTTCTACCATGCGGGCGACCTGCAGGACGGGGAGCTGGTGGCGCGTCTGCGCGACCGGCACTACCGCGAGTGCACGATACAGCCGGTCGACTTGCGCCAGGACGCGCGGCTGCGGGAGAGGTTCGCGGGGATGCGGACGCCGTTCGCGGTGTTCTCGCGTCCGGACGGCACGACCATCACCGTGGCGGACATGCAGCCGTTCGAGTTCTTCGACAGGATGCTGACGAGCATGCTGGCGCCGCAGGGGACGCCCTCCGTGGCACCGTCGGCGCCTGTGGCTCCATAGGTTCTGGAAGAGGCTGCGTCTGTCATGGAGGATTTGGGAACGATAGCGCTGGTGAGTCTGCTGTGCGGGCTGGCCGGCTTCATCGACTCGATTGCGGGGGGCGGCGGGCTCATCTCGTTGCCGGCGTTTCTGCTGACGGGTCTGCCGACGCACGTCGCGGCCGGCACGAACAAGGTCGCGGCGTTTCTGGGGACGTCGACGGCGGTGGCGACGTTTGCGCGGGATGGCCGCATCGTCTGGCCGGAGGCGCTGTCGGGGATGGTGGGTGCGCTGCTGGGTTCGGCGGTGGGTGCGCAGTTGGCGGTCTGGCTGCCGGAGCATCTGTTCCGGGTGCTGCTGGTGTGCGTGCTGCCGCTGGTGGCGGGCTTTCTGCTGGTGCGTGGGCTGCCGGAGCCGTCGGGGGCGGATCTGGGCGTGGCGAGAGGTCGGGCGATGTGGCATCGTCTGTCGGTCTCGGCGGCGATGGGGCTGGGGATTGGGCTGTATGATGGGCTGGTCGGCCCGGGGACGGGCACGTTTCTGATCATCGCGTCGGTGCTGCTGCTGCGTCTACCGCTGGTGACGTCCTCGGCGAACGCGAAGGTGATCAACTTCGCGTCGGACGTGGCGTCGGCGTCGGTGTTCATGTGGCATGGCTCGTGCTCGTATCGGCATGCGATTCCGGCGGCGCTGTGCGCGATGGTGGGGTGCTACCTGGGAGTCCGGTACTGCCTGCGGTTTGGCTCGCGTGGGATACGCGCGATGCTGTGTGTGGTGCTGGCGCTGCTGTTCGCCAGTCTGGTGTATGACTTGTTGAGAACGTTTGCGGTGCTATGAGAAAGACGCGAGTCCTGTTTGTCTGCTGGGGGAACATCTGCCGTTCGACGATGGCTCAGTCGGTGATGGCGCATCTGCTGCGCCAGGCCGGGCTGTCGTCGCGGGTGGAGGTGGACTCGGCGGGCACCTCGGACGAGGAGGAGGGGCGTCCGCCGCACCGCGGCACCGTCCGTCAGTTGGAGCGCGAGGGCATACCGCTGGTTCCGCACCGTGCGCGGCAACTGACGCGCGCCGACCTCGAGTCGTTCGACTGGGTGCTGGTGGCGGACGGGCTGTGCCTGCGCAGCCTGCGTCGGCTGTTTCCGGGAGCGCATCAGGCGCGGATTGAGCTGCTGCTGGCGCTGGACGGGGAGTCTCGCGACATTGCGGACCCCTACTATTCGGGTGACTTCGGGGCGACCTACGCCGATGTCCTGCGCGGATGCCGGGCGCTCCTGGCGAGGCTGACGGAAGAGCAGAAGGAGGAGTCATGATGACGGACACGAGGGCGATGGCGAGCTGGACGGGGCATCGTGTGCTGGTGACCGGCGGCGCGGGCTTCATCGGCTCCGCGCTGGTCGAGGAGCTGTTGCGGCAGGGCAACGAGGTGACGGTGCTGGACAACTTCTCGACAGGGCGGCTGGAGAATCTGCTGCCGTTCGGCGGCGACCGTCGGCTGCGGCTGCTGGTCGGCGACATCCGCGACCGCCAGGCGTGCCTGCGGGCGATGGAGGGCGCCGAGCTCGTCTTCCACGAGGCGGCTCTGGGGAGTGTGCCGCGGTCGGTGCGCGAGCCGTCGGAGTCGGTGGCGGTTAATGTGTGCGGCTTCGTGAATGTGCTGCAGTCGGCGGTCGAGCTCGGGGTGGGGCGCGTCGTGTATGCGTCGAGCAGCAGCGTCTACGGGGATCATCCGGGGCTGCCGAAGGTGGAGCCGGAGACGGGGCGCGCGCGGTCGCCCTACGCCATCACCAAGGTGGCCGACGAGATGTTCGCCGCGAACTTCCATGAGCTGTATGGGCTGGACACGGTGGGGCTGCGCTACTTCAACGTGTTTGGACGGCGCCAGGACGAGCGCAGCGCCTACGCGGCGGTGATACCGCAGTTCGTCTCGCGGCTGCTGCGCCATGAGCGTCCGGTTATCCATGGCGACGGTTCCCATTCGCGAGACTTCACGCACGTCGACAATGTGGTGCAGGCGAATCTGCTGGCGGCGACGGTAACGGCGCCGGAGGCGCTGAACGAGGCGTACAATGTGGCCTGCGGCGGACGGACGACGCTGAACGAGCTGTTCGAGGAGCTCCGCGAGGCGCTGTCGGCGCATGATCCAGCGGTGCGTGGGATTGTGCCGGAGCATGACGGTGAGCGTCCGGGCGATGTGGCGCATTCGCAGGCGTCGATTGAGAAGGCGCGCCGTCTGCTGGGCTATGAGCCCGTGCGTGGGTTCGCGGAGGGGATACGCGAGACGGTCGGCTGGTATGTGGCCCATGCCTCAGACGCGGCGACGAGCGCAGGACAGGCAGACTAACTAGGCCGTGACGTGACACGACATGGCATGGCATAACAGGACGGTGCAGTGCAGATGAGGACATTGCTTCAGCGGATTGCGTCTGGCGACGCCTGTGTGGGCGTGGTTGGGCTTGGCTATGTGGGGTTGCCGCTGGCGGTGGCGTTTGGCCAGCGTTTCGAGACGGTGGGCTATGACCGCAAGGCGTCGCGGCTGGAGGAGCTGCGTCGCGGCGAGGACACGACGCGGGAGACGTCGGCGGAGGAGCTGTCGGCGGCGCGTCGTCTGCGGTTCACGTCAACGGCGTCGGACTTGCGCGTGTGTGATGTGATCATCGTGGCGGTGCCGACGCCGGTGGACCGGTACAACCGTCCGGATCTGGAGCCGCTGTACTCGGCGAGCCGTGCGGTGGGTGGGGCGATGCGCCGCGGCACCGTGGTCGTCTACGAGTCGACGGTGTATCCGGGCTGCACGGAGGAGGACTGTGTGCCGGTGCTGGAGCAGGCCAGCGGCCTGACGTTCAACCGCGACTTCTTCTGCGGGTACTCGCCGGAGCGCATCAACCCGGGGGACCGTGAGCACACGCTGCGGCGCATCGTGAAGATCACCTCGGGCTCGACGCCCGAGGCCGCAGAGGTCGTCGACGCCCTCTACAACGCCATTCTGGAGCGTGGGACGCACCGTGTCAGCAGCATCCGGGTCGCCGAGGCCGCGAAGGTCATCGAGAACAGCCAGCGCGACCTCAACATCGCCTTCGTCAACGAGCTGTCCAAAATCTTCCATCTCATGGGCCTTGACACGGGCGAGGTGCTGGAGGCGGCGGGCACGAAGTGGAATTTCCTGCCGTTCCGTCCGGGGCTGGTCGGCGGGCACTGCATTGGGGTGGATCCGTACTATCTGACGCACAAGGCGCAGGCGCTTGGCTATCTGCCGGAGGTCATCCTGGCGGGGCGGCGCATCAACGACAGCATGGGGCGGTACGTCGCCTCGGAGGTGGTGAAGCTGATGATCCACCGAGGCTGCAAGATACTGGGGGCGCGGGTGCTGCAGTTGGGCATCACCTTCAAGGAGAACTGCCCGGACATCCGCAACTCCCGCGCCGTGGATGTGGTGCGCGGGCTGCGCGAGTTCGGCTGCGAGGTGTCGGTCCTCGACCCGCTGGCGCGTCCGGAGGAGGTTCAGGCCGCCTATGGCGTGCAGTCCTGCACGTCGGTGTCGGGGCTGGCTCCGGGGACGTTTGACGCCATCGTGCTGGCCGTCGCCCACCGCGAGTTCCTGACGCTGGATCTGTCTTCCCTGCGGACAGCGGCGACGGTGGTGTTCGACATCAAGGGAGTCCTGCCACGCGACCAGGTCGACGCGCGGCTGTGAGCAGGCACGCGCTTTGCGGTGGCCGGATGTGGCATTTTGGGTGTGCCTGATTATAGTATGGGAGCGTTCGAAAAAGCCTGCGTCCCGCAGGGGGGGCTGGCCTGTCGGCGTCTCGCCGTCGGACTGGAAAGCGCAGTTGATGAGTCTGATGCCGTGCGATGATTTGCCTTGTCGAGCACACCCGGGTATGGGGTGCGTTCGTGAGGCGACGTCGGGTGGGCGGATGGCTCGTGGGCGACGTGCCTTTTCGGGCGCTGACTTGCATGGGCGATGGTTCGGCACGAGTCATCGCAGTCGTAGCATCATGTCGCAGTTGAGTGTCCTTTCCTGAGGAAGAGCAATCATGGCAAAGAGTTCTGGAGACTTTGATCTGTTTGGCGGTGGTGAGGCGAAGCCGACTCGCCGTCGTCGCACCTCGGCGCCTGCGGCGCCTGGTC
>CALZPA010000156.1 GCA_945827525.1 uncultured Lentisphaeria bacterium | reverse complement strand
ATCGTTTGCCCGGGGGCTTTCGCCCCCGGCTAATCAGGGGTCGCCGCTTCGCGGCGCTTCACCCCCGGCTAATCAGGGGGCGCCGCTTCGCGGCTTTCTTTCCGCCCGACGGCGGGGTCGCAAAAAGAGCCGCCCGGCGGCGCGGGTGGCGCCGTCGGGCGGAGAGAGCGGAGGCCGCGTGTGGTGCGGTCGTCGTCAGTCGAGGCTCATGTCCTTGTCCTTGTCCTTGTCTCGGCTTTGCTTCTTGGGCTTGTCGTCGCCCTCGTAGCCCTGGCCGATGGGGAGGTTTTCGAGGAGGTTGTCGGCCTCGAGCATCTGTCGGAGCTTGTCGAGGGCCTGGTTCTGGATTTGGCGGACGCGCTCGCGGGTGCGTCCGATCTTGCAGGAGACCTCCTCGAGAGTCTTGGGCTTTTCGCCGTTGAGTCCGAAGCGGAGTTCGAGGATGGTGCGTTCGCGCTCCTCAAGCTGGTCGGTCAGCTTGAGCATATGGGAGAGGATTTCCTCGTCCTGGACCATTTCGTCGGGGGCGGTGGTCTTCTCGTCGGGGATGATGTCGCGGAATTCGCCGTCCTCGCCATGCTGGATGGGGTCGTGGAGGGAGATGGTGGTGGTCTTGCCGAGTCGGAGGCCGGTGACGGTGCGTTCGGTGAGGTTGATCTCGTCGGCGATCTCCTTGTCGGAGGGTTCGCGCTTGAGTTCCTCGGCGAGCTTCTGTCGGGCGGCCTGGATCTTGGCGATCTTGGAGGCGGACTGGACGGGGATGCGGATGGTTCGCGCCTGGTTGGCCAGCGCCCGCCGCATGGACTGCTTGATCCACCAGGCGGCGTAGCTTGACAGCTTCGCGCCCTTGGAGGGGTCGAATTTCTCGACGGCGCGCATCAGTCCGATGTTGCCCTCGGAGATGAGGTCGAGAAGAGGCAGTCCGAGTCCCTTGAAGTCATGGGCGATTTTGACGACGAGGCGCAGATTGCTGCGGATGAGCTTGCTGCGGGCCTCGGTGTCTCCTTGGGCAATCCTGGCGGCGAGTTCGATTTCCTCCTGTGGGCTGACCAGCGGATACTGTCCGATGTTCGCCATGTAGAGTTTCATCGTGTCATTGTCGGTTAACATCTTTGAGCCGATAGCCTCCAATTCGTTTGAAAAACACAGTCCGGACGCCCCTGGCGGAGATTCGCCCCGGCTGTGGATTTGCTGTCATGTGACCGTTTACCAAAATTTCGCCGCGAAAGCAAGAGGGCAACTCTGGAGTCGACGTGCCCAGGCGCAAAAGAAGTCTCGGACCTCGTGGACGGCAGTTGGACTGCCAGGCCGGCCAGAGCAAAACATTACATAACTGTATTAGACACGCAAGGGTTCCATTGGTTGCATGGACATAACGAGTAAAATGGCGACAAATTGGAAGAATTCGGTTAATTCGTGTGAAGTCGGCGGAAAAGTCAGGATTTTTGGGGTAGAGGAAGGCCCCCTGGCGTGGTGGGTCTGGCCGGGGGGCCTTGGTTGGGGCGTGTCTGTGGGGGTCAGCGTCGGATATGGACGCCCTGGAGGTACTGGAGGTAGGTGTTGTCGGGTGCGAAGTCGGAGTTGAAGACGGGGTTGACGAGGACGCCCTTGCCTCCGGGCTTGCCGACCTTGAGGAGGGTGCAGGTGGGCTTGCGGAAGCGGAAGGAGGCTCGGATGTTGTTGACGACGGCGCTGAAGGCGCCCTCGGCCTCGATGCAGGTCATCTCCTTGGCGAAGCGTTCGCCGTACCAGAAGGCGAAGCAGTTGGTGAGGAAGGCGCAGGTGTTGCCGAGGAGCCTGAAGCCGGTGGCGAACTGGTCGCTGTAGCAGTAGTCGAGCCAGTTGTTGTCGGCTCGGATGACGAAGCCGCAGCTGGAGGCGTAGGTTTCGGGCGTGGCCTGTTTGCCGTAGGTGTAGAGCGGATGGATGTTGCGAAGGGAGTTGCCGCCGGAGCGGATGACGAAGCCGGTGTTGATGGCGGCGATGCGCATGTCGGTGAAGGTGTTGTCGTGTCCTTCGACGAGGACTCCGATGGCCTCGGGGTGTCCGTCGCCGGTGATGTTGACGTGTTTGATGTCGGCGTCGGAGGAGCCGCTGTTGGCGCCCTTCTTGATGTGGATGCCGATGCGGACGTGCTTGATGTTGATGTCGGAGATGGAGGTTTCGCGTCCGCCGTCGATGGAGATGCCCTTGGCCTTGTGGTCGCCGTCGATGAAGCCGCCGGAGATGCCGTAGTTGCTGCCGATGGTGTAGATGTCGTTGGCGGGGTGGGAGGCGCCGAGCCGGATCATGGCCTCGTCGGAGTGCCAGTCGGGCGCGGCCTTGATGACGGCGTAGGCGGCGAGCTTGAGGGAGACGCTGCGTCTGGGGTGTGCGGGTGTGAGGATGGGCTTGGAGATGAGGTAGGTTCCGTCGGGGAAGTAGATGGTTCGGTTGGGGTTGGCGTCGATGAGCATCTGGATGGCGTCGGCGGCGTCAGTGACGCCGTCGGCGGGCACGAAGTCGGAGGCGATGATGGCGGTCTGCGCTTCGGGGTCGGTGGTCATGGTGTTGGTGCTCCTGTGGTTGTTGCCGAGTTTCTTTCTGGGGACGATTTCGAAGGTGCTGTCGAGGACGGCTGGCTTGTCGGAGGGGAGTTCGAGGTCATTGGCCCACATTTCGAGGTTGACGCGCCGCTGGTCTCGGTTGTAGTTGCAGTAGGCTGTCCGGAGCTGTTCCTTGGGGAAGGTGTTGACGATGGCGTAGCCGGCGTTGAGGTCCTCGATGGTCCAGGCGCCGTCGGGTCGGTCGGCGTCACGGAACCAGAGTTCGGCCTCGGTCTGCCTGGGGTTGGCGAGGGAGCGGGAGAAGCGCTTGCCGTTCTGCGCGGTGAAGTGGAGGACGGCGCTGGCGGTGGCGGAGACGCGGAACGCGGGGTGGTTGCGGAAGACGAGCTTGCCGGTCTTGGCGCTGGAGGCGAGTTCGTTGCGGATGGAGAAGGCGGCGCGGTCGGGGAGGAGCGTGATGGTTCGGGTGAAGGTGGCGCCGTCGGCGAGTCTGGCCTGGAGGGTGATGCTGTCGCGGGTGTGGGCGACGACGGTGTAGGGCGCGTCCCAGCCGGGATGGCGGTAGCCCTCGCCGGGGTAGAACTCGAAGCCGGACTCGAGGGGATGCCAGCCGTCGCGCTCGTTGCCGAGGTTGTGGATGACGTCCTGTCCGATGTTCTTGGCGAAGGCTCTCCAGATGCGTCCGCCGATGTCGGGGATGACCTCGAGCCGGAGGTGCTCGTTCTCGAGGACGCGGTTGTCGAGGGTGGTTGACTTGCGGCGTTTCTGCTCGACCCATTCGGCGAGCGAGGTGGGGCATCCTTCGCGGAGGTGGTCGGCCTTTTCGGCCTTGGCGGTCTGGGCGAAGAGCTCGATGAGCTCTGGGTTGAAGGTGTGTTTGGAGACGAGGCGGTCGCCGTCGTGGGTCCAGGCGGCGTCGGCGAGGGTGGCCTGGGTGTAGATGACGGGCATCATGGCGAGGTTGACGCGATGGAGTCGGACGGGGTCGTCGGCGACGGCGGCGCGGGCCTTGTCGAAGAGGTCGAGTGAGGCGCGGATGAAGTCGGGCTCGTTGAGGTAGTGGGCGGGCGGCGAGTAGATGAAGGCGTGGGTGTTGGGGCGGGCGGTGGAGAGGAGCTGGAGACGGCGGAGGTAGTCTTGGATGAAGGGCGCGGCGGGGCCGTAGAAGGCGTCGGTGAACTCGCGGATATGGCGCTGCATGTCGGTCTTGGGGTCCCAGAGTGCCTTGGCCATGATGTAGCCCCGGAGTTCGGCGAGTTCGGCGCCTCGGCTGAAGTAGCTGGCCTCCTCATAGATGCCGGTGACGCCGTTGCGGACGAAGAAGTCGATGTTGGCGCCGAGGTGTCCGATGTTGGGGAAGGGCATGACGCAGTGGGCGAAGTTGATGACGTAGTCCCAGATGTGGAGTCTCCGGCAGATTTTGGACCAGGCGCGGATGTCCTCGACGAAGGAGCGGTTGCGCGGGCAGCTCTCGAGGGGGTGGGCGAAGCAGCACTCGATGGAGCAGAGCCGGACGACGACGTTGGGGAGCGGCTTGACGTGCTTGGGCGGCTTGCGGGTGTACTGGTAGGCGAGGGTGTCGATGATCTGGTCGGGGTAGTCCTTGGCGATGTCGGCGGCGATGGCGTTGACGAAGTGGAGGAGGGGGCCGGACTGCGAGCCCTCGCGCCTGGCGAGTTCGGAGCAGCTCTTGCAGGTGCAGAAGTTGTAGCGGTCGTTCTGGGAGACGGAGACGATGACCTTGTTGGGCGCGGCCTCCTGGATCCAGCGGCGGACGGTCTCGGTGGCGATGCGTCGTACATCGGGGTTGGTGAGGCAGAGCTGGCTGTTCGTGGTTACGCGCCTGCCGTTGATTTCGGAGTAGTATTCGGGATGGGTGGCGCCGTGGACGGAGGGCGGCACGAGGAGGTCGAAGGTGTGGACGAAGCCCTTGTAGTCGAGCTTGCCGCCCCATTCGGGCAGGTTGGGCATGTACATGCCGTTGTAGCGGTTGCGAACTCCGAAGGGGACGATGCGCGCGGTCGGGTAGTCGGTGCAGCGATATTCGAGCTTGGGGACGTAGGTGGTGTTCAGGTCTGTGGGGACGGTGAGCGTTCCCTCGCGCGGGGTGACGTTGCAGTCGTTGGCGAACCAGCGGCAGCCGAGGTGGTCTTCGAGGAGGGTGTAGACGGCGTAGAGGACACCGCGGACGTTGCCGGCGAGGATGGTTCCGCGGTCGTCGGCGTGGAGGTGGATGCCGTCGGTGCCGAGCTGGTCGAAGGGGACGGTGTGTCCGAGCCGCTGATGGGTGGCCGTGGTCTTGCCGATGGCGATGGGGCGTCGCGCGTCGGCGTGTGCGTCGCGCTCGTGGGCGATGTCGAGGAGCTGTCCGGTGATGAGTTCGAGGTGGACGGCGAGCTCGTTGGCGGCCTGGCGTTCGGAGGGCGTGGGCTGGTCAGGGATGACGATGAGGTGGGTGCTGGGCGAGAGCGGCTGGCCGTTGAGGATGACGGTGGCGTGTCCGAGGGTGTCGATGTCGGCCTGGAGCTGACGGCTCTGCTCGTCGAGCTGGCTGAGGTGTCGGTCGAGGGTGGCGGCGATGGCCTGCGCGGCGTCGGGGAGCTGGGCGCGGAAGTCGGCGAGCCGCTGTCGGAGCGCCTGGCTGGCGGCGAGGCGCGGACGGAGGGGCGCGATGGCGCCTGGCATGACGACGGTGAGGTGCTCGAACGCCTTGGCGGCCTGGGCGATGTGCTTGGCGTCGGCGGCGAGGACGGCGGCGCGGCAGATGTCGAACTGCTGCTCGGGGGTGAGGCCGCGGAGGAGCTCGTCGAGGCGGCGCGGGCCTTCGGGGGTGGCGAGGGCGGCGTTGGCGACCATGGCGATGGTGTGCCGGCGTTTGATTTCGGGGTCGGAGGTGGCCTTGGCGATGACGCAGGCGATGTCGGCCTGGACATGGTAGGGCGCGCCTTTCATGAGGTCGATGGCCTTCTGGGTCTGTCCGGTGGCGAGGTAGTGCCGTGCGAGGAGCTTGCGCTGGTTCTCGGTGGGGCTGGCGGCGGCCATCATCTCGTCGAGGTGCTGCTGTGCGGTCTTGACGCGGGTGATGGTGAGGTCGTCGAGGGTGATGGCGGCGTTGGCGGCGTGGTTGAGGACGATGGGGGTGAAGGTGACGGTGGCGTCTGGGACGCAGAAGGTGCTGGTGACGCGCGTCCAGGTGTCCAGTTTGGTGACGGTGGCGCTGGACATGAAGTCCCAGCCGAAGGAGTTCCAGCCGTAGGCGACGAGGACGGTTCCGGAGCCGCTGGGGACGTTGGACTTGACGTAGGCCTCGGCCTGGTAGACGGCGAAGGGCTCGACCTGGAGCTTGCGTCCGCCGCACTCACGGTAGTACTGTGGCTTGTCCATGGTGAAGCGGAGCGACTTGGCTCCGGTGCGGGCGTCGTCGCAGTTGCCGCTGGCCTCGAAGCTGGCGTCGGGCCAGAGGTTCTCGGCGGGGCTGCCGAGGGCGACGGCGGCGCAGAGCAGGGCAAGCAGGGGCAGTCGGGTGAGGATGGGAACCATGTGTCGATGTCTCCTGGGGATTGCTGGAGGGTGGAGAGACGAGGCAGCGCCGCTGGCCCGTCGGTTGTCGGGTCGGAACGGCGCTGCGTGGTTGAGCGATCGGGTGCGTCGCGTCAGGGGATTACTTGTTGCCCCTGGCGATGCCGTTGTCGATCATGTAGTGGTAGGACTGCTCGATGCCGGCCTTCATCTCGATGTTGCAGGAGTCGAGCTCGACGATGATGGCCTGCACCTGTTCGGGGGCGGCGGCGACGATGTCCTTGATGGGGAGCTTGCCGGTGCCGAGGGGCATGAGCTCGACGTGGCGCTCGAGGATGCCGTTGACCATGTTGTCGCCGGCGACGCGCTGCTCGGAGATGCCGTCCTTCATGTGGAGGAGGATGGTGTCCTTGGCGAACATCTTGAGCATCTCGACGGGGTCCTCCTTGCCGAGGGAGGTGGACCAGAAGGCGTCGATCTCGTACTTGACCTTGGGGCAGAGCTCGCGGTAGATGTCGTACTTGATGCGGCCGTCGAGGCGCTGGAACTCGAAGTCGTGGTTGTGCTGGAAGAGGGTGAAGCCGTTGCGCTCGAGGATCTCCTGCATGCGGCAGGTCTGCTCGGCGGTGCGCTTGATGGAGTCGAGGTCCTTGAACTCGTTGGGGCCGTAGCCGCAGACGATCTTGTCGAGGCCGCAGATGGAGGCGAGCTCCATGCACTCGCCGATGTTGCCGGGACGGCACCAGGGGGAGTGGGAGGAGATCATCTTGAGGCCGAGGTCGGCAAGCATCTTCATGAAGTCGGAGGGCTTGATGTCCCAGAAGCCGGCGGGCTCGACGTAGACGTAGCCGAGGTCAGCGACGAACTTGAGGACGGAGGGGAAGTCCTTGGCGGCATAGTCGCGGAGGGAGTAGAGCTGGACGCCGATTGGCTTGAGCATGGCGAAGTTTCCTTCTGTGTGGGTGTGTGGGTTGCTGGGAACGGGAGGCGCCGCCGCTGCACGCGCGGCGCAGGCGTGACTTACCATAATGGCGCGGCGGCGGTTTTGCAACTGTCCGGGGACAGAGAATTCGTTTCGTGTGTGGGGCGGCGTCAGTCCCAGAGGTTGCGCGCGGTGACCTCGGTCTGGCCGGCGAGGCAGCGCTTGAGGAACTGGATGTAGCCGTACCACTCGAAGGGCGTGGAGGAGTGGTCGCCGGTGCGGAGCTGGAAGCCGACGTTGCCGCCCCAGACGTAGCCGTAGGGCTTGGGGTAGGGGGCGTTCTCGAGGCCGCCAAGGCCATAGAGGCCATAGACGGGACAGGCCTCGCGCAGGCCCAAGAACTCGCCCTGCGGGTCGGCCCAGAGGTCGTCGGCCGAGTCGGCGATGAGGAGCGGCCGCGGTGCGACCAGGCTCAGCAGGAAATGCTGGTCGATGGGGAAGTCGTTCTCGTGTCCGGCGAACGTGTAGTAGGCGGGCGCGAACCAGCTGCGGAAGCGCGTGATGTCGGTGAGGGTCTCGGTGCCGCGGTCGACGTGCCGGACGAGGGAGGCGCCGGCGGCGCAGGAGCCGTTGGAGATGGCGCCGGCGATGCGGAGGTCGTTGGCGGCGGCCCAGAGCGTCGCCTTGCCGTGGCGCGAGAGTCCGCTGAAGAAGACCTTGCGCGGATCGATGGCGGGGATGAGGGCGAGTGCGTCCATGATGCGCGACTCGCCCCAGGCCCAGGCGCCGATGCAGCCCCACTGGGTGTGCGGCAGCTCGTCCTCGAGGGCCTTGCGGACGCCGGTGTCCCAGGTGGTGTCGGGCTGGTTGAGGGCGTTGGCGTCGTTCTCGATGTCCTGGTAGCAGGCGGTGGCGAAGGCGAAGCCGCTGCCGCAGATGGCGGGGATGTTGTGGAGGTGGGTGCGCGAGCCGGGCTTGAAGTCGCCGTAGCAGCGTCCGGTGAGCTTGGGGTCGTGGGCGATGGTTGGGTTCCCCTTGTAGTTGTAGGAGAAGAGGCAGGGGACAGGGGCGGTTGCCTCGGCGGGACGGTAGACCACCAGGTCAATGGGCAGGCCGACCGTCGTCAGCCGGTACTGCTCGCGGACAAGCGCGATGCCGGCCATCGTCAGGGTGCCGGTCTCCGTCAGGTCGACGGAGACGTCGCGCGATCCCGGAAACGGGCCGTACAGGTAGGTCTGGCAGAGCTTCAGGACCTCGGGACGGCGAAGCGTCTGCCAGTCCTCCGCGTTGGCGATGAGCTGGCCGGCCTCCGTCCGCAGGACTTCGGGCAACGGGGCGGTGTAGGTGAGGTTGAGCGTGTGCATGTTGTTCCTCGGAAACAAGGTTGGACGGACGAATGGGCGGAAAAGCCTGAACGGTGCCCATGTCCAAAAATATACCGGAGCGCATCCCAACTGCAACTTTTTCCCGCAATGTCCTTGAAATTCTCGCCGAGGTTGCCGATAATATGTGAAAGCCACATCGCTGGTGATATGAGCAGGCAAGGAAGAACACACAGAAGAGGCATAGGAGCTGAACCATTATGGGTAAGAGACGTCCGTTCACGCTGATCGAGTTGCTTGTGGTCATTGCGATCATCGCCATTCTGGCGGCGATGCTGCTGCCCGCCCTGTCGAAGGCGCGCGAGAAGGCG
>CALZPA010000155.1 GCA_945827525.1 uncultured Lentisphaeria bacterium | reverse complement strand
GCTCTCGTCACTCTCGTCGCTTTGGCCTCGCTCCGCTCGGCCTTTTTTCTTCGTCACTCTCGTCGCTCTCGTCACTCTCGTCGCTTTGGCCTCGCTTCGCTCGGCCTTTTTTCTTCGTCACTCTCGTCACTCTCGTCGCTTTGGCCTCGCTCCGCTCGGCCTTTTTTCTTCGTCGCTCTCGTCGCTCTCGTCACTCTCGTCGCTTTGGCCTCGCTCCGCTCGGGTTTGGCTTTAGTCGAAGACGGCGTCGTGGATATCGTCGAGATTGGCGAGGAGCATGACGAGTCGGTCGAAGCCGATGGCGACGCCGGCGGAGGGTGGGATGCCGGAGCGGATGGCGTCCATGAAGGGCTCGTCGAGGGGATAGACTTCACGGGCGTCGTCGGCGCGGAGCTGCGCGGTGGCCTGGAAACGTCGGAGCTGCTCGTCGGGGTCGACGAGTTCGGAGCAGGCGTTGCCGAGTTCGAGTCCGGCGACGTAGACTTCCCAGCGCTCGACGCGGTCGGGGCGTCCGGGGATGGGCTGCGAGAGTCCGCTGCAGGCGAGTGGGTACTCGGTGAGTGCGGTGGGGCGTCCGTGTCCGAGATGGGGTTCGATGCGTTCGCAGAGGAGTTCCTCGAAGCGTCCGTCGGCGATGGCCTGGTCGAGGGGGATGCCGGCCCATTGGCGGAAGGCGTCGTCGACGGTGATTTCGTCCCAGGCGGGGGCAAAGTCAATGGTCTCGTTGCGGAAGCGGCAGCGGGTGGAGCCGTTGACGGCGAGGGCGACGTGTCGGAGGAGCTGCTGCGCGTCGGCGAGGACGGTTCGCCAGTGGTCTTGGCGTCGGTACCATTCGAGCATCTGGAATTCGGGGAGGTGCCGGGAGCCGTTCTCGTGCATGCGGAAGCATGGGCCGAGCTGGTAGATGCGTGGCATGCCGGCGGCGAGGAGCCGCTTCATGTGGAGTTCGGGCGAGGTGCGGAGCCAGTGGGTGCCGGAGGGCTCGGCGTCGATGTAGTCCTCGAGAGCGGGCGCGGGGATGCGGACGGGGGTGAAGACCTCGGTGAAGTCGAGGGCGTCGAAGAAGTCGTGGACGGCACGGCTGGCCTTGGCGCGGATGGTCATGGCGCGTCGCTTGGCGGCAAGTTCGGCGACGGTGGGCTCGTGTCGTGGGGGTGTTCCGGGGATGGCGGGGCGCTGGGCGACGACGATGAGGGTGTAGGGGATGCGCTGGAGTTCGGGGGCGTGCTCGAGCCAGGCGGGGGACCAGTAGGGGATGTCGTCGAGGCTGTCGGAGCCGTCTCCGAGGAGGGTGCAGGGCTGTTCGACGATGTGTGTGATGGTGAGTCCGGCGCGGATGAGGGGGGAGGTGATGGCGTCGATGGTGAGAGGCTGAGCCTGGCTGTGGGCGTTGTCGGAGAGTTCGCGGGCGTCGGGGGTTGGGTTGAAGTAGTCTTTGAGGAGGAGTCCGTCCTCGTCTTCGAGGGAGACCCATTCGCCGGCGGAGAGTGGGTGGACGGTGGTGAGGAGGAGGGTGCCTCCGGGGCGGAGGAGTGTGGCCATGTGTGCGAGCGCCTGTTGTGGGTCTGAGGCGAATTCGAGGGCATGGCAGGAGTGGACGAGGTCGAAGGTTTCGCCGTGGGGGTCGAAGGTCTGGAGGTCAGCCTGGAGGAGTCGGAGTTGGACGTGGTGTTGCTGGGCGAGCGTCTGGGCGTGCGCGAGCTGTTTGGCGGAGAGGTCGACGGCGGTGCAGTGTGCGCCCTGTCGGGCGAGGGCGATGGAGTTCTGGGCGGCGCCGCAGCCGAGTTCGAGGCAGTCGCGTCCGTCGAGGGGTTGTGGGAGGAGGTGGAGCTGTCGGTCTCCTGGGAGGAGAGGTCCGAAGTGGACGTCCTCGCAGGAGATGTGCGTCTGTTCCTGGTAGTCGTCGGCGAGCTGATCCCAGTAGTTTCTGGTGCTGTCGTTGGTGGTGTTCATGGGGTGGGATGGTGTCGTCGGGCGGGCTAGGGGAAGGTGGGTGAAACCTGCCAGGCGGGGCGACGAGAGGTGCCGTGTCACCTGGCAGGTTTCGGGGGTTGTGGGTGAGTTTTAGGCGAGGACGCTGATGGCGGTGTTGACGTTTCCGAGGGGCGCGGAGACCTGCACGCCGGCGACCATGGGGCGGAGTTCGGCGAGGGTCTGGCGGGCGATGTCGATGCCGATGGCGAGCTGTCCGGCGGAGTCGCTGGCCTGTGACATCCGGGTGATGATCCAGTCGGGGACGATGACACCGGGGACTTCGTTCTTCATGAAGAGCGCGTTGCGGAGCGAGGCCATGGGCCAGACGCCGGCGATGACGGGGATATGGAGATCCTGGATGGCGTTGATGAAGCGTTCGAAGGCCTTGACCTCGAAGACGGGCTGGGTGGTGATGAAGGCGGCGCCGGCGGCGACCTTCTCATGGACGCGCCGGACTTCGCGTTCGAAGTCGAGGGCGTTGGGGTCGGCGCCGCAGCCGTAGCAGGCGGCGGTTGGGGGGGCGATTTTGGCGCCGCCGGCGTCGATGCCCTGGTTGAGGTTCCGCTGGAGGTTGGCGAGTCCGATGGCGTCGGTGTCGAAGACGCCGGACGAGAAGCTGTAGTTGCCGATTTTGGGTGGGTCTCCGGTGATGAAGAGGAGGTTATTGACGCCTGCGGCGGCGCATCCGAGGAGCTGTGCCTGGAGTGCGATGAGGCTGAGGTCACGGCAGCAGACGTGGAGGACGGTCTCGATGCCGGCCTGTTCCTGGATTTTGATGGCGGTGATGAGTGGGGAGAGCCGAGGTGAGGCGCGCGGGCCGTCGGGGAGGTTGAGGACGTCGATGCCGGCGTCCTTGCAGATGCGCGCCTTCTCGATGGTCTTGGTGAGGTCCCAACTGCGTGGCGGGGTCATCTCGACGGTGGTGACCCATTCGTGGGCGGCGAGCTTGGCGCCGAAGCGCGAGCGTTCGGCGAGGGGCTTTTCGGGGACTCGTTCGTCAGCGTGGTCGGCGACGGTGATGGTCGGGATGTCCTTGGCGCGTCCCATGGGCTTGACGGAGTTGGCGAGTTCGCGGATATGGTCGGGGGTGGTGCCGCAGCAGCCGCCGATGGCGTTGGCGCCGAGGGTGGCGTAGCGGACGGCGTAGGTGGCGAGGTATTCGGGGTCGCAGAGATAGAGCATCCGGTTGTCGACGGAGGTGGGGCTTCCGGCGTTGGGCTGGACGATGATGGGGAGGGTGCTGAAGCGCACGGCCTGCTCGACGATGTGGAGCATGCGCTGCGGGCCGATGCCGCAGTTGAAGCCGTTGGCGGCGGGGACGGGGAGCCGGTCTTCGGCAGGATAGGCGAGTCGTGCGCGGACGGCGGTCTCGAAGTCGTCGTCGGGCATGGAGTGCGAGATGACGAAGGCGGTGTTGGGGGGGAGTTCGGCCATGGCGGCGCGCGCCTCGTTGGCGGCGTCGAGCGAGGGGAAGGTCTCGAAGATGATGAAGTCGGCGCCGCCCTCGAGGAGTGCCTTGGCCTGCTGGACGTAGGCCCAGATGCGCTGCTGGGCGCCAGTCCGGGGGTTGGTGATGGGGCCGACGGAGCCGGCGACGAGGATGTCGCGTCCCCAGTTTCGGGAGTCTCTGGCCTCGCAGGCGAGCTTGGCGGCGGCGCGGTTGATGTCGTCGGTGCTGGGTGCGAGTCCGTGCTGGGCGAGCGCGAGGCAGTTGGCGCCGTAGGAGTTGGTGGTGATGACGTCGGCACCGGCCTTGAGGTAGGCGAGGTGGATGTCGGTGACGAGTCCTGGGTCGGCGCGGCAGATGTCCTCGTAGCAGCGGTTGGTGAAGATGTGTCGGCGGTAGAGTTCGGTGCCCATGGCGCCGTCGAAGACGACAATCTGCCGTTTGAGGAACGCCGTGAGTTCAGCGTTGAGCATGATGTGGATTCTCCTTAAGCGAGGTTGGAGGAAAGCCGTGGTGGCTGGAGGGGTCTGGAGATGGCCAGGATGTTCTTGATGGAGCCAGCGTGGACGGTGATGGAGGGGGTTCCGGGGTTGATGCTGGCGGGGATGGCGAGGTAGTCGAGGCCGCTGTCGGCGAAGATTTCCATGACGGTTCGGTCGATGACGAGGGTGAATTCCACCACCGAGTTTTCGATGTGCCAGGGGTAGGCCTTGCCGTTGGCGGTGAGGGTGTGCTTGGACGAGTCGATGAGGAGTGAGACGCCGCCGAACTGGATTTCGCAGACGCTCTTGGGCGAGATCTCGAGGGAGAGCGCGAAGAGGGTTGGCGGCTCGTAGGAGGGGAGTGTGGCGACGGTCTCGCCTTCCTGGAAGACGCGCCCGATGGCCTGTGGGGGGAATTGCTGGTACTTGTCGGTCTTGACGAGCCTGGTGATTTCGGTGGCGGGATAGTAGGCGAGTCGCGGGCCTTGGCACGTCTCCACGAGGGAGAGGTTGATGGGGATGGACATGCACTGGCTGAAGGGCATGCCGGGGGCGGGGACTCGGAGCCAGCCGATGAGGAGTCGTCGGTTGCGGGGGAGGTGGTTGAAGGTCTGTGCGGCGTACAGGACGTCGTTGCGGCAGGTACGGAGGTGGGTGTATTGGGGATGGAAGGTCTTGCCGTCGAACTGTCCGATGGCGTATTCGCCGTTGCCGGCGAGGAGGACCCAGTAGGATTTGCCGGCGGGGGTCTTGAGCTGGAAGCAGTCGGGGCATTCGTAGAGGAAGGCCTTGTCGTCGCCCTGGACTTCGCCGGTGATGTCCCAGGAGCGGAGGTCGGTGGAGGAGAGGAAGGTGATGGCGTGCGGCTCGTCTTCGCGTCGGGTGTAGAGTGCGAGGTGGGCGGTGCCGTTGAGGTCCTGGAGGAAGAGCTTGGGGTCGCGGTTTTCGGGGGCGAGGTTGAGGATGACGGGGTTTTTCTCGTAGCGCTTGAAGGTTCGTCCGTCTTGTGACCAGGCGAGGCACTGGGTGAAGGGCTTGCCGGCGGCGGTGAAGACGAGGATGAGTGTGGGTCGCGCGGGGAGTTCGCCCAGGCCGTACTCGTTGGTCTCGTCGACGAAGGCGGAGCCGGAGAAGACGGGGCCGAGGCGGTCGGGTTCGAGGACGTCGCCCCAGTCAGTCCAGGAGAAGAGGTCGGTGGAGGTCGCGTGTCCCCAGTGCATGTTGCCCCAGCGTGTGCCGAAGGGGTTGTGCTGGTAGAACAGATGATACTCGCCGTTGAAGAAGGTCAGGCCGTTCGGGTCGTTCAGCCAGCCATAGGGTGCGGAGAAGTGGATGAGCGGCCGCAGCGGCTCGCGGTACAGCTGCTGGAGCGCGTAGGGCGTGTCGTGCTGGAACCACTTCAGCGCGGACAGCTCCGGCAGCGTCTGGCCGTCGCGGGTCGTCTCGGCCGTCAGCTCCAGCGTCTGGCCGACCCAGGCGCCCACCGGCAGCGGCGCCCACGACTGTGGCTCCGCCGACAGCGCCGTCGTGAACGGCAGCCTGACCTCGTGGCCAGAGGCATCCGACAGGGACACACGGCAGTCTGGCGCCGACTCCGACACGGGAAGCAACAGCCAGGCTCTCTCGATTCTCAGCGAAATCTTCTGTGAGGTGGTCATGGTTGGTTGGGGGCTTCGTGGGTTCAGGGGCTCGGGGACTGGGACTTATGGGCCATATTGCAGGGTAATATAATATGGCGAGGAGGGTTCGTCCTGCCTGGGGCAGAGAAATTGCGCTTGCAGGGCGAGGGGGTTAGGAGTACTGTATGGGGGGTGAGGCGTGGGCGGGGGCAACGCGAGCATCAAGCAGGAGTACAGCGGCGTATGGCGATCATGCCGAATTTGACAGGCGAGAGCAGTGGGTACAGGACAAACCGTCCGTGGCGTCCGAGGATGGATCTGTGCGGCTGTCCGTGGCAGTTGCACCATTTTCTGGAGGGGACGGTGCCGGTTCGGACGCCGTTTGATCTGCTGACGTATGCGGTGCCTGGGGTGCCGGCGCGGGTGCCTGGGAATGTGGAGCTGGATCTGATGGCGTGCGGGGAGCTGCCAGACCCGTTTGTGGGGCTGAACAGCCTGTCGCTGCGACCGTATGAGTTTCATCAGTACTGGTACGAGACGCGGTTTCTGACGCCGGCGTTTGACGATCCGGAGCTGGTGTTCGAGGGCCTGGACTGCTATGCGGACATCTGGCTGAACGGGAAGCTGGTGGGGACGGCGGACAACGCGCTGATCGAGCACCGTTTCGAGATACGCGACAGTCTGGCGGTGATTGGGCAGGAGAACCGTCTGTTTGTGTGTCTGAAGTCGCCGATGAACCAGGCTCGTCAGGTGCATGGCGAGGTATGGAGCCGCGGGGGCGACCGGGTGCAGGTGCGGAAGCCGGCGCACTGCTATGGCTGGGACATCATGCCGCGCATCCTGTCGGCGGGCATCTGGCGTCCGGTGTACATCGAGGCGCGTCTGGAGCATGAGGTCGAGGAGCTGCATCTGCAGACGATGAGCTGCAGCGAGTCGGAGGCAAACGTGGAGGTCTGGGCGCACATCAAGACGAGCGAGCGAACGCTGGAGGGGATGGCGCTGCGCGTGACGGGACGCTGCGGCGACAGCGAGTTCTCGGTGACGCGGCGGCTGTGGGACTTCAATCCGAATTTCCGCTTCACGGTGGAGCGTCCGCGTCTGTGGTGGCCGCGCGGATACGGCGAGGCGAGCCTGTATGAGGTGACGGTGGAGCTGCTCAAGGACGGCACGGCGCTGTGCCGTCGCCGCGAGACGCTGGGCATCCGGACCGTTCAGGTGGAGCGGCGCATCCGTGGCGCCGACGGCTCGCCGGCGCAGTTCCAGATCGTCGTGAATGGCGTGCCCATCATGGCGAAGGGGTCGAACTGGGTGCCGGCGGACGCGCTGCACTCGCGGGACGCGGAGCGCATCCCGCGCATCCTGGAGTTGTTCCGGGACATGGGATGCAACATCGTGCGCTGCTGGGGCGGCAATGTCTACGAGCCGCATGCGTTCTTCGACCTCTGCGACCAGTACGGCATCATGGTGTGGCAGGACTTCGGCATGGCCTGCGCCTCATATCCGCAGGACGAGGCGTTTCTGGCGCGGTTCCGGACGGAGGCTGAGAGCGTTGTCCGCGAGTACCGGCGTCATCCGTCCATCATCCTGTGGGCGGGCGACAACGAGAACGACGAGGGGTATCGCAACTGGTTCGGACAGCGCGTGGATCCGGCGAGGAACCGTCTGACTCGCGAGGTGCTGCCGCAGGTGATCGACCGTCTCGACCCGTCGCGCCCGTATCTGCCGAGCTCGCCGTATTTCTCGCCGGACATGCTGGCGTCCGGACAGGAGCTGAGCGAAGGGCCGGAGCAGCATCTGTGGGGGCCGCGTGGGTACTACAAGGCGCCGTTCTATGCCCAGAACAGCGCGTGCTTCGCGTCCGAGATCGGCTATCATGGCTGTCCTGCGGCGAGCTCCATCCGGCGGTTCATCTCGCCCGAGTGCGTCTGGCCCTGCACCGACAACCCGGAATGGGAGCTGCACTCGACGGACGCGACGCTGGAGCGTGCGCCGGAGAACAGCCGCGTGCGGCTGATGCGGCGTCAGGTCGAGACGCTGTTCGGGAGCGTCCCCGAGACGCTGGAGGACTTTGCGCTGGCCTCGCAGGTGGTTCAGGCGGAGGCCCTCAAGTTCTTCGTCGAGCTGTTCCGAGGGGGGCGTCCGCAGCGGACGGGCATCATCTGGTGGAACATGATGGACGGCTGGCCGCAGATGTCGGACGCCATCGTGGACTACTACTTCACGCCGAAGCTGGCGTACCATATTCTGCGGCGCATCCACCAGGAGGTGTGCGTCATCCTCGGGGAGCCGAACGAGAACGGGCAGTCGGCGGTCATTCTGTGCAACGACTCGCGGGAGGCGCATACCGTGACGTTCCGCATTCGGCGTGGCCTGGAGCAGCGGCTGGTGCTGGAGAAGGCGGTCGAGCTGCCGCCTAACCAGAATGCCATCGCCGGCTTCATCGACGCGAACCCCGCCGAGCAGGATATCTTCATCATGACCTGGACGGCCGACGGCACCGTGAGCGGCGCAAACCACTATCTGCTGGGACGACCGCCGTTCAAGCTGGCGCAGTATCGCGAGTGGCTCCGGCTCATCATCGATGCCCAGCCCTTCGATTGGGACTGTCAATAGAACAGTCCCACTCGACTCACTAAGTTACTTGACTCCTTGACTTTTGCTGTTTCCTGTATATAATATCCCTAGATATATATTGCATAGCAAGATGTGGAGGTGCATGATGATTGCTGTTCGCTTACCAAGGGATATTGAGGACAGATTGGATCATCTGGCGAAATTGACTGGACGTACCAAATCGTTTTACGTCAGGGAAGCCATACTCGACCATCTGGACGATTTGGAAGACATCTACCTTGCCGAGGAACGTCTGAGGACACATGGCGTAACCGTTTCACTGGAAAAATTGATTGAGGAAGAAGCCGATGTGGCGCGTTGAATTTGATATCCGCGCTGCTAGGGAACTGAAAAAACTTGCCCCAGAGACCAGAAGGCAGATCTTGAGATTTTTTCAGGAACGGATTGCAACTGATCTTGATCCCAGACGTTTCGGAAAAGGATTGACAGCCAATCTTTCCGGACTTTGGCGTTATCGGATTGAGGACTATCGTGTGATTTGCCAGATTCAGGATGACACTTTAGGGCATCTCTATTTATTCGGGGATAAATTGAGATGACGCTGGCAAAGGA
>CALZPA010000154.1 GCA_945827525.1 uncultured Lentisphaeria bacterium | reverse complement strand
CTTCGCGGGGATGCTGGGCTTCACCGAGGAGGAGGTCCGGAGCTGCTTCGCCGGGCGGCTCGCCAAGGCCGCCCGGGCGCACGGGACCACGGAGGAGGGGCTGATGCGGCTGCTGCTCGAATGGTACGACGGGTACCGCTTCTCGAAGGCGGACCTCCACGTCTGCAACCCCGTCTCCATCACCAGCTTCTTCAGCAGGCAGTACGAGTTCGACAACTACTGGGGCACGACCGGTGTGACCACGGCGCTGTTCGAGCTGGCCAAGACAACACGGTTCAATTTCGAGCAGGCGCTCACCTCCCCCGTCTCCTCCCTCGCCTTCGGCGCCTACGAGGTGGAGAACATCGATCCTCTTGGGCTGCTCTGGCAGACCGGGTACCTGACCATCAGGAAGGTGCTGCCTGGACTCATGGGTGCGAGCATGTTCCTGCTCGGCTTTCCCAACCATGAGGTGGAGGAGGCCTTCAATACCCAACTGCTGGCCTACTACAGCGGATATAAGGATGCCGCGATGTCGTCTCTGGTCTTCAGGCTGACGGACGCGATGCGGCGTGATGACCTGGAGCAGTTCATGGCGATGCTCCAGTCCTACTTTGCGAGCATCCCCTACGACATCCGCGGAGGGGACGAGCACTACTACCAGACCATCTTCTTCATCACCTTCCTGCTTCTGGGAAGCGTCGTCGAGGCGGAGTCACGAACCAACCAGGGGCGCATCGACGCCTACGTCCGCACGGCGCGGACGGTCTTCGTCTTCGAGTTCAAGCTGGACCGCAGCGCCGGGGAGGCCGTCGGCCAGATTCTCGACCGCCGCTACTACGAGAAATTCCGTCACACCGGCCTGCCCGTCCGGCTGGTCGGCGTGAACTTCGACTCCGCCCGGGGCCGCATCGACGGCTGGCAGGAGGGGACGCCGCCCGCAGACGCCTGATGCGCCCGGATAGGCGTGGGCGGCTAGAGGAGGCGTCGCGTCGTCGCGCCGTCGTCGAGGACGGCGGTTCCCTCGGCGAAGTCGACGGTGACGGCGACGCCGTTGTCGAAGGTCGTGCGCTGACGCGAGCGGTCGGCGGTGAGCCAGTCGAAGCCGGTCATGCGCGCGAACGCGGTGAGGCGCGCGGGCATCGCGGTCTGTCGGCAGGTGGACAGGATGTCGTTCCGGAGCCGCGGCCAGTCGCCGTTATGGAGCGAGTAGAGCGGCGGCGTGGCGGTGAGGCAGTTGAGGAGGTTGCGCTGTCCCAGCAGCCAGGGGCAGGAGTTGGAGCTGTCGCCCCAGTACCAGTACGCGACGGCGCAGTCGTGGTAGATGAGCTCCCAGAGCGGGATGCGGCGCTGGTGGTTGAGCATGACCGCGCTGAACGCCGGCTCCAGCTCGTCCGGCGTGTAGAGGTGGGCCTTGCGGCGTCCGGACTCCTGATAGTCGATGCGGTAGCGCTGCGGGCTCATGCGCCCCTCGCAGTAGCAGTAGGAGCCGATATAGGCCTCGACGCCCTCCTCGGTGCCGGAGATGAGGCCGGCGCGGTTGAGCTCCTGGAGCGCCTCGTTGCGGACGTCGAGCGCGGAGGCGAGCGGGTGGCGCGGATGGTGGCACTGGCAGTCGCCGCAGCCGAGGACGTCGAGGAACCAGGCGGAGGCGCCATGGCGTCTCGCCAGGGGGATGGCGTGGCGGCGGACCATGGCGGGGGCGAAGGTCGGGCAGAGGTGATGCTGCGGGTGCATGACGCCGTCGGTTCCGCGCAGGGCCCAGGTGGTCGCGGGGGTTCCGTCGGGGTTGAGGACGATGTCGTCGGGCCAGCCGGCGCGGAGTCGCTGGGTGTAGTCGCACTGTCGCAGCCTGGGTTCGGGGATGAGGTGGGCGATGTCGCCGGGCAGCTCGTCCTCCAGGTTGTCGTACTTGGCGACCAGGAAGCCGGTCTCGCGGGCGATGGTCTCGGCGATGGGCAGGTCCTGACCGAAGAACAGGTTGATGAGGGCATGGTCGAGGCCGGCCTGGCGCAGCTCGCGGGCCAGGTCAAGGATGCCCTGGGCGTTGCCCGCGTCGAGGTCCAGCTCCCGGTCGCCGTACATGAGCTGCTCGTAGTCGTCGTGCCAGAGCCAGAAGGAGGGAGCGCCGGCCAGGTGTGCCAGGTTCGGGATGAGCCGCAGCTTGTCCGTCAGCGTCCGGACGGGGCCGTCCGGGCCGGCGTCGCGGAGCTCGCGGTAGGCGTGGGCCATGGCGGCGAGTCCGCCATGGTCGTCGAGCAGGAGCGCCAGCTCGACGCGCCGGCCCGCCGTGCGCGGAAGCCAGGCGAGCCGCGACTGGAGCAGGCCCTCCTCGCGAGGGTTGCTCTGGCGCAGCTCGTGGTGGCCGGACGGGGCCAGCGCCAGGTAGGCGTCGCCGCGCAGCAGCGCCGTCAGGCGCAGGTTGCGCGGGCACGAGCCGAGAGCCGCCTCCTGCGGCAGCACCTCCGCCTCCCGGTCCTCGACGCGGAGCAGAAGCCCCTCGCCAATGGGCAGCGCCAGCTCGTCGCCCGGATGGGGCAGGACCCGTCCCGGATACTCGGCGGGCAGCGGGCTGTCCGACGACCAGTCCAGCGTCAGCAGAAAGCCGCCGCGGATGGCGCGCCACCGCGCCTCGGCGCGCAGCTCCGGCAGGCGGTAGGACAGCTCGTCGCCGGCGGCGGCGACACGGATGTCGGCGGGGACCCAGGCCGTCGGAGCCAGGTCAAAGCGGGCCTCGCCCACCTGGAGACGAATGGCGCCGCCGGACGACCCGTCGAGGGTCAGGGTGGCGTGGCGGGAGCGGATCGTGTGCGTTGTCGTCTGCATGGCGGAACCGGGGAGGGAGGCTGAAGCTGAAGCTGAAACGGAAAAGGCCCCGGCCCGACTTGCTGCCGTCGGGCCGGGGCCTGGAGTTGCCTTGGCGTCACATCTGGAGCGGGGCGGGGCGCGTCATCACTTCGCGGCGGGCACGGCGGCGGGCGGCGGCGTCTGGGTGAGCAGCCGCAGCTCCTCGTCGATGGCGATGGCCAGTTGGACGGAGGAGTCCTGGTCGCCGAAGCGGCTGATGCGGATCTTGACCTTGGACGACTCCTCAAGCTGCTCGAGGGTGATGGAGATGGGCACCTTGTCGATGTCGATGAAGCGGTAGGAGATGTTGCTGGTGCGGTAGATGTGCTCCGTCTTGGTGAGTCTGGCGCGGGCGCAGGCGCGGCGGATGGCCTTGTCCATGAAGAACATCGGGGCGCCGAACTCGGCGGTGTAGGTGCCCATGCTGTACTTCTCGGTCAGGATGCCGGCGCTGGAGGTCGCCACCTTCTTGCGCTTCGTGGTGCTGCAGGAGGCCGTGAGCACCAGCAGGGAGGCGACAGCGAGAAGCAGGCAGATACGGATGGTGAGACGCATGGAGTGTGTTTCCTTTTCTTGTGGGATGGACGCGCTTGCACACACGGCTGACGACAGGCGCCGCCGGACATGGATGGCGATGGGGGCGTGGCCTGTCACCCTGGCTCAGCGGAGTGCGAAGGCCATACCTTCCTTTATTTTATCTCCGTTTGGGCAAAAAACAAAGCGTCCGGCAGGTTTTTTTGGCAAAAGGGCGTCGCTTTCGAGAAAAACCGGCGAAGTCGGGCTATGTTAGGGGACGTGGACGGCGGGCGCCTCCCTGTCAGGCCGGCGGCCCGTCCGAGTCATGAGCCTTGCCATTGCCGCAACAAACGGGAGTTTGACCACTGTGACCACTACGGAACGGAAAAGATGGGGACGCCGCTGGGGCGCCTGGCCGCTGGCCGCCCTGCTTCTCGCCATGCTGGCCGGCTGCGCCAGCGCGCCAAGGCAGGCGGACGCGCTGCAGACGCCCGGGCGCTGGATGTTCGTCTACTATGAGACCGCACAGGTTGCGCGCGCCCAGATGCCGCCCCCCTTCTTCGATGCCCTCCGCTTCCTGCCGGATGGCCAGGCGGCCATCGTCCGGGCCTTCGGCGAGCTGCCGATGACTGTCCCCTGCGACCTTGCGCCGGACGGCACGGCGCTGTTCCGTCTGCCGACGCCCCAGGGGCGCCCCATCCTCCTGCGCTGTCAGGCCAGGCTCGCCGACGAGGGGCGCGTCCTGACGCTGCGCGACCGCGGCACCGCCGCCGTCTTCATCCCCGAGGACGCCCTGGAGCCCGGCGAGGCGCTGCGGGGGCGCTGGCGCGGCGTCGGCGCGAATGGCGTCCCCGTCGAGATGCAGCTGGCCGCGGACGGCGCGGCGCGGTTCGGCGGCGTCGCCGGCTGCTGGCATCGCCTGTGGCGGAGCGGCTCGGGGCTGATGCTGTCCCTGATGTGGCCGGCGACGCGCGGGGGGCAGGGCGGCACGCTCGTCTGGCAGGCCCGACTGTCCGATGGCGCGGACGGCCAACTGGAGCTGACGCCCCAGGGCGGCGGACAGCGGCTCACGCTCCGCCGCGCCGAGACGGAGGCGACGCGGGGAGGTGAGGCGAGATGACGCCGGACATGAGCCTGTCGGAGCTGTCGCCGCTGACCCCATGGGTGCAGGCGTGCGCGCTGTGCCTGGGGTGCATCATCGGCAGCTTCCTCAACGTGGTGGTCTGGCGCGTCCCGCGCGGCGAGTCGCTGCTGCATCCGCCGAGCCACTGCCCCAACTGCGGCCACGCCATCCGCCCCTGGGAGAACATCCCCGTCGTGAGCTGGCTCCTGCTGCGCGGACGCTGCAGCGGCTGCCACCAGCCCATCTCCATCCGCTACCCGCTCGGCGAGCTGGCCACCGGCCTCGTCTATCTGGCCGTCTTCCAGGCCGCCATGGCCCGGGGCCTTCCCGTGGCCGTCATCCCCGGGCACTTCTTCCTGCTGGGGACGCTCATCAGCGTGGCCCAGATCGACCTCCGCCACCGCCTGGTGCCCGATGTCGTCACGCTCACCGGCATGGCGGTCGCCCTGCTGCTGGCGCTGCTGCTGCCCGACTCCCATCTGCGGGACGGCGCGTCGCTCATCACCTCCGCCGCGCTGAGGCTGCTGGCGGGGCAGGGCGCCGGCGCCCTGCCCTCGCCGCTGCTGGCCTCGGGGCTGGACAGCCTGCTGGGACTGGCCGCCGGGCTGCTGCTGCTGGGGCCGCTGGCCACTGCCGGCACCGTCCTGGCCGTCCGGCTGCGCCGCCCCGACCTCACCGTCATGGGCTGGGGCGACGTCAAGTGCCTGATGATGCTGGGCGCGTTCCTGGGGCCGGACGCCTGCCTCTACATCCTCTGCGCCGCCTCCTGCCTGGGCTTCGCGTTCGGGCTGCTGCGGCTCGCCGTCAGCCGTGGCCGCCATGGCTGGTCCGTCCCCTTCGCACCCTTCCTCTCCCTGGCCGCGCTCGCCTGGCTGCTCGCCGGCAAGTGCTGGTGAGACGGTGCTCCCGCGACCCGAGCCGCAAAAAAATGGCGAGGCAAGGCAAAAAACGCGGCCTCGCCATTTGCAAACTGCCCATTTGCGAGTACCTTTTGTGTGTCTGTCCCGCCGTGTGTCCCGCGGAGCCGCCAAATCGGCGGCGCCGCAGGCTTCGGAGGGCTGCGGTGCGCCCGCTCCGACGGGCGCCCTTCGACCGGCTAGTGTTTCATCATCATAACGTCAACTTTGCAGGGAGCCTTCCTACATGGGTATTTTGGGCAAGATTTTCGCCGTGCTGGTGCTGTTGCTGTCGATTGCGGTGGCTGTTCTGAGCTGGAAGCTGTCCGACCAGCGCAAGCTGTTCCGCAGCCATTCCGAGGCGCTGGCGAAGGGGCTGCTTGACGTGTCCAGGGAGCTGGGAAGCCTCGAGGATGTCCCCGTTGAGGACGAGCTGCAGCAGGTTTCCTACACCCCGGCGCCCGACGGCGGCAAGGAGGCCGGTTCCCTCGGCTTCGAGCAGTTCAAGTCCAACCAGCAGAGCGTCAGCGCCGCCGTCAATGCCCTCAAGGCCGCCATCCAGAAGCGCCATGAGCAGACCCAGGCGTTCGCCCAGACTCTCGTCGCCATGGGGCGCCACGCCGGCAACCGCAGCGTCAAGGCCGACACTCTCTGCTCCAGCGCCGACTACCAGGCGTCCCTCAACCAGCTCAAGGCCAGCGCCAAGACGCTCTTCGACCGCGACCAGAAGGTCCGCGAGCGCCTCGACCAGGTAGCCGACGCCCTCGGCGTCGACAAGGGCGAGCTCGACCCCACGCGCTTCAACGCCTGCGCCATCGCCGAGGGGCGCTTCTCCATCGAGAAGCTCTTCGATGACTTCGCCGCCGCCCAGGCCGCCCAGGAGAAGCGCCTCGTCGCCATCCTCTCCTCCATGGGCGACTTCCGCGACAAGCTCGCCAACTACGACAACTGGACGTCCGAGCTCAACGCCGACCTCGCGCGGATCACCTCCGAGAGCGACGCCCGCCGGCTCAACGACCAGCTCAAGCGCTTCGTCGCCGACGCCGCCGGGATTGACCAAACCCTCCGTGACCTCCGCGCCGCCAAGCGCCGCCTCGAGGAGCAGTCCGAGCAGATGAAGAACACGGTCAACGAGGTCCAGGCCGAGCAGAAGCGCATCGAGGAGAACATGGCCAAGGTCAGCAAGGAGAACAGCCTCCTCCAGGAGGAGAACCGCCAGAAGGGCCGGATGCTCAACGAGCTCAAGACCGCCAAGCAGCTCAACGCCGAGGAGCCCGACCCGCTCCAGGCGCCCGTCATCACCGCGCTCAAGGACGTCAGCAAGGATGTCGCCTGCGATGTCCGAAAGGTCGACAAGGAGTGCAACTTCGTCATCATCTCCGGCAATAACCGACAGCTCTGCCCTGGCGTCCAGCTCATCGTCATCAACTCCAAGTCACAGGACAAGACGCCCGTCAAGCTCAAGGTCAAGGAGTGCAACGACTACTCCAGCGTCGCCTACGTCATCCGCGGCAGCATCTCCGACGTCAACGAGGGCGACCGCGTCATCCTCTCCATCGACCATGCCGATCAGGTGAAGCAGCTCGACGACGAGCGCGAGGCCGCCGCCGCCGCCAAGCGTGACTCCGAGCTCCGCGAGCGCGAGCGCCGTCAGGCCGAGAGCGCCCGGCGCATGGAGCAGGAGGCCAAGGACAAGGACAAGGAAGACGCCTTCGGACTCGGCCTGTGAGCAGGAACGTGTGAGGAGGCAACCGCCAAGACGCAGGAGGTCGCAAGCATGAAGTTGTTTGGTATTTGCATGATACTGTCGTTCCTCGGCCTGGCCGCCGCCGTCGCCTTCCAGTTCATGGAGCTGCGCGGGCTGTTCGGCATCTGAGCCCGGAAACGGCATGGGGCTGACCGCCGCACGCAGGTCAGCGAACATCGGGACGTCGGCGGGAGGCCAGAGCCGCAAGGCCACCTCGCCGACGTCATCGTCTGTCTGAATGACGCCGCCGCAGGCGCACGCGAGGCAGTCGGAGACATCGGAAACGGCGCTGGAAGGCGCGGAGCAGGTTATGGAGTTAAGAGCTATGGGCAAGGACAGAACACAAGGCTGGCGGGCAGGAAGAACACTGCTGCTGGCGCTAGCGGCGTCGCTGCTGGCGCTGACGCTGGCGGGCTGCGTCCATCAGGACGAGCTGCCGCCGGACACGAAGCTGCCGTGGAGCCGCCCGGCCACCTGGGAAGGCCAGCAGATCGGCATCCCGCTGTGAGGTGCCGAGCGCGTCATGGGGCGTTTGCGCAAGTCGTCCGCGAGAATTTTGGGGAATGGTGCGAGGATGTCGAAGGGACCGTTGCATTTGGTGATCGCCAGCGGTGCGTCAGGTGGGCATTTCTACCCGACGCTGGCCATAGCGAGGGAATTTCTGCTGTCGGGCGAGGGGCGTCAGGTGACGCTGGTGCTGTCGGGTCGCCATGCGTCGGAGCAGGCGGGCATCGCGGCCCGCTACGGCCTTGAGACGTGCGAGGTGCCGTCGTTCAAGCTGCCGCATGGTGCGCTGGCTCTGCTGCGCTTCCCGTATGACTGCGCCCGCAGCTTCCTTGCCGCCAGGAGGACACTGGGGCGCCTTCGTCCCGATGTGGTGCTGGGCATGGGCAGCTTCGCGGCGTATCCGCTGTGCCAGATGGCGTCGTGGACGGGGTGTCCGCTGGTGCTCCATGAGGGCAATTCGTTCATGGGCAAGACGAACCGGCTGCTGATGCGCCAGGCACTGGGCATTGGCCTGTCCCTGCCGCTGGCCGACATGGCTCAGACCCAGGGGCGGCGGGCCGCCCAGGTCGGGATGCCGCTGCGCGAGGCGATTGTCCAGGCGGCCGCCGCGCCGGAGAGCGTCATCGACGAAAGCTATCTGCCGTCGCTGGGGCTGCGCCATGGCGTGCGAACCATCCTGGTCTTTGGCGGCAGTCAGGGCGCGCGCGCCGTCAACGAGCTGCTGCCGGAGTCCATGGGACGCCTTCCCGAGGAGCTTCGCGCCAATGTCCAGGTCATGCACCTGACAGGTTCCGAGGACAACCGGCAACTGGCCGCGAACTACGAGCGGGCCGGAGTCTGCGCCTCAGTCCGCCGTGGCGAGGAGCGTATGGAGCAATGCTACCTGAACGCCGACCTGGTCATCTGCCGCGCCGGCGCCAGCAGCATCTGTGAGCTGGCCCTGTTCGGCAAGCCCTCCATCCTCATTCCCCTGCCGACCGCCGCCGACGACCACCAGACCGTCAACGCCACCGTCCTCGAGCAGCAGGGCGCCGCCGTCCATCTGCCGCAGCGGCAGGCCACGCCGGAGCGTCTGGCCAGCATGCTCGCCGATTTCCTCACGGC
>CALZPA010000153.1 GCA_945827525.1 uncultured Lentisphaeria bacterium | reverse complement strand
AAGACCTATAAGACCTATAAGACCTATAAGACCTATAAGACCTATAAGACCTATGAGCCCTATAAGACTGGCGGCTAGTTGACGGCGGGCTGGTCGGCGGCGTCTCCGAGGATGGAGCGGATGGCCTCACGGGTGGCGTCGGCGAGTTCGCGGGCGTCCTGGAAGGCGTCGGCGGAGATGGGCTTGAGGAAGTCGATGGAGACGGGCTTGCCCCAGCGCGGGAGTCTGCGGAAGCGTGGGAGGACATCGAAGGCGCCGCGGATGGCGACGGGGACGACGGGGACGTGGTTCTCGAGGGCGAGCTTGGCGAAGGCGAGCCGGAAGTCGTTGAGGCGTCCGTCCATGGAGCGCATGCCCTCGGGGAAGATGGCGATGGTGCATCCCTGGCGGAGGGCGGCGGCGAGGGAGCCGAGGGACTGGCGGAGGTCGCCGTTGATGTCCATGGGGATGATGTTGTGTCGGCGGGCGAAGCGCTTCATGAAGCGTCCGGAGACGAATTTGGAGACGGCGTAGAAGTAGGTTTTGCGGAGTCGGGCGGACTTCATTCGCGAGCAGAGGTAGAAGGCGTCGAGGAAGCTCTGGTGGTTGGGGGCGATGATGCAGGGGCCGTCGGGGAGGTTCTCCATGCCACTGACGGTGATGCGCGAGAGGCGTCGGAGACAGAAGCCGGAGATGGCGTTGAGGAGTCCGTGGGTCCAGGCTGGGCGATGGAGCGTCCAGGCCTGCGTCTGGGTGTTCGGCCCGGCCTGTTCGGCGGCGGGATGGTCATGGAGGAACTGGGCGAGCTCGCGTGGGGTGGTGTGCTCGGCGAGGATGGAGGGCTCGAAGTCGCCGTGGAAGCGTTCGTGGAGGAAGGAGACGAGGCTGAGCTTGCCGAGGGAGTCGATGGCGAGTCCGAGCTCGAAGTGCTCGTCGGGGCCGACGGGGCGTCCGACGGCGAGTTCGAGGTACTCGCGGATGGGGGCGTACTCGGGGAGGTCGGGTGCGGGCGTCGCCTGGGCGGCGTCCTGGGCCTGGGGCTGTCCGCTGCGGAGGGCCTCGAGGGTCTTGCGGAGCTCGTGTCGGCGGAGCTTACCGAGGCGGGTGCGCGGGAGGGGGTCGGGGCAGACGGTCATCCTGGGGATGCGCTTGTAGGAGGGCTGGTGCTCGTTGTAGGGTTCGAGGATGGTGCCGTGGAGCGTCTGCTCGATGTTGACGACGCGCCGGGCGGCGAGGGTCTTCATGTCGGGGACGAGGAGGGCGACGAGGGCGGCGCCGTCGTCGACGACGGCGCATTCGGCGAGGAGTCCGTCGGCGTAGTCCATGAGCTTGGCCTCGAGTTCGGCGGGCTGGATGTTCTTGCCGTTGGCGAGGATGATGAGTTCCTTGCTGCGTCCGGTGAGTCGGATGTAGCCGTCGGCGTCGATGTCGCCAAGGTCGCCGGTGTGGAGCCAGCCGTCGGCGTCGATGGTGGCGGCGGTCTCCTCGGGGCGGTTGTAGTAGCCTTTGGTGACGTTGGCGCCGCGGACCAGGACCTCGCCGTCGACGATGCGTATCTCGGTGCCGGGGATGGGCTTGCCGACGGAGCCGGGACGGACGTGTCCGGGCGGGGAGAAGGAGATCATGGGGGAGGTCTCGGTCATGCCGTAGCCCTCGAGGACCTCGAAGCCGAGCGTGCGGAAGTCGCGGATGAGCTCGGCGCCGGCGGCGGCGCCGCCCGAGGCGATGTAGCGGATGTGGCCGCCGAACTTCTGCTGGACCTGGCGGAAGACGAGGCGCGACAGCGAGAGCGAATGGGCGCGCGAGCAGAGCCAGAACAGCGCCCGTGCCACGGCCGAGGCGCGCACCTTGCCCATGATGGCATCGCGGAACAGCGACAGCAGGCGCGGCACCGCCACGATGAACGTGCAGGCGTGATCCTGCAGCGCCGCCATGATGGCCTCCGGCTTCATCTCCTCGGCGAACACCGCCGTCGCGCCGATCGTCAGGGGCAGCACCAGGCTGCCCAGCAGCGGGTAGGCGTGGTGCAGCGGCAGGATCACCAGCACCCGGTCCTCGGGGACATACACCTGGATGTCCGACGAGCACGAGCGGATGTTCGCCTCCATGTTCCCGAACGTCAGCATCACGCCCTTCGGATTGCCCGTCGTGCCCGACGTGTAGATGATTAGCGCCAGGTCGTCGGACGGGTTCTCGTCGAACTCGGGGACGGCCACGCCGGGCTCGGGCACCGCGATGTCCGCCAGCGACAGCACCTGGGGGTGAGCGGACGGCAGCAGCGCCAGCGCCTCGTCCAGCTTGGCGCGGGACTCCGCGCCGCACCACACCGCGCCGGGCGCACAGTCGCCCAGGATGAACGCGATCTCCTTCGGCGTCGACATGAAGTCGATGGGGACGGCCGTCAGGCGCGCCCGCCAGATGGCCTCCAGGGCCACCGCCCACTCCGGGCAGTTCGCGCCCAGAATGGCCACCCGGCTGCCCGCCGGAAGTCCGCGCAGCGACGCCGCGCACGCCTCCGTCGCCGCCATCAGCTGCCCGTAGTCAATCCGGCGGCGACCGCACAGGATCGCCGCCTTCCCGTAGTCTCTCAAACACTGCATGACCTGAAGAACCCTATCTGCCTGCTCGTTCCGTTCTCGTTATGTGCACAATGAAGCGACTATATTAATTAAGCATCCGTTTCCGCTAAAGCAAATCGGCGGACGGCTTGCACTGGCATTTCGCGGATTATGGCTTATGTTAGTTAGGTGCATTGGGCGGTCGAGCCGCCCATCAGGCAGCCTTCTCATCCACCACCATCCCAATTCACGTTCACGCGCCTCGGGGGAGCGTCAGGAGTCGCCATGGCGAAGTCAGCGAATGTCCACATCATCGTCGGGAACGACGAGGCGCTGGTGCGCCAGCGGGCGACGGAGACGGTCACGCGCCTGGTGGGGCCGCAGCCGGACGACTTCGCGTTCGACGTGTACGAGGAGGGCGAGTCGGGGCCGACGCCGGAGCTGGTCTGGCGCGCGCTGCGCTCGGTGCGGACGCCGCCCTTTCTGGGCGGTCCGAAGACGGTGTGGCTCAAGCACTTCAGCGCACTGGACGCCGAGTCTTCCAAGAGTTCGGATGTGGGTAAGGCGCTGCGGGAGCTGTCGGCTCTGGTCGCCTCAGGTATCCCGGACGACATCGTGCTGGTGATTGACGGCGGCTGCAAGGACACGAAGAAGCTGCCGCTGCTGAAGGCGTGCCGGGGGAAGGCGGAGGTGACGGAGCTGAACCGTCCCGAGCGCAACAAGTACACCTGGGAGGCGCAGATGACGGAGCTGGTGACGGCGGCGGCGCAGGCCAAGGGCCTCACGCTCCGCCGCGACGCGACCGAATATCTGCTCGGGGTGCTGGGCACCGAGACGTCGCGCATCGACACGGAGCTGGAGAAGCTACTCTGCTACCGAGGGGAGCCGGGCGAGGTGACGCTGGACGAGGTGTCGGCCATCTGCTCGGGACAGGGGGACGAGTATGCGTGGACGTTCACGAACGCGGTGGGCGCGCGCGACCTGGAGGGCTGCCTGCGCATCATCGACGTGATGTCGCAGGATCCGTCCAGACCCCCCGAGCAGACGGCGCGGTCGCTGCTGCTGTCGATGGCCGGCCACTTCCGCGAGTCGCTGCAGATACAGATCTTCATGAGCCAGAACCGCGCCGGAAATCCAGCCGGTCTGCGCCGCCTCATCGAGGGGGCCTCCCCCGAGCAGAAGGAGTCCTGGAAGGCGGACGGCAACGACTTCGTCACCTACAACACCTACCGCATCCTCAAGATGGCCGAGAAGGCCGTCGCCTACCATCCGCGCGAAATCATCCGCGCCATCACCGCCATCGGGGACGCTGTCCTGCAGTGCAACTCCTCCTCCACGGAGGCGCGCGCCGCACTCGAGAGCCTCCTCTTCGCCATCGTCCCCAGACCACGCACCGCACCAGGACGCCCATGAACAACGACTTCGACACCAACCTCGACATCCTCAACCTCCTCACCGACGCGCTCACCAGCCCGCTCACCATCGACGAGGCGCTCAACCGCATCACCGCCATCACCTGCCGACTCATGGACACCGAGCAGGCCGTCTTCCTCTTCCGCGAGGAGGAGCGCCGCGAGCTCGTCGTCCGCTCCGTTGTCGGCGTCGACAGCCCGAATGTCCGCGCCGGCCACGCGCTGGTCGTGCCGCCGCGCCTGCACAGCATCCTCTGGCAGCAGCGCACGCTCCACCAGATCAACTGGATCTACTCGGGCATCGACGACATCATGTTCCCCATCATCTCCGTCCCCGTGCTGGTCAAGGGCGCCCGCATCGGCCTGCTTCTCGCCGGCGGCGCCCGCGACAAGAACGCCGCCAAGCCCTATGACCAGGCGCGGCGCAAGATCTTCACCCTCCTCAGCCGCTTCGCCTCCCTCGTCATCGAGAACTCCAAGGTCTATGACTACCTCCGGCAGCACTTCGCCGCCACCTCCCGCGAGCTGCGCGAGCAGAACAAGCTGGAGGCCGAGTCCCGCTCGCGCGGCGAGGCCGAGCAGCTCATGGTCACCTCCATCAAGAACCCCTCCAAGGTCGTCAGGCTGCTCACCGAGTCCTTCTTCAAGGAGCTCGCCCATGCCGGCTTCACCGCCGGACACGTCGCCACCGCCGCCGCGCACCTCCTCCAGCTCGTCACCGAGTCCGACATCGACCCCACCGGACGGCTCCTCCCCCCCGGAGCCACGTCCCAGCGCTGACCGCGGCGCACCCCCCTTCCCTTCCCATCCCCCCACACACCAGAACCCCCTATCGGAGACAAAGCCCCATGGCCCTTTGGAGCGGCAGATTCAGCCAGGAAACCGACACCCTCGTCCGGCAGTTCTCGGAGTCCATCTCCTACGACCGCCGACTCTACCCCTACGACATCCAGGGCAGCATCGCCCACGCCACCATGCTCGCCCGCCAGGGCATCATCCCCCAGGCCGACGCCGACGCCATCATCGCCGGACTCAACGCCATCCGCGCCGACATCGACGCCGGCAACTTCCCCTTCGCCACCGAGCTCGAGGACATCCACATGAACATCGAGGCCCGGCTCACCGAGCGCATCGGCCAGCCCGGCGCGCGCCTCCACACCGGACGCTCCCGCAACGACCAGATCGCCACCGACGAGCGCCTCTTCCTCCGCGCCGAGGACGACCTCACCGTCGCCCTCGTCCGCGACCTCCAGCGCGCCCTCGTCCGCCTCGCCGACCAGCACGGCGACGCCATCATGCCCGGCTTCACCCATCTCCAGCACGCCCAGCCCGTCTTCTTCGGGCACCATCTCCTCGCCTACGTCGAGATGCTCGCGCGCGACGCCGAGCGTCTCCAGGACGCGCGGAAGCGCATCAACCGCCTGCCGCTCGGCGCGGGCGCCATCGCGGGCTCCACCCTTCCCCTCGACCGCGAGTTCGTCGCCGAGCAGCTCGGCTTCGAGAGCGTCCTGCGCAACTCGATGGACGCGGTGGCCGACCGCGACACGCTGGTCGAATTCCTGTCCTGCCTGGCCATCATCGCCATGCACCTGTCGCGCCTCTCCGAGGACATCATCCTCTGGTTCAGCCAGGAGTTCGCGTTCATCGAGCTGGGCGACGCCTTCACCACCGGCTCCTCCCTCATGCCCCAGAAGAAGAACCCCGACGTCGCCGAGCTGACCCGAGGCAAGACGGGGCGCGTCTACGGGCATCTCATGGCCCTCCTCACCACGCTCAAGGGGCTTCCCCTCACCTACAACCGCGACCTCCAGGAGGACAAGGAGGGCCTGTTCGACGCGCTTGACACCGTGAAGCTGTCCCTGGCAACCCTCACCGCCATGCTCGGCACGCTCCGTCCGCGCCGCGACCGCATGGCCGCCGCCGCCGCCGACCCCGCCCTGGAGGCGACCGACCTCGCCGAGTGGCTCGTCCGGCAGGGCGTCCCCTTCCGCGACGCGCACCACCAGGTCGGCGCGTTCGTCGGCTGGTGCGCCGCCCACGGCAAGGAGCTCGACCAGGCCACCCTCGACGAGATGCGCCAGTCCATCCCCACCGCCACCGAGGAGTGCCTCGGACTCTTCCGCCCCGAAGCCTCCGCCAACGCCCGCGACCTCACCGGCGGCACCGCACTCCGGCAGGTCCGCGCCCAGACCGACTTCTGGAAGCAGCAGCTCGCCTGAACCACCAGGCAACGCTTTTTGTGGCGACGACGCTTGACAAAGCAAGAAAACACGCTACATTAAGTCACGTTCCTTAACAGGAGAACACGCTAGGCCGTTGGTGTAATGGTAGCACAACAGATTCTGGTTCTGTTTGTCTAGGTTCGAGTCCTGGACGGCCTGCCAGCCCCTCTCCTCCAAGAACAACCGGCGCCGAGCCGCCACGGAAAGACACGATTTCCCCCGCAGCCCAAGCGCAGACATTTTGACAACTCACAGGCCGTTGGTGTAATGGTAGCACAACAGATTCTGGTTCTGTTTGTCTAGGTTCGAGTCCTGGACGGCCTGCCACTTGGAAGAGACGCTCCTGCCCTGGGCTAGAGCGTCTTTTTTTGTCCCCGCAAGCAACCGCAACCCACAGGAAAGGAAAGGAGACCGCCGTCATGATCATGATGAGAGGAATGATGAAACGCGCATCGCTGCTGGCCGTGGCCCTGTCGGCCAGCCTGTTCGGGGCTGATGTCCGTCCGTTGCCCGAGGTGCCCCGCACGGGTGGGCTGCCCCTGATGGAGGCGCTGTCGCGGCGCCAGTCGCAGCGCGACTTCACGGAGGGCGCCACGCTGACGGAGGCCGAGCTCGCCGGCGTGCTGTGGGCGGCCAACGGCTTCAACCGCGACGGGAAGCGCACGGCGCCCTCCGCCATGAACGCACAGGCCGTCGACATCTATGTCTTCGACGCGGCTGGTGCCTGGCGCTACGAGCCCGCCGCCAGCCGCCTGACGCTCGTCCGCGCGGGCGACCTCCGGGGCGAGACGGGCGGCCAGCCGTTCGTCCGGAAGGCGGCCGTCAACCTCGTCTTCGTCTATGACACGGCGCGGGCGCCGCGCAAGGGCGACAGCCGCTGGGCGGCCGTCGACGCGGCGTTCTGCGCCGAGAACGTCTACCTGTACTGCGCCTCCGCCGGACTGAAGACGGTCGTCCGCGGCTCGGTCAGCCAGGAGCAGGTCGCCAAGGCGCTCGGACTGCCCGAGACGGCCCGCGCCGTGCTGGCGCAGAGCGTCGGCAAATGAGCGACACCGCGCCGGAGACCATTCTGGTCTGGGAGCTGGAGCCTGGCCAGCACAGCGTCTTCAGCCGCAACGGACGGCGCGTGACGCTGCCGGAAGCCTGGGTCTTCGTCCCCAGCGGCGACCCTGGCCTGACGCGGCGCCTGAAGGCCGCCGGCCCCTGCTGGCAGGTTGTCCACAACCGCCGGGGACGACAGGAGGGCATTGGGCTCTGCGTGCCCCAGACGACGCTCGAACGCGAGCGGCGACGCCTGGAGGACGAGCGCGCCGACCCCGCCTACGAGCGGCGTCTGGAGGCCGGACGCCGCGCCCGCGCCGCCAAACAGACGCGCTACGAGGCGGAATTCCTGTCGGCGGTGCAGGCGTTTCTGGCGTTTGCGCCGCGCTGGCGCGAGCTGGGGGAGCGGCTGGCGGCGGCGGTGACGGCGCACGCGGTGCCCGTCGGCAGCGGCACGGTCGCGCGGACGGAGCGTCTTCCGCTGGAGCGCCGCGCCGAGGCTGCCGTCATCGCCTGGATGCGCCATCAGACGACCGCCTATGACCACCTGACCATCGCCCGCGTCAAGGGCGCCCGGCGCGAGGTGCGCCGACAGCTCGCCGTCCGCTCGCGCGAGCTCCTCCAGCGCTACCGCGACGGCCTGGACGTCGACCAGGAGACCTGCCCGCTGGCGACCGCGCTCCGCCGCCTCGACGCCGCGCCCGCTCCCGCGCCGGCGCGGCCCGCCGTCCCCCTGCGGAACGCCCTCGCCGACGGCGAGCCCGACCTCTTCGCGGTGTCCGACGCCCCCCAGCCGAAATCCGCGAAGCCCAGACCGACCATGAACCGACATCTCAGCGACTTCTTCGCCGACGAGGACTAGACCGCCATGCCCGCCACCCTCAGCACTCCGCACCGCGTCAACGAGCCGGCGCGCCTCCTCCGCTCTGAATACACCATGACCAGCCGCGAGCTCATGGCCGCCGCCGCCGCCCGCGAACGCTTCCGCTACTCGCGCACGGTGTCCGCCGTCATCGCCATCCTCGCCGCGCCGATGGCGTTCATCTGCCTCTGCGGGGTGGTCATCCTCTGCCGCGCCGAACACAACGAGTTCACGCCGATGTTCCTGGCGATGTATGCGCTCGGCCTGCTGGTCTCGCTGGTGCTGCTGCTCCGCCGCCCGCTCTTCGTCCTGCTCAACCTCTGCCGCCGCGAACTGCGCCAGACGCGCGGTCAGACCGTCGTCGTCGAGCTCTCCACGAACGGCGTCGCCTCGGCGTCGCTGGGCACCGACGCCACCCTCCCCTGGCGCGCCTTCCACCACAGCGGCTGCACCCGCCGCGGACTCATCCTCAACCTCCAGAAGAACCTCTTCCTCTGGGTTCCCGCCTCCTCCCTGCCCTCCCCGCAGGACTGGGAGACTGTCCGGGACATGGCCCGCACCCGCCTCCCCAGACGCTCCTGAACCGTGCGCCGAACGCAAAAAAAGGCCCCGCTCCTCGACTGACGAGGAACGGGGCCTTTGACGTCCTGGCTCCGGCAGCTGGGCTCGAACCAGCGACCAAGTGGTTAACAGCCACCTACTCTACCGCTGAGCTATGCCGGAAT
>CALZPA010000152.1 GCA_945827525.1 uncultured Lentisphaeria bacterium | reverse complement strand
CTCGTCAGCCCCATAAGCTGAAGGTCGCAGGTTCAAATCCTGCTCCCGCTACCAAGTCTTCCTCTCCCTTTTCGTCATGATTGCGGGATAGAGCAGCCCGGTATGCTCGTCAGCCCCATAAGCTGAAGGTCGCAGGTTCAAATCCTGCTCCCGCTACCAAATCTTCCCAGCCAGTCGCCCAAGCGACTGGCTTTTTTTGTGTGCCCATGATGCCCTGTGCGAACGGCGAGCGAGGCGTTCGGCGAAAGGAATTCGGTCAGGGAACCAGATGGATGGTCTGGGCGTTCCGGTAGGAGACGAGTTCCCAGGTGTCGTCGTCGAAGACATCGGTGATGGCCTGCTGGGCGAGGGCGAGGCCGGCGGGACGCAATTCGCTGTGGTGGGCGTCGGAGCCGATGAGTATCTGTTCGGGAGCGGCGTCGAGGAGCTTGAAGATGACGCGGCGGGTGAGCCAGTGGCGGAGGGAACGCTGGAAGCTGGCGACGTTGAACTGCAGATACATCCCCTTCCACAGGAGGTCGATGAGGTCGGAGAAATGCGTGGCGAAGCCGCGGTAGCGCTCGGGATGGGCCAGAATGAGCGTGACGTGCTTCAACTGCATGGTGAAGAGCAGATTGGCCGCGAACGTGATGTCGAGGGACATGGGGAGCTCGACGAGGAGGGGACGCTGGGGGACGTCCGGATAGCCACAGCGGCAGCCTGGCTCGTCGATGGCCTCGATGGCGCCCTTGCCGTCGGCGTAGTACTCGAGTCCTGGGATGAGCTCCAGGGGGATGTTCTCGCGCTGGAGGGCCTGACGGAGCTCCGCGAGGCGCTGGTCGCGGAGCTGGAGCGTCTGCTGGAGATTGCGCGAGGAGCCATGGGGCGTGACGACGGCATGGGTGACGCCGGAGGCGACCTCCTGGCGCGCCAGCGCAAGCGCCTCATCGAGGCTCTGGGCGCCATCATCGAGGTCTGGCAACAGGTGGCAATGGCAGTCAACCAGCATGATGGGGGATGCCTTCTCGCTCTAGATGTCCTCTTATCAGGCCTTGTCGTTGCCGTCTTCGGCGGCGGCGCGGTGGCTGCGGTACCCGTAGCGTCCGCCGTAGCCGTAGTGTCCGCCGTAGCCATAGCCGTAGCCGTAGCCATAGCCATAGCTGCCGTAGCGTGACTTGGGGACATCGGCCATATTGGGGATGATGCCGGAGACGCGGAGCTGGAGCTGCGCGAGGCGGTTGGCGAGGTGGACGAGGACAGGCTTGGGCAGGCGGCAGAAGCGCGTCACCAGGAGCAGGGCAACGGAGTGCGAGGCGATGAGCAGCGTGTCGGAGACCGGCATGATGGGCGGCGTGTCGATGAAGGTCATGTCGTAGCGCTGCTTGGCCTCATCGAGGAGCTGGGTGAACGCCTGGCTGCCGAGGAGCTCGTTGGGGTTCGGCGGCAGCGGACCGGCCAGCAGGACGTCCAGGTCGAGGGCGTCCAGGTGGATGATGACATCCTCCAGCTTGGCGTCGCCGACCAGGACATTGCTGAGTCCCTTGTCGGGCACGCCATTGGGGAAGAAGTCGCGGAGGGCGCGATGGAGCCGCGGACAACGGAGGTCGAGATCCATGAGGAGGACGCGGCGATGGTCGCGGGCGAAGCTGCGCGCGAGGTTGATGATGGTGAAGGTCTTGCCCTCGCCGGCGATGGCGCTGGAGACGGCGAGGATGCGGCTCTCTCGGGTGAACATGGAGAGGTTGAGGCTGGTACGGATGTCGCGGAACGTCTCGTCGATAGGCTCCTCGCCGTTGCTCTTGAGGAGTTCCTTCTCGGGCTTGTCGAAGTGCGGCACGCTGCCGAAGACGGGCGTCTCCGCGCCCAGGACGCGAACCACGTCGGCCGCGCTGGTGACCTTGTTGTTCATGAGGACGAGCAGGACGGAGATGAGCAGGGCGAACGCGAGGCCGCCGACGGCCGCGCCGCCGATGATCTTGAGCGGCTGCGGGAAGAAGGGGGCGGTGGGCTTCTTGGCGACGCTGACGCAGCGGACGGAGAGGTTGCCGAGGGTGGTGGCGTCGGCGATCTCGAGCTCGTTGAGACGGTTGGTGATCATGGTGATGGTCTCGTCGAGCTTGGTGCAGGCGGCCTCGTGCATCCGGTAGTCGCCGCCGAGCTTGTCGAGCTCGACGAGCTTCGTCTCGATGGCGTCGATCTGCTTCTGGTACTCCTCGGCGCGCTTGAGCTGCCGCTCCTGCCGGAGCTTCATGCCCTTGAGCATGACCTCGAGCTGCTGGTGCATCGTCTTGCGGATCATGTCGCTGACGACGTTATGGACCTTGATGGCGATGTGCGACTCGTTGTACTGGGTGAGGAGCTCGGGCTTCTTCATCTCGTGGGTGAGAAGCATCTCCTCGAAGCGGGTGACGTTCTCGCCGCCGCCGTCGGGGAGGAGGTAGGGGAGCATGATGATGGCGCGCTCGCGATCCTTGGCGACCTCGGTGATGGTGGCGCCAATCTCGTCGGCGGCCATCTTCGCGTCGAAGAGCCGATCGGAAAGGGCGCTTTTCTGGGAGACGAGGGTGCGGTAGCTCTCGTTGAAGTCGAAGATGCCGTGCTGCTGCTTGAACGCGAGGAGGTCGGCCATGGCCTTGTCGCGGTTGGCCTGCACCTGCTTCAGCTGCTCGCGCAGGACGCTGGAGCCCGCCTTCGTGATCGTCACCTTGCGTGTGTTCGTGAACTCCGTGTAGACGTCGACGACCGTGTTGGCGAAGCGCGCCGCCAGCTCGGGATTCTCGGACTCGACGGTCACGGACAGGATGGAGAGCCCAGGGATGCGGTCGATCTTGGGCAGCGAGACGAGGTCGGAGTCCTCGCCCAGCCGCTCATAGGCGCGGGAGAGGATCTCGTCCGAGTTGAGGACGCGTATCTGGGTGTTGATGAATTCGCTGGCCTGTCCGCCCTGGGAGGGATCCTGGAGACCCTGCACGTCAAGCGTGCGGACTTCCGTGCTGTTGACGAGCACCTCGGCCGTGGCGCGGTAGCGCGGAACCGCCGTGCGCAGAAACAGAAACGCGCCCGCGACGAACAGCACCAGCGCCACCGGATACAGCCAAATGTATGGTCGCACAAACGTGCGGTAGTACTCCATGGCCGTCTGGAAGATGTTCTCCTCGCTCTGGAGATTCGGTGCGCCCATGCCCTTCACGGGTGATGTCTGCTGCTGTTCTGTCATGGCGTAGTCTATGCGGTTTCCTGCTTGGCTGATGGTTAGCTAGGCGGCGGTTGGGCGGGCGGCACCAGCGTCCGCTCCTCCTACCAGAAGGACTGGCGGACGAAGACGATGTCGCCGGGGAGAAGGTCGATGTCCCGGCGGAGGTTCTCGATCTCGTCGTAGAGCTTGGCGAGATCCAGATACTGCATCTTGTTGCCGCGAATGAGGGTGACCTTGCCCTGTCGGGCGACGGAGGTGAAGCCGCCGGCCAGCGCAATGGCCTGGCTCGCCGTGACTTTCTTGTTCGGCGGCAGGATCAGCGGCCCCGGATCCTTCACCTCGCCCAGCACATAGATCTGCTCCTGGGCGGGCACCATGATGTAGTCGCCGGGCGCCACGCGCATGTCACGCTCGTAGGGACCGCCCGCGACAGGCGTCAGGGAGGCCGTCAACAGCTTCGTCGTGCCGTCGCGCTCCTGCCGGACAATCTGGATATGGGAGGGGTCGGCGCCATTGAGGAGACCGCCGCAGCGGATGACCAGCTCCGAGACCAGCGGCGGCTTCTGCGTGTCGATGTACTCGACGGAAGCCTTGATCTCGCCGGTGATGAAGACCGGCTGCGCCTTGGGGACGACGAGCGTGTCCTCGGGCCGCAGCCGGAAGTCGGGCACCTGGCTGGTGCGGTCGTCCGCGGACAGCACGCTGACGTCGACCTTGAAGCGCTCCAGCTTGCTCACGCCGTTCTCGCCGGTCGTCCGGCGCAGCACGACGACGTTGTTGAGGTCGGCGCTCTCGGTGACGCCGCCCGCCTCGCTGATGGCCTGCAGGACCGTCATCCGCCCATAGGTGGGCAGCTCCAGCGAGGAGCTGTTCCGGACCTCGCCCAGCACATACACGCGCCTCGGACTCCAGGAGCTGACCGTCACCTCAACCTGCGGATTCGCAATCTGCAGCGCCAGCTTCTTCTCCATGACGCGCGCGATGTCGCGCGGCGTCTTACCCGCCGCGCGAATCTCGCCGCAGAGCGGATAGGTGAACGAGCCGTCGTCCTCGATGCGCACCGAACGGCTGAACTCGCTGACGCGGAACACCTCGATGCTCAGGACATCCCCAGGCCGGAGCATCGACGGGTTCCAGTCGTCGTCGCCTTTCGCAGCGGCGGACACGGGTGCGTCGGCGCCATGGAGGAGAAGTCCGGCCTGGAGCATCAGGACGGCCAGGAGGGCGTTCAGAAAAGCTTTCATGCGGTTGTGGGCGTCCTTATGGGCAGGGTGGGATAACGGAAGGCATCATCAGAAGGAGCAGCGGAGGCCGATCGTCCACTCGTTGATGTGGTAGTCCGCGCGGTGCTGGTAGTCGTAGGTGCGGCGGGTGTACTCGTAGCCGACGTAGACGGAGGCGCGCCTGCAGACGGCGTAGTCGGCGCGGAGGTCATAGACGAGCTCGCCGCTGTCCTGGAAGTTGCCGTCCTTCTCGTCGGTGATCTCGTAGCTGATGCCCTGGGAGAGGACGATGCGGCTGGTCGCGTTCCAGGCCATGCGGAGGCTGTTGTCGAAGACCTTGCGGGCGCCGCGGGAGGCGGTGGAGCGGGTGTCCTCGAGACCATAGCTGGTGGCGTAGGTGAAGCTGACGTTGGAGACGGGACGGTAGGTGATGGAGAGCGAGGCGTCAGGAGACCAATTGTCGGACTCGTCGCTGTCGCTGGCGCGTCCGGAGTAGGAGACGCGCTCAAAACCGGCCTCGACGTGGGCGGAGATGCTCTCGTTCAGGTGATAGTCGGCGAAGGCGTTGAGGGTGACGGTCTCGGAGTCGTCCTGGGAGGTGTTGTCACGGTAAATGGTCTCGCCATAGGCAAGCCGGAGACCGAGCTTGGTGTTGGGCGTGAGCTTGTAGTAGGGGGCGAAGCTCAGCTCATACTCGTGGTTGCTGTCGTCCTTGTAGTCGCTGTCGAGGTAGTGGGTGTACTCATAGTCGGCGATGAGGGCGAAGCCGAGGCGCTGGCCGCCGGTGTAGTCGTAGAGGAGGGAGCCGCCGAACGTCTGGTAGCGCGTCTTGGTGCCGTCCGTGCTGTCGAACGCCTCATAGTGGCTCTCGCTGCGGAGGGAGAGCTCGATGGAGTCGGAGCCGAAGAGATTGAAGTCACCGCGGAGCTTGGGGTTGACGTTCCACTGGAGGGTGTTGTCGTCGTTGGTCTCCTTGTCGTCGTACCACTCATAGGAGACCTCGCTCTCCAGACCGTACACGATGCCGTTCTGGAGCTCGCGGAGGAGGCTGCAGGAGAGCACGGTGTTAGTGGAGAAGGCGTCGCGCTTGTCGCGGCTGGGCGCCGTGTTCACGTTGTCGGAGTAGGTGAATTCCTGCGACAGCGAGAGGCTGAACTTGTTGGGGAGGACGGAGGCGGTGGCCTCGAAGTAGTCCGCAAGGACGCTGCGGGCACTGGCGGTCGTGAGGGTGAGGCCGGCAAACAGGCCACTCAGAATCAGGGAAAGTCTCAGGTTGCTCATGGTGACTGTCGTGATGCTTCTTTATGGTGAGAGGGAGGGAAAACGAGGGAGGTCAGTCAGTCAAGGTCGTGCGTCACGGTCTGTTCCACGCGATTGACGCAATGGGGGACTCAGCAGGCTGCCAAAGTCCGGCAGGGCAAAGTCCCCTGTATGATTGTGGATGGCGATGCCGCTCAGGGTGGCAGCCATCGCCATGATCACGCGCCTAGAGATGGGTGCCAACGCTGAGGGTGGCCGTGGTGCCCGTGCGGGGAACATACTTGGTGGTCGTCGCATTGGGCGTGTAGACGTTGATGACGACCGAGTAGTTGCCGCGGGCGGAGATTGTGATGACGAGGGCGTCGGTGCGGGTGGCCTTGATGTACTCGGCGGCCGCCTCCGTGCCCATGCTCTGGACTATCTTGCCGTAGTTCGTGGCGACACGGCTGCGGACGGTCGCGGAGGCCGCTTCGCCTTCCTCGCCGGACACCTGCTTCAGCAGCTGCTGCATCTCAGCCGTACTCATCTCACGCATCACCTGCAGCAGCGCTGCGCTCGACATCTTCGCCAGCTCGGCATTCGTCGGCACGGCCGCCTGCAAGACGCCGCCCAGCACGCAGAAAAATGCCACCAGCAAACTGACAATACGCTTTCTCATGTTTTTGTGCTCCCTCTGATTACTTGCTGTATGTTCTGACGTGAGGATTGAGGCTCTTGACGAACTCGCCTCCTCACCGTCAAAGACGAAGGAAACGCCCCGGACGGGCATCGGCTCCTTCCACCCTTGGTCCCCACGGAAACGGGGCCACCTCACAAAAAATCAAAATCATGGAACAGCCATGACTTTGCTTCCCCCTCCCCGAGGATATGCAAATCCTTTTTTACAAAGTTTTTGCATCACTTTTCAGAATTACGTCGGCGCAACCCATTTTTTATATATGTAGTAATATATGGGCGTTCCTGGGAATTCCAAATTTCCTCTGGTAAAATAATGAGGATTTTTCCCAGGCTTGTCCAGGATTGTCCGCTCCTTATCACCAGAATGTAGCAGGATGCTCGCGGAGCGCAAACAATCGGGCGCCGCGTGCCTGCGTTCCGGACTGGGGGTTCGCGCCGTGGCGCGGACGCCGCTGGTCGTCCTCACGCGGCGAGGAGCGCGATGGCGAGGGCGCCGAGGGCGAGGGCGGCGAGCTTGCGTGGCGTGACGGTCTCCTGCCGGCGGAGGAAGACGGCGCTGAGGATGAAGGTGCCGAGGAAGCTCATCTGGGCGATGGGGTTGACGACGCTGGCGTTGCCGCAGGCGTTCATGCGGGCCATGAAGAAGATGATGCCGCAGACGAAGGCGCCGGAGAGGAGTCCCAGGCGAAGCTCCTGGCGGTCGAAGGGCACGAGCCGCCGCTCCTGCCAGACGGCGAACGCCAGGCCCCCGAGGACCCAGCAGAGACCGTTGAGGGTGGTGACGGCGTTGAGGTCGGCGCCATGGCGGAACGCATAGTGGTAGCTGAGGCTCATGGCGGCGCGGAGGACGCAGGCGGCAAGGGCCATCAGAAAGCCGCGGCGGCTCCGCGCACCGCCCGTGCGCGACGGCAGGAACGCCACGATGGCCGCGCCCGCGCAGAGCGCCCCCAGCGCCAGACGAACCGACACCGGCTCCCCGAACAGCGCACAGCCGCCCACCACCACCAGCACCAGATTCAGCCGGAAGATCGTCGAGCTGACCCCCGCGCTCTGATGGCGCATCGACTCGATGACCAGGATGTTCGACGCCACCGACAAAACCCCCGACACCACGCCCCACAGCAGCGTGGCCCCCATCCGCTCCGGCATCCCGCGCAGCAGCGACGCCATGAACAGCGTGTCCACCACCCCCACCAGCATCACGAATCGACCGCAGGAGCGCCGCTCCCCCGAACCCTCCGAACCGTTCGCGAACAGCTTGAACAGAAAGTCGTTCACCGCCGCGAACCCCAGGCAGCATAACGCATAGACTATCGCCATGAGCAACGTTCCCAATTATCCTGAAATGACAACTCAGACCACGCCGAAGTGAAAAAAATCGCACAAAGTTGCGTAATATAGCTTCAAAGGGCCGTTTAGGTATTGAAATCGACGGCAAAAAATTGTAAAATATACAGTGACCGCATCAGACTCAGCCATCAGAGACCCAAGGACAACGTGCAGGACAGAGAACCCACACACGCCAGCCAGGAGCGCCGCGAGGCGTCTTCGCCGCCCGCCGACGCGGCGGCTCCCACCGAGACGGAAACGCGCACCCAGGTGCTGTCCGGCGCGGACGCTCCGCTGCCGGGCAAGCCGCTGAGCCTGTCGGAGCGCGAGATGCACCTGCCCGGATACCGCTTTCTGACCGTTCTGGGCAGCGGTGGGATGGGCACCGTCTACCTGGCGCTCCAGGAGAGCCTCGGCCGCCATGTCGCCATCAAGGTCATCCGCGGCAACATCGACCAGGCCGCCGCACAGGCCACCAACCTCCAGGACGAGGCCCACACGATGGCCCTCCTCAGCCATCCCAACGTCCTCAACTGCTACGACATCATCTCCACCGACCACGGACTGTTCCTCGTCATGGAGTACATTCCCGGACGCCTGACCGCACGGACGCTCCTCCAGCGCTACGGCTCGCTCTCCGAATTCGTCATCCTCCGCATCCTCAGCGGCATCGTCAGCGGACTCGCCTACATCTACCAGAAGGGCTACCTCCACCGCGACCTCAAGCCCGACAACCTCATGATCTTCCGCGAGGAGCCCCAGGACGGCTCCGAGGACAGCCTCTCCTGCGACGAGCTCTTCCGCCAGGCCAGCACCCGCGTCGTCATCTGCGACTTCGGCATCGCCCAGAACCTCACCGCCATCCTGCCCGCCACCCATGCCGTCGGCAGCCCCATGTACATGGCACCCGAGCAGTTCTGCGCCGACAGCCAGCTCGACTGCCGCGCCGACATCTACGCCCTCGGCAGCGTCGCCTACTTCCTCCTCACCGGACAGGTCCCCTTCTCGGGAACCTCCCGCGAGGAACTCTACGACATCAAGCTCACCCACGACATCCCCGACCCGCGCACCCTTTCCCCCGACATCAAGCCCGAACTCGCACACCTTGTCCTCCGCCTCGGCAAGGCGCGCCCCGAGGAACGCTACCAGTCCTACGGCGACATCCTCGACGACCTCGATCGCCTC
>CALZPA010000151.1 GCA_945827525.1 uncultured Lentisphaeria bacterium | reverse complement strand
CGCAGGTTTGCAATCGTGGCGTGAGGGGCTATCTTGAGGGTTTCGCCCAAGTGCCCCATCAATCACCTGAACCAGAGGAGTTCCCCCATGGAAACGACCGCCATCACGCGCCGCGCCTACCGTGACACCGCCCTGACCATCCCGCTGCTGGGCTTCGGCATGATGCGCCTGCCGAAGCTGTCGGCGGACAGGCCCGACATCGACTACGACCGCGCCGCGCAGATGTTCGACACGGCCATCCAGGCCGGCTGCAACTACTTCGACACCGCCTACATGTACCATGACGGCAAGTCGGAGACCTGCTGCGGCGACCTGCTGTCGGCCTATCCCCGCGAATCGCTGTACCTCGCGGACAAGATGCCGCTCTGGCAGGCCAAGACGCCCGACAGCGTTCGGCGCATCTTCGAGGAGCAGTTGGCGAAGACGCGGGCGGGCTACTTCGACTTCTACCTGCTGCACGCGCTGGACGCCGGCAAGTGGCGCACCGTCCAGGAGATTGGCGCACTGGACTACCTGCTGGAGCGGAAGCGCGAGGGTCTCATCCGCCATCTGGGCTTCTCGTTCCACGACAGCCCCGAGGCGCTGCGCGTCATCGCCGACGCACACGACTGGGACTTCGCCCAGATACAGCTCAACTACCTCGACTGGGACGGCCCCTACCGCTCACGCGAGCAGTACGAGCTCCTCACCGAGCGCAACATCCCCGTCATCGTGATGGAGCCCGTCCACGGCGGGGCGCTCGCCCAGCCCGACGAGCAGGCCCGACGCATCCTCCAGGAGGCGACGCCGGACGCCTCGCCCGCCTCCTGGGCGCTGCGCTTCGCCGCCTCGCTGCCCAACGTCCTGACCGTCCTCTCCGGCATGTCGGACGAGGCGCAGCTCGCGGACAACCTCCGCACATTCTCGCCGCTGCGCCCGCTCGACGGCGGCGAGCGCGAGACGCTGGCCCTGGCCCTGGCGGCGCTGCAGAAGACGCTGGCCGTCCCCTGCACGGGCTGCCGCTACTGCCTCCCCTGCTCCGTCGGCGTCTCCATCCCCGAGATGTTCGCGCTCTACAACCGGTTCAGGGCCGCCGGCGACCATGACGCCTTCCGCGCCCGCTACCAGGCCCTCCCCGGAACGGCACGCGCCGAGGCCTGCGTCGCCTGCGGACAGTGCCTCGAGCGCTGCCCGCAGCACCTCGACATCCCCGCGCATCTCGCCGAGGTCGCCAAGGCCGTCTGCCAGGCCTGACGGCAGCCTCCTGCCCGGCGGCTCGCCCCCCTCCCGACGACGGCACGGCGGCACGCTCCACGCCCCGTCGCAAAAAACATTTGCTTTTCTTGACGAATGTTGCTATAATATCCATATCTTTTGAAATGAGCGATATCCGCTTGTCCTGTCCCGAAACCCACCAAGTGAGGAAAAGCATCATGAACCGTCGTCTCCGTCACCAGCGCTTCACGCTCATCGAGCTGCTCGTCGTCATCGCCATCATCGCCATCCTCGCCGCCATGCTGCTGCCGGCCCTCTCCAAGGCCCGCGAGAAGGCGCGCTCCATCTCCTGCGTCTCCAACCTCAAGCAGCTCGGCATGGGACTGCGGATGTACGCCGACGACTACCAGGACTACATGATGTCCACCTCGCTGGGCGACACCATCTACTCCTCCATGACCAAGGCGCCGGGCGAGAGCAAGTACTGCGTCTTCAGCTTCTTCTACTCCTACGTCGGCGACCGCAACGTCTTCAAGTGCCCCAACCGCAACGCCTCCCTCGGCTACGGCGGCGTCGTCGGCATCGGCACCCAGAAATTCCTCGACAGCTCGGCCAAGACGCTGGAGGCCCGCGTCCAGCTCTCCCAGGACAAGTCGCCCTCCATGCTCATCGTCATGGCCGACTCCGCCAACTGCTTACTCTGGGACTGGGCCGGCGACAACAACGGAGCCAACTCCCTCTTCAACGACGGCACTACCAACGCCACGTCCGGCCTACGGCTCCGCAGCGACCACGGCGCCACCATGACCAACTGCGCCTACGCCGACGGACACGCCGACTCACGGCGCTTCAACGCCCTCACCACCCGTGACTTCGGCGGCACCGAGACCCATCCCGCCTCCCCGCAGCGCTGACCCACGCGCGGCCGACGCCACACACACAGAAGACGGTTCGGGCCTCCTCCCCATGCCAGTTGGCGGCGGGAGGAGGCCCGAACCGTTTTCGCCTTGCTGTGTCGTGCGGCCTCAGTTCACGCCCTTGGCGATGGCGTCGACGACCCACTGTCCGACCTCGCGCGTGCCGTAGTGGGCGCCGCCCTCGACCTGTATCTCGGGCGTGCGGACATTGGCGGCCAGCGAGGCGTCGACGGCCTCGCGGACGGCCTTGCCCTCCGCCGTGCAGCCGAAGTGCTCGAACATCATGGCGACGGAGAGGATCTGCGCCAGCGGGTTCGCCAGGTTCTTGCCGGCGGCCTCGGGCCACGAGCCGTGGATAGGCTCGAAGACCGGCGTGCCCTCGCCGATGGAGGCGGACGGCAGCAGCCCCATCGAGCCGCTGATGACCGAGCCCTCGTCCGTCAGGATGTCGCCGAACGTGTTCTCGGTGACCATGACGTCGAAGAAGCGCGGCTCCTGGATCATGCGCATCGAGGCGTTGTCGACGTACATGAAGTCGGTCGTGACGTCGGCGTAGGCCTCGCTCATCTCCTTGGCGACCTTGCGCCAGAGGCGGCTGGAGGCCAGCACGTTCGCCTTGTCGACGACGGTCAGATGGCGGCGGCGGCGCTGGGCGTAGGCGTAGGCGACCTTGAGGATGCGCTCAATCTCGCTGCGGTGGTAGAGGTTGACGTCGTAGGCCTTCTCGTCGTCCTGGTACTTGTCGCCGAAGTACATGCCGCCGGTGAGCTCGCGGATGCAGACGAAGTCGGCGTCCGCGACGAGCTCGGCCTTGAGGGGCGACTTGTGGAGGAGGCTGGGGAAGGTCTGGACAGGGCGGATGTTGGCGAAGAGCCCCAGCTTCTTGCGCATGGCGAGCAGTCCCTGCTCGGGGCGCACCTTGGCGTCGGGGTTGCGGTCATAGCGGGGGTCGCCGACGGCCGAGAAGAGGACGGCGTCCGCACGGCGGCAGGCCTCGTAGGTCTCCTCGGGGAAGGGGTCGCCGACGCGGTCGATGGCGGCCGCGCCGCAGAGCGCCGACTCGAACGACACCGTGTGCCCGAAGCGGGCGCAGACCGCCTCCGTCACCGCGACGCCCCAGGCGGAGATCTCCGGCCCGATGCCGTCGCCGGCCAGTACTGCTATCTTGAATTCCATGGTCTGATTGTCTCCTTGCTGTATGCGAAAAGTTAAGGGTGAATGGTTGGTCGCCCGTGCGTGTCCAGACGCGCCCGCGCCCTCCCGAGTGCAGGAGAACGGGCGCGCCCGGGCGGCGCGGCTCAGCCTTTGGCGTCGCGCCGTGCCTCCCAGTCCTCGACGAGCTGGCGGCAGGTCAGCAGGTAGTCGATGTCGTCCAGGCCGTTGAGGAAGCAGTGCTTCTTGTAGGCGTTGATGTCGAAGTGCTCGCGGTCGTCCTGGCCGACGATGGTGATGGTCTGCTCGGGCAGGCTGATCTCCACCTCGGTCTCGGGATGCGCGAGCACCAGCGCGGTCAGACGCTTCAGGAAAGGCTCGCTGACGACGACGGGCAGCACGAAGTTGTTGAGCTCGTTCTGCTTGTGGATGTCGGCGAACGAGCTGGCCACGACGGCGCGGAAGCCGTGTCCGGCGATGGCCCAGGCGGCGTGCTCGCGGCTGGAGCCGGAGCCGAAGTTGCGGCCGGCGACGAGGACCTGGCCGCTGAAGCGCGGGTCGTTGAGGACGAAGTCAGGCCGCGGCTGGCCGTCGGCGTCATAGCGGAGGTCCTGGAAGAGGTGCTGTCCGAAGAAGCCCTCGTCGCGGGTCGTCTCCTTGAGGTAGCGTGCGGGGATGATCTGGTCGGTGTCGATGTTGTCCTGCGGCAGCGGCACGCAGCGGCTGCGGAGCGTCTCGAATTTCTGTTTCATGGTGTGTCTGTGTCTCCTGGTGCGTCGTGTCAGAGCAGGGTTCTGGGGTCGGTGATGACGCCGGTGACGGCGGCGGCCGCCGCCGTCAGGGGGCTTGCCAGGACGGTTCTGGAGCCCGGCCCCTGGCGTCCGACGAAGTTGCGGTTGCTGGTCGAGACGGCCAGCTTGCCGGCGGGGACGCGATCCTCGTTCATGCCCAGACAGGCCGAGCAGCCCGGCTGGCGCAGCTCGAAGCCGGCCGCCTCCAGCGCGTCCGCCACGCCCTCCTCACGGAGCTGCGCCAGCACCCGCCACGAGCCCGGCACCAGCCACGCCGTCACGTTCGCCGCCTTGCGGCGACCCTTCACCAGGGACGCGAACGCCCGGAAGTCCTCCACGCGACCGTTCGTGCACGCGCCGACGAACACATAGTCGACCGGCGTGCCCAGCAGCCCCGCGCCCGCCTGGAAGCCCATGTACGACAGCGCCCCGGCCAGTCCGGGGACGCCCTCCGTCGGAATGGTCCCGTCGATGGCCATGCCCATGCCCGGATTCGTGCCGTAGGTGACCATCGGCGCGATGTCGGCCGCGTCAAAGCGCACCTCGCGGTCGAACGCCGCGCCCTCGTCGGTGCGCAGCTCGCGCCACTGGGCGATGCGCGCCTCCAGCTCGGCGCCCTGCGGCGCCTCCGGACAGTGGCGCAGATACTCGAACGTCACCTCGTCCGGCGCGATCATGCCGCCGCGTGCGCCCATCTCGATGCTCAGGTTGCACAGCGTCAGGCGGCCCTCCATCGTCAGGCCGCGCACCGCGCTGCCCGCGTACTCGACGAAGTGGCCGGTGGCGCCGCCGGTGCCGAGCTGCGCGATGAGATAGAGCGCGACGTCCTTGGCGGTGACGCCGCGGCCCAGCTCGCCGTCGACGACGATGCGCATCGTCTTCGGCCTGGCCTGCAGGATGCAGCCGCTGGCCAGCACCATCTCGACCTCGCTGGTGCCGATGCCGAACGCCACGCAGCCCATCGCGCCATGCGTCGACGTGTGCGAGTCGCCGCACACCACCGTCATCCCCGGCAGCGTCAGCCCACGCTCGGGGCCGACCACATGGACGATGCCGCTGCGTTCGTCCAGAATGCCGTAGTGCTTCAGCCCGAACGCCTGCGTGTTCTCCGCCAGCGCCTCGACCTGACGACGCGCCACCGGATCCGCTATCGGGCACTCCTGATGCGCCGTCGGAATGTTGTGGTCCGGCATGCAGACCACGTTCGCCGGACGGAACACCGGCAGACCACGGCGGCGCAGACCCTCGAACGCCTGGGGACTGGTCACCTCATGGCAGTACAGACGGTCGATGTACAGCTGGTCCGGTCCCTCCGGAACCGACTGCACCACATGCGACTCCCAAATCTTCTCAAACAGTGTCTTGGGCATGGTGCCTGACCTCCTTCAGTTCCTGAACTTGTTGATGCAGTCGACATAGGCCTCGACCGACGCCGCGATGATGTCCGTGTGTGCCCCGAAGCCGTAGTAGACGCCGCCGTTGTACTCGAGCTGAATGTGGACCTTGCCGATGTCGTCGCTGCCCTTGCTGATCGACTGGATGGTGAATTCCTTCATCGTCATCGGACGGTTGATGATCTTCTTGAGGGCGCAGATGGCCGCGTCGACGGGGCCCGTGCCGGTGGCGGCCGCCTCGAAGTGCTCGCCCGCGATGTTCAGGCCCAGGCTGGCGACAGAACGGACGCCAACGCCGCTGGTGACCTGCAGGTAGTCGATGGTGATGTGCTTGCCCGTGTTGCGGTGGCTGCCGGCCAGGATGAGCAGGTCGTCCTCGGAGACGTCCTTCTTCTTGTCGGCCAACTGCAGGAACTGCTGGTACACGGTGTCCAGCTTGTCCTGGTCAAGCTCGACGCCCAGCGACTGCAGACGGTGCTTCAGGGCCGCACGGCCGCTGCGCGCCGTCAGCACAATCGAGTTCTCGTCCAGCCCGATATCCTTCGGGTCGATGATCTCGTAGGTCTGCGCGTTCTTGAGGACGCCGTCCTGGTGGATGCCGGACGAGTGCGCGAACGCATTGCGCCCGACGATGGCCTTGTTCGGCTGCACGGGCATGTTCATGAGGTTGGAGACCATGCGGCTGGTGGGGCAGATCTTCGTCGTGTTGATGTTGATGTCGAGGGGGATGTCCTGGTGGTGGCTGCGGACGATCATGGCCACCTCCTCCAGCGAGGTGTTGCCGGCGCGCTCGCCGATGCCGTTGATGGTCACCTCGACCTGACGGGCGCCGTTCAGGACGCCGGCGATGGTGTTCGCCGTCGCCATGCCCAGGTCGTTGTGGCAGTGCGTCGAGATGATGACGTTCTCGATGCCCGCCACATGGTCGCACAGATACTTGATCTTGGCGCCGAACTCCTGCGGCAGGCAGTAGCCCGTCGTGTCCGGGATGTTGATGACCGTCGCGCCCGCCTTGATGGCCGCCTCGACCACCCGCGCCAGATACTCGTTCTCCGTGCGTCCAGCGTCCTCCGCGTAGAACTCCACGTCGTCCACGAACTTCCGCGCGTACTTAACCGCCGCCACGCCGCGCTCGATGATCTCCTCGCGCGTCGAGTTGAACTTATACTTGATGTGGAAGTCCGACGTGCCGATGCCCGTGTGGATGCGCTTGCGCTTCGCGTACTTCAGCGCGTCCGCCGCCACGTCGATGTCCTTCATCACCGCGCGCGTCAGCGCACATACCGTCGGCCACGTCACCGCCTTCGAAATCTCCTGGACCGACGTGAAGTCGCCAGGACTCGAAATCGGGAAGCCCGCCTCAATCACGTCCACGCCCAGCAGCTCCAGCTGCTTCGCCAACTGAATCTTCTCCACCGTGTTCAGCTGGCAGCCCGGAACCTGCTCGCCGTCACGCAGCGTCGTGTCAAAAAAGTACAGCCTGTCACTCATGCTTCGTCTGCTCCTGTTGGTCTCTCTCTTCGCTAAAATGGCGCGTTCTCGGACACCAGCAGGCAGCTTGGCCGAAGGCTTGAAAAGAAAAGGCCCCCCGTGCCTGGTGATGTCTCACCTGATGCGGGGGGCCTATGTCAGTCAACTCACGTCGAGCCGGACAGCAATCAGCCTCCCGCAGGTCTAAGGACCAGCGACAGCAGGCTGATAAGGCTAAGGCGCTTGATGTAAGTCATTGTCTACTCTTTCGGTTGCTATTTCGGTCGTAACGTTTCGTATTATAGCACGATTTTCGCTTCTGTCAAGTCAGATGCGGACAATCCCGGCCATATCTGCCCGTCACCACCTTCCTTGACAGTGAAAAAAGACTGGCAGACGGTGTCCCTTCCTTGACTTACAGCCACTCTAACCTGTATCTTGTGCGCATGCCCGTCCAGGCGCACCCCGCAGGGGACGGCGCCGGCAGGCCCCAGGCAACCGTCACCATATTTAGGGAGAGACGCCAAGATGGAACACATGACCCTGCTCAAGCTGGCCGCCGGCTCGGTGGCCGTCCTCGGAGTCGCCGGACTCCTGGCCATTCACCTCCACAACCAGCGTCGGCTGCCCGTGGCGCCGCTGGAGCGGGACGCCTCGGCGCTGTCCCACGCGACGCGGACGCTGGTCGTCTACTTCACGCGCAGCGGCCGCACGCGCAGCGTCGCGGAGGCCATCGCCGAGGAGACGGGCGCGGACATCCTGGAGCTCCGCGTCGTGACGCCCTACCCCGAGGCCTACCACGCCACTGTCCTCCAGGCGCGGCGCGAAATCCGCGACGGATACCGCCCGCCCCTCGTCCTCCCGCTGGAGAGCCTGGACAAGTACGACACGCTCTTCGTCGGCACGCCCAACTGGTGGAGCACGGTCGCCCCGCCCGTCGCCAGCTTCCTCACCCGCTTCAGCCTCGCCGGCAAGACCGTCATCCCCTTCGTCACCCACGGCGGCGGCGGCCTCGCCGACTGCGAACGCGACCTCCAGGCGCTCTGCCCCGGCGCCACCTTCCGCCCCGCACTCGCCCTCAAGGACGCCGATGTCCCCAACGCCGCCCAGACCGTCCGCGACTGGGCCAGGAACAGCCTCGCCCCCACACCCTGACGCCCCCCCTCGGCGGCGCAGCGAACTTTTTTCCACCAGCGGCTGCAAGAACCGCCCTCCCAGCAGGCAGTAAGTGGGGACAGGACGCCTCCACCAGGCACACCGACCTCCTCCCCCAGCAGCCTTCTCTCCTCACACGCCATGAACCTTACCGCCCTGCCCCTGCTCCTCTGCGCCTCCCTCCCACTCCTCGCCGACAGCAACGCCGAACGCCTGCGACACGAACAGCAGGAGTTCCTCGACAACGTGACCTCTATCTTCGAGGTGGAGTCCTGCGCCATCAAAGGCCTGGAGCGCACCCTGTCCTGCCGCGTCCTCTACGCCGACCGCGACATCGTCAGCTACCGCCTTGAGAACTACGACTACTCGGGCGGCGCCCACGGCAACAGCACCGTCGCCGTCGGCACCTACGGCCGTGGCTGCCTCGCACGGGGACGCCTGACGCTCAAGGACATCGCCCCCACCCGCGCGGACTACTCGCGCCTGACCGCCCTGCTTCGCTGGGAGGCGCAGCGGCAGTTCAAGGTCCGCACCTACCAGGAGCTCCGCGCCCACCTCCTCGGAGACCTCTGGCCCATCGAGAACTTCTACTTCGACGCCCAGGGACTGCACGTCGTCTACAACGAGTACGACCTCGCCGCCTTCTCCTACGGCGTCATCGAGCTCTGCGTCCGCTGGCCACGCCCCGACGGCGTGAAGGCTCCACCAGCCCCCACGACACCAACCGACGACGCCCCCTAGAATGACGCCCCCTCTCCCTCATCACACCCAAAAACCGCTCCGGGACTTGTTTTCCGAAGCG
>CALZPA010000150.1 GCA_945827525.1 uncultured Lentisphaeria bacterium | reverse complement strand
GGCGCGACCGAATTCCGCCGAGCGAAGCGAGGCGGCATCTAGAATCTCTAGAATCTCTAGAATCCCTAACTCTCTCTAGCTCAAAGGCACCTGTCGCCGCACCCGCACGGGCAGCCCGCGCCGCGCCAGCTCGTCCTTGATCCCCGAGCAGGTGTACCGCCCGCTGTGGACCATCGAGGCGACCAGCGCCGCGTCCGCGTGCCCCTGCTCAAACGCATCGACGATGTGGTCCACCGTGCCGGCGCCGCCCGAGGCGATGACCGGCACGCCCACGGCGTCCGAGATGAGCCTGGTGATGGTCAGCTCGTAGCCCTGCTGGACGCCGTCCGTGTCGATGGCGTTCAGGCAGATCTCGCCGGCGCCCAGCTCGACCGCGCGCCGCGCCCATTCCACCGCGTCCAGCCCCGTCGGCACACGCCCGCCGTTGATGACGACCTCATACCCGCTCGGCTGACGCGGATTCTCGCCCACGCGCTTCGCGTCCAGACCCAGGATGACGCACTGACGGCCAAACGCCAGCGCACCCTCGCGCAGAATCTCCGGATGGCGCACCGCCAGCGAATTGAGCGACACCTTGTCCGCGCCCGCCAGCAGCGCCATCCGCATGTCCTCGACGCCGCGGATGCCGCCGCCCACCGTGAACGGCACAAACACCCGCTCCGCCGCACGGCGAACCATCTCGATGTCTATCTGACGACCCTCCGCCGACGCCGTGATGTCGTAGAACACCAGCTCGTCCACGCCGTCCTGGCTGTACGCCTCCGCCATGTCCACCGGGTCGCCCACATCGACGTTCCCCGCGAACTTCACACCCTTCGTCACCCGCCCGGAACGCACGTCCAGACACACAATCAGTCGCTTCAGCAACATGGCGCTCACTCTCCTTCAACTTCGGACGCGACGCGCCCATCCCAGGCCACAAAGTTCCGCAGCAGGCGCAGACCGGCCTCGCCGCTCCGCTCCGGATGGCACTGCGTCGCGAACAGGCTGCCATGAGCCACCATCGACGTGAACCGGCACCCCGCGTACTCCGTCACACCCGCCACGTCCGACGCCTCGTCAGGCGCCGCGTAGTACGAGTGCACAAAGTAGAACGCCTCGCCGTCGGCAAGCCCCGCCAGCACCGGATGCGCCTTCGGGAACGACACGCCGTTCCAACCCATGTGCGGCACCTTGACGTGCGACTCCGCCGGAAACGAGAACGGCACCACCCGACCGGAAACCAGCCCCAGGCCGGAAACCCCGCCATCCTCCTCGCTGCTCCCAAATATCAGCTGCTCCCCCAGGCAAATCGCCAGCGCCGGAAGCCCTCGCGACAACCAGTCACACATCAGCGCGTCAAAGCCACGCTCCCGAACCCCAGCCATCCCACTCGCCGCCGAGCCAACGCCGGGAAACACCAGATGCGTCATCCCCGACTGCCACTCCGAGGCGTCCCGAACCAGCGACGCCTCCACACCCAGACGGCCAAACGCCAGCCGGACACTCGTCAGATTGCCGGCCCCATAGTCAAGTATCCCTATCATCGTCTCGTCTCCTCTGTCCCCCTGCACACCACGGAAAACCCCGCAAAGGCCAACCGCCAGGGTCGCTTTCCTTCCGCCAGGGACATTGCAAATCGGCCTTTGCAATAATATAATACGACAAACACAATCCGGCGCACAAAACGGCGCGCCTCCGCCACCACACAGCCACACGGGAGACCCTTCCTATGCGCTTCCAATGCCCTCAGTGCCACGCCGTCCTCGAACTCGAGGACGGACAGCCCGGCGAACTCGTCCAGTGCGACCAGTGCCTCACCCCCGTCGCCTTCCCCAGCTCCCCCACCGCTCCAGGAGCCATCCTCGGCGAATTCGTCATCGTCCGCGAACTCGGACAGGGCGGCATGGGCACCGTCTACCTCGCACACCAGCTCACCCTCGACCGGGACGTCGCCCTCAAGGTCATCACCCCCGCCGCCGACACCAACGCCACCGACATCGACAGCTTCATCCGCGAGGCCCGAGCCGCCGCACTCATCAACCACCCCAACATCGTCCAGGCCTACACCGTCAACTGCGACAGCAACCTCTGGTACTTCGCCATGGAGTACATCGACGGCCCAACCGTCAAGACCCTCCTCGAACAGCAACACCAGCTCTCCCCACAGCAAACGCTCGAAATCGCCGCCGAAATCGTCCCCGGACTCCAGTACGCCTACGCCGAACGGCAGATGCTCCACCGCGACATCAAGCCCGACAACATCATGCTCAACTCCGCCGGACACGCCAAGCTCGCCGACCTCGGACTCGCCTGCCAGGCCACCGGCTCCGCACCCGGCGAAGACGAAATCACCGGCACACCCCAGTATCTCGCGCCCGAACTCCTCCTCGGCTTCCCCCCCGACGCCCGCAGCGACATCTACTCCCTCGGCGCCACCCTCTACCATCTCGTCACCGGCACCGTACCCTACGACGCGCCCACCGTCGACGAGCTCGTCATGAAGCACCTCACCGACCCCCTCACGCCCATCCTCCAGCGGCAACCCGAAACCCCGCCCCCCCTCGCCGTCCTCATCGAGGCCATGCTCGCCAAACGACCCGCCCAACGCTACCAGTCCTACGACGAACTCGCCGCCGACATCGCGCGCGTCCAGCAGGGACTCATGCCCAGCAAACCCCTCTGCGCCGAAGCCCAAATCCCCATCGACCCCGACAGCCCCAACCCACTCGAACTCCCCGGCTCACCCGACGGCACACCCGCCACCCCCCACGCCAAGAAGACGCTCCGACGCTCCAAGGCCTCAGACGACCCCACCACGCCCGAACCCAACGCCGACGCCGACGCCGACGCCGACTCCGACGCCGAACAGCCCCCTGAACCCACCGCCGCCAAACCCTCCCGCGCCAAGGCCATCGCCGCCGTCGCCACACTCGTCCTCCTCGCCGGCGCAGCCGCCGCCTTCCTCCTCCTCCAGGACAAGCCACAGACAGCCACACCCGCCGACAAGGCCAGCGTCGCCACCGCCACCAACACCGCCACCAACACCGACACCGACACCACGCCCGACGCCGCGGAGGCACCCCAGTCCCCCGACGCCACCGCCACCGCCGACACACCCACCCTCGCCCAGCTCGCCGAACTCGTCGCCCAAGACAGCGACCAGGCCTTCGGACGCGCCGCCGCGCTCCTCGCACAGGCCGACCCCACCGCACAGGCCGAAGCCTACGCCACCCTCGCGCCACTCGCCGAAAAGCGACTCCAGACCGCCCGGCAACCACTCCTCGACGAGGAGAACAACACCTGGAAAACCACCGTCGACCGACTCCGCGCCGAACGCCAGGAAAAGGAACGACAGGAGGCCGAGGAAGCCGAACGCAAGCGCAAGGAGGACGAGGAACGCAAACGACAGGAGGAACAGGAGCAGAAGGAACGCGAACGACAGGAGGCCATCGCCAACGCCAAGCAGGACAAGCTCCAGAAGATGCTCGACTTCGCCAACGAGGACAAATTCCTCAGCGCCACCCTCGAACTCCAGTCCTCCTTCGACGGCGAGACCGATGACCTCAAGGAGTGGCGCTCCGCCTGGCTCGCCATCCTCGCCCAGGCCGACGACGTCGACAAGCTCCTCGCCGCCTTCAGCCCCACCCAGAACGACGGCGTCACCCTCCCCGGCTTCCTCTTCCATAAGGTCAGGCCCAACGCCGCCTCCGACGACGAAAACTACACCACCGTCAAACTCCGCGTCCTCGCCATCAGCGACGGCAAGGTCTCCCTCGCCGCCAACTACGACGACCTCCTCCGCGCCCTCCCATCCATCCAGCGCAACCGCATCCGCCGACAGCTCGACGGCGACGAGGCCGCTCTCCGCGACACCTCCATCCGCCTCGACATCCCCCTCGACCTCCTCCTCCCCGCACAGCAGCTCGCCCTCGCACAGGCCGCCGCCAAACGCCGCCAGCACACCGACCCCGACGCCATCCCCGCACTCCTCGCCGCCAGACTCCTCGTCACCGGAAACTTCCCCGCCGCCGTCGCCGCCGCGCCCGCCTTCCAGACCTTCCGCGACGCCACCGCCGACCTCGAAGACCGACAGCGCGAAACCGCCAAACTCGACGCCGACGCCCTCGCTCAGCGACACGCCGACAACCTCCGACGTCTCCTCGCACTCGCCAAGCCCAACGACCGACTCGCCGGACTCCTCATCGCCAACACCCTCCGACGATACCTCGCAGACCTCGGCCCCGACTTCGCCAAGAACCACGAGGACTGCCAGCAGGCCATCGCCGACGCCAACGCACTCATCCGACAATTCTGACCCGACACGCGACACACTCACACCGACGATGACCACGCCTCCCGGACAACACACGCCCGCCGACGCCACACACGACAGACCCTCCCTCACCCTCTCCCGCAGCCGCCTGCGCCAGCTCCGGAGCACGACGCCACGCACCGCCCTCCCCACCGCCGCCGCGCCCACCCTCCCCCCACACCTTTGGCGCTGGCTCCTCCGAGCCCTCCTCCTCGTCGCCGCCCTCGCCGTCATCGAGCAGATCCTCATCCGACCACACCTCCGTCAGGACGACGCCCCCAGCGCCCCACCCCCACACGGCGATCCCATCCCACCCCTCGGCGCCGACGCACGCCCCCCACAGGGACTCGCCGAGGTCACCCCCGCCTTCCTCCCTCGACTCGACGACCTCCCCCCAGAGACCATCGCCGCCGTCCAGCGACAGCTCGACGCCGCCACCACCCGTCACCTCCCCGTCGAGGCCGTCAACTCCATCGGCATGACCTTCCGACTCATCCCCCCCGGCGACTGCCTCATCGGCAGCCCCCACGACGAACCCGGACACTCCCCCGCCGAAACCCAGCACCTCGCCTCCTTCTTCAAGCCCTTCTACCTCGCCGTCACCGAAGTCACCCAGCAGCAGTGGGACGCCGTCATGGGCCCCAATGCCAACCCCTCACACTTCCGACTCCCCCAGCGACCCGTCGAGGAAATCTCCTGGACACAGGCACGCGAATTCTGCCGCCGACTCGCACAGCGCGAGGGACTCCCCGACAACGCCTACCGACTCCCCACCGAAAAGGAATGGGAATACGCCTGCCGCGCCGGCGCCAACACCGCCTTCTGCTTCGGCAACCAGACCGAACGACTCACCGACTTCGCCGACTTCGAGGGCAACAACTACCGCCGAACCGCACCCGTCGCCCAGAGACGCCCCAACGCCTTCGGACTCCATGACATGCACGGGAACGTCTGGGAATGGTGCCTCAACCTCTTCTCACCCTATCCCGGCGACCACACCGACTACGGCGAGGCCCTCGCCTGGCGCACCATCCGTGGCGGAAACTGGTACGTCCCCGCCGCAGACTGCCGCTCCGCCGCCCGCAGCCGACTCCCCGACCAGTCCGTCGGCAACATGCTCGGCTTCCGAGTCCTCCGCGTCATCCCCGACTGATACGCCCCCCCGCATTTTTCGCGTTTTGTCACCACTCAAGGGAACATCCACCCCTTCCAGCGGTCTTTTGTTAGCATGACAGACATGAAGCCATGCTGACACGGCCAGACGCGCGCGCACCTTCTCCTGGCACGGTCTCCCTGGTCTCCATATGCGTCAAAACCAACGGCCAGCCGCCTCCACGTTCCCCTCACACACGCGGCGGCCCCATTACCTCAAGGAGAACCACAGCCATGAACCATACCTCGACACTCCGCTACGCCGCGGCCTCCGTCGCCGCACTCGCCATCACCCTTTCGTTCGCCCACAGCAGCCTCCTCCACGCCGCCGACGGCGCCCCACAGCCGCCAACCGCCGCCATCGCCGCCGCCGCCCAGCTCGAGGACGCCTTCTCCTACGTCGCCGAAAAGGCTCGACCCGCCGTCGTCGTCATCACCAACATCCAGTACGAGGGACAGCAGCAGCTCATGCAGGGACCACAGGAGTTCGAGGAGTACTTCGGCCCCTGGTTCCGACCCTCGCGACGCTCCCCCAGAAGACCCTCGCGGCGCTCCCTCATGCCCGCCAACACCGGCTCCGGAGCCATCATCTCCAGCGAAGGACACATCATCACCAACTGCCACGTCATCGACAACTGCGAATACCTCAAGGTCAAACTCGCCGACGGAACCGAATTCGACAACCAGAAGAACCCCGACGACGTCAAGATCATCGGCAAGGACGAGGAGTCCGACCTCGCCATCATCCAAATCGCCAACGGCAAGCGAAAGGACTTCCAGCCCCTCTCCTTCGCCGACGCCGCCAAGCTCCGCGTCGGACAGTGGGCCATCGCCGTCGGCGCACCCCATCAGCTCGAACAGTCCGTCACCATCGGAACCATCTCGCAGATCGGACGCCATAACATGGGCGTCTCCACCTTCGACAACTACATCCAGACCGATGCCGCCATCAACCCCGGAAACTCCGGCGGCCCACTCCTCAACATCCGCGGCGAAATCATCGGCATCAACCAGTTCATCCAGACCGACGGCATGGGCAAGGGCAACATCGGACTCGGCTTCGCCATCTCCTCCGACCTCGCCAGCCGCATCGCCGACGCACTCATCCGCGACGGCGAAGTCTCCAGACCCTACATCGGCATCGCCATGCAGAACCTCACCCCCGAACTAAAACGACAGTTCAACGCCGAAAACGGCGTCCTCATCGCGCAGGTCCTCAAGGGAGAGGCCGCCGAAAAGGCCGGCCTCCGCTCCGGAGACATCATCACCGCCATCAACGGCAAGACCATCAACGACAGCCACGACCTCCTCACCGCCATCACCAACTACAAGCCCGGTGACACCCTCACCCTCCACCTCCTCCGCGACGACAAGCAACTCGACATCAAGGTCATCGCCGGCAAACGCGACCTCGCCGACAACTCCTTCAAGGGCTCATCCCGCAAACCCGCCAACAAGGCCGAACAGCAGCTCAGCAAACTCGGACTCCTCCTCGAGACCGAAGACGACACCGTCTACATCAAGGCCATCGACGAGGACGGCGCCGTTGCCAATGCCAACGCCAGATCCGGCAACAGACTCCAGCCTGGCGACGCCATCATCGAGGTCAACCGACACCAGGTCAACTCCATCCGCGACGTCAAGGAGGCCCTCAAGGACACCCACAACAACTCCGTTGTCCTCCTCATCGAACGCTCCATCCGCAACCGCGAACCCAAGCGCTTCTACGTCGCCATCCCACTCAACTGAAGACACCAACCACACCACCCCACGCCGTCCCCACCCACTCGGAACGGCGTGGGGCCGCGACAGCAGCAGCCCCCCCTTCAGCGACCGCTGGACGCCCAGGACACATCCATGGCGACGCTCGCCCGCTTTTCCCACCACACAGACATTTCAGCTTGAACTGAAACGCCTTTCTTTTTTTGTTTTTCGCATCATACGGCATTTGCAATCAAATGACCTGACAATACATTGATTGCAGGTTTCTCCCCCCTGATGCCACAGATGACTTTTTTCGTTCTTCGCTAACCAAGCCATCCATCCACAAACCGAAGGAACATCCCACATGAAGAAACTCCTTACCCTGACTCTGGGTCTCCTGCTGACCTCCATCGTCGCCGTCGCCCAAGTGTCCAAGCTCGACTGCGCCATGGTCCCCAATGCCGACATCCTCATCCGGTACAGCGGAAAGGCCAACGACAGCGCCTTCTTCAAACAGTGCCAGGCGCTCGCCAAGCAGATGGAGCAGGAGGACTGGTACAAGAAGCAGCTGGAGAATACAGACGAGGAGATCCTCCTTTTCCTGAACAGCGCACGCAATTTCCTCAAGGACATCGGCATTGACGCCAGCAGCCTGGCCTTCAAGCGGGTCATCGGCGGCGTGGCCTTCAATGGCCTCACGGAATTCACGGACACCGCCGCAGTCATGCAGAAGCTGGACGCCATCGTTGGCCTGGAGCTGTCGCAGCCCATCAACCTGGCCGCCATCATCCCCGCCTCCACCAAGTTCCTCAAGAGCTGCGGCGCCGACGACGATGACCTCAAGAACTTCGCCTTCTCCATGGGAGCGGTCGAGGGCATCCCCGCCTTCACCGTCGCCATCAAGGACGACGACTTCCCCAACGGTTCGCTCAAGCTCATCGTCGCATTCCCCACCCCCTCGACGATCATCGGTGGCCTGGAGTCTTCCGTCGTCAACGCCATCAAGCGCATCAACGCCAACGCCAAGCCCGCGCTGGATCCCTTCTTCGCCAAGGTCATCCCCCACGACTTCCACCTGGCCATCCGCACGCTGCCCGCCATGAAGGACTTGTTCCAGGCGCAGAGCGCCGACATGCCGACGCTGACCAAGTTTGTCACGTCGCTGGGCTTTGCCATTACGATGGATTGCTCTGACAACGCCGTCCTGGCCATCCGCGCCTACCTGGCCAACCCCGCCGACGCCAACGCCGTCAAGACCGAGCTGTGGGATCAGCAGTTCGCCCCCTTTGTCAACATGATGGCTGCCGGTCTCAAGCCTGAATTCAACAACAATCTCCCCTGTGTCGACACCATCAAGGGCGTCGCCGACAAGGAGCAGTTCAGCATCTCCATCACCTTCTCCGTAGAGGACGTCAAGAGCTTCATTGCCGCGATGAAGGAGCAGGCCCTCAAGCCCGCCCCCGCTCCCGATGACGACGACGATGATGACGATGACGACAAAGCCGCCGCTGACAATGCCAATAAAGCCGCCGACAACAAATAGCGTCCCTCGACGTCTCCAGTTTGCCTAGCGAATTGCTCTGCCCCTGGCCTTCCCGCAAGGCCAGGGGCTTTTTTAGGCGCCGCCTCGCTTCGCTCGGCGTCTTTTCTCTCGTCACTTCTTCTCGCCTCGCTTCGCTCGGCGTCTTTTCTCTCGTCACTCTCGTCACTCTCGTCGCTCTCGTCGCTTCTTCTCGCCTCGCTTCGCTCGGCGTTTTTTTTTCGTCACTCTCGTCACTCTCGTCACTCTCGTCGCTTCTTATCGCCTCGCTTCGCTCGGCGT
>CALZPA010000149.1 GCA_945827525.1 uncultured Lentisphaeria bacterium | reverse complement strand
CGGCGCGGTTTTTCTCGATTGAGTCGATTGAGTCGATTGAGTCGATTGAGTCGATACAAAAAAGCGGGCACTCCGCCAGGTGAGTGGGGAGTGTCCGTTGCCGGTGAGGTTGTGTGGGGGGGGGAGGTCAGATTTTCCAGTTGAGTTCGATGCGTCCCCAGAAGCCGCCGTCCTGGCGGTCGCTGCCGTAGTAGTCGCCGTAGAACATATGGCTGAGGGTGGTCTTGAGGGAGAGGGTCTTGGTGAAGTCATAGCCGACGGTGGCGAAGGCGGCTACGCCGACATTGGCTCCGTCCGCGTATTCGTCGGCGCGGAAGTAGGTGGCGCCGGTGGAGAGCTTGAGCTTGTCGAGGGGCTTGGCGTCGATGCTGGCGTGGTAGGCGTGGAGGTTGGTCCAGTTGGAGCCGCAGGGGACGCCGCCGCTGGAGGAGGCCTCTTCGCCGAAGATGCCGGAGCGCTCGGCGTAGATGGACTGCCAGCCCTCGTAGGTGCCGCCGTCGCCCTTGTCGCCGCTCCAGTAGGTGTAGCGGAGGTTGAGCACGGGCTTGAGTTCGGCGAGGATGGGGAGCTTGTACTTGAGACGGAGGTCAGCCATGTTGGCGTTGATGCTGTCGTCATCGGCGTCGCCGGCCTGGTGGGCGAATTCGGCGCTGTAGGACCAGGAGTCGTTCAGCTTGCCGAAGAGACGCGCGCCGAAGGTGTGGAGCTGCAGGTCGTCCCAGTCATTGGGGAGCTTGCGCTCGAGGCGGCCATGGTCATCGGCCTGGACATCGCTGTAGATGTAGTAGGTGTCGAGGCTGAAGGTGTCGTTGAAGACATGGGTGTTGTAGAGGCCGAGGGTGAGGGTGTCGCCGGGGCGGAGCGCACGGCCGTCACCGGAGGGGTAGTCCTCCTTGTCCCAGCGGAGGGGGATGGCGATGGGGTCGTTCCAGGAGTCGTAGAAGGCGAAGGCGTGGAGGGTGTTGTTCTCGGTGGCGTACTTGGCGACGATGCCGTCGAAGTAGGTGCTCCGGGAGCTGTCGGTGTTGGTGCCGTCATAGATGACCATGCCGTTGCCGAGCTGGAGGTTCTGGCGTCCGAATGTCAGGGTGAGTCCCTGGACTCCGAGCTTGGTGAAGCGGAGGTAGGCCTCGTCGACGAAGACCTCATCGGGGAAGGACCAGTTGCCGGTGGTGTAGTTGTTCTTGGCGTCCCAGTCGCTGGTGTAGTACTTGGAGCGGTTGGCGAGCCTCAGTTTGGCCTCAAGTCCGGAGTCCTTGTCCTGGACCTTGACCCAGACGCGGGAGCGGAGGTCGAAGTACTGGGAGGGATGGGGGCCATACTTGTGGTTGCCGGTGGGTGACTTGATTTCGTCGGACTGGACGTCGAAGCGCAGGCGGAAGTCGGCGCCGACATCGATCTTGAGGGACTCGGGGGCGGTGTTCAGCTCACTGGCCGTTGCCAGGCAGGTCAGTCCCAGCAGGGCGCTCCATAGCGTTCTCTTCAGCATGTCATTCTCCTTTGTTGGTGATGTGTGGGGCGTTTGGCTATGCCCCTCTGGTCAACATCCATACCATATCCCGAGAGTGTTGTGTCCGGATGTCGACAATGTGAGAATGCTGTTTTGAGGGGAAAATGGGGCAGCAAAGGAAAAGGCGCGTGCGCCGGTCTCCGCTGGTGGGGGACGGCGCACGCGCCTGGTGTGTGTGCTATGGTTCAGTCAGGGGTGAGGAGACAAGGCTCAGGCTCTGCCCTCGCGCTGCTTGCGGCGCTTCTCGACGACCTCCTCGGCGATGGAGGCGGGGACGGGCTCGTAGAATTCGAACTGCATGTTGAAGCCGGCGCGGCCCTGGGTCATGTTGCGCAGCTCGGAGGTGTAGCCGAAGAGGTTGGCCAGCGGGCAGAGCGCCTTGACGACCTGTCCCTTCTCGCCGATGGAGTCGATGCCAAGGACGCGTCCGCGGCGTCCGCAGAGGTTTCCGGTGATGGTTCCGGAGTAGTCGGCGGGGGTGTTGATGGAGAGTTTCATGATGGGTTCGAGGAGCTGTGGCGCGGCCTTCATGAAGGCCGCCTTGAAGCCCATGCTGGCGCAGGTGCGGAAGGCCATTTCGGAGGAGTCGACCTCATGGTAGGAGCCGTCGGTGAGGGTGACCTTGAGGTCGACGACGGGGTATCCGGCCTTGGGGCCTTCCTCGAGGGCGTCGTTGATGCCCTTCTGGATGGCGGGGATGTACTCCTTGGGGATGTTGCCGCCCTTGACCTGATCCTCGAAGACGTAGCCCGATCCCGGGGGCAGGGGCTCGAGGGTGAAGACGACGTGGGCGTACTGTCCGTGGCCGCCGGACTGCTTCTTGAAGCGCTCGACGTGCTCGACGGTCTTGGTGCAGGTCTCGCGGTAGCTGACCTCGGGGGCGCCGGTGTCGACGCCGACGCCGAACTCGCGGCGGAGGCGGTCGATGATGATGTCGAGATGGAGTTCGCCCATGCCGGAGATGACGGTGTTGTTGGTCTCCTGGTCGACGTGGACGGTGAAGGTGGGGTCTTCCTCGGCGAGCTTGACGAGGGCGTTCATGAGCTTGTCGCGGTCGGCGCGGCTCTGGGGCGAGACGGCGATGGAGATGACGGGCTCGGGGAACTCGATGGACTCGAGGACGATGGGGTTGGCCTCGTCGCAGAGTGTGTCGCCGGTGACGGTGTCGGCCAGTCCGACGAGGGCGCCGATTTCGCCGGCGTGGAGGACGTCGATGATCTCCTCATGGTTGGCGTGCATCCGGAAGATGCGTCCGATGCGCTGCTGCTTGCCCTTGGAGGAGTTGTAGATGTAGGTTCCGGTGACGAGCTCGCCGGAGTAGACGCGGACATAGATGAGCTTGCCGGTGTGCTTGTCGGCGACGACCTTGAAGGCGAGCGCGGACAGCTCGGGGTCGTTGGAGTGGCGCTCGATGATGGAGCCGTCGGGGGCGGTGCCGACCGCCGGTGGGATGTCCATGGGGGAGGGGAGGTAGTCGACGACGGCGTCGAGGAGGCGCTGGATGCCCTTGTTGCGGAAGGCGGAGCCGCAGAGGACGGGGCAGATGGTCTGCGCGTGGACGGACTTGCGGATGGCCTCCATGATCTCCTCGGTGGAGATGGGCTCGTCGTTGAAGAACTTGTCGAGCAGCGCGTCGTCCATCTCGGCGACGGACTCGATGAGGTTCTGCCGCCAGGGGGCGGCGTACTCGGCGAGCTCCTCGCTCAGCGGAACGTCCTCGGGATAGGTGCCCTTCGGGTCCTCGATGTACTTGACCTGGACCATGTGGACGAGGTCGATGATGCCCTGGAACTCGGAGCCCTGCCCGACCGGTATGGCCAGCGGCACGGCGTTCGCGCCCAGGATGTCCTTGATCTGCTTGACGACGGAGAAGAAGTCCGCGCCGACGCGGTCCATCTTGTTGACGAAGCAGATGCGCGGGACACCGTACTTCTCGGCCTGGCGCCAGACGGTCTCGGACTGGGGCTCGACGCCGCCGACGGCGCAGAAGAGGCCGATGGCGCCGTCGAGGATGCGCAGGGAGCGCTCGACCTCGACCGTGAAGTCGACGTGTCCGGGAGTGTCGATGATGTTGATCTGGTGGTCGCGCCAGATGCAGGTGGTGGCCGCCGAGCAGATGGTGATGCCGCGCTCCTTCTCCTGCGCCATGTAGTCCATCGTGGCGCCGCCGTCATGGGTCTCGCCCATCTTGTGGTTGCGGCCGGTGTAGAAGAGGATGCGCTCCGTGCAGGTCGTCTTGCCTGCGTCGATGTGAGCCATGATGCCGATGTTGCGGACGCGCTCCAGCGGGTACTTGCGATCAGCCATAAGAATGCTACCTCCAGAAGTCATTCACTCATTGCCCCGGCAAACGCTTGGGCCGGAGCTGGGATAAAAAAGCCCTCCGCCTGCAGTGAATGGACAAACGGAGGAAAGGTCTGTCTTAGCCTTCGAGATTGAGTCGAACGACCTTACTATCATGCCTAATTGGTCAAAGTCAAGACGGAAAAGTCCAAAAATGGCGAAAAAAGTTCGCTTTTGTCATGAATTCAACTGAAAAGTCCGTCTTTGGGGTGGAGGTGTCAGCAGGTGTCAGGGTATGGCCATCCTCGTCCGGCTGCCACGGAAACGGCCGTGGCGGTGCTGTCAGGCGTCTGGGCCGGGGAGGATGGCCGTGGCGCTTAGGGTGCGTCGTCAGGCGCTGCGCCTGGACGCCCTGCCGTGGTCAGCGGCGTCCTCGCGCCGCGAGTCGGTGACGGGGACGACGAGCCGCCGTGGGCGGTTGAGGAGGCGCCGGAAGGTGTCCTCAAAGCAGAGGAAGACGATGAGGCCGATGGCGAGGCCGACGGTGATGAAGCCGACCAGGGCCAGGAGCCACGCCAGGAAGTCAACGGTGAGCATAGCTGCTTGCTCCTTCATGTGAGTGTGAGGGCTCTGAACGCTGCGCGTGCGGTGCGCGTCCGGCGCGCGCATGGGCTGTCCGGACGCGGGCGGGTCGGCGGCCACGGGAATGGGGTGTGGCGCGCCGCGCGGCTCTCACAATCTCAGGGGGATGAAGACGCAGGTCCTGGCTGCGGTGAAGGAGACGTTCGACTTGGGGATGAGACGGCCGACAGGCCGCTGCAGACTGGTCGGCAGGAGCGGCGGGGGCGCCGGCGGGGCGGCGGCGCGCTGCCGCGGCTGCTGCTGACGCTCCGGAGTGGAGCCCTCGCGCAACGTCAGCAGCACGGCCTCGCCGGCCATGGGCGACGTCAGCGACGTCGCGTCGCCGCCCTGGCTTCGGCGCTGCTCCGGCTGGGGCGCCAGCGTGAGGCTGAGCAGCGCAAACAGCAGCGCCAGCAGCAGACTGCCGGCGCTGCGCTGAAGGCGGCTCAGACGAAACAGCATCTTTCGGACTCCCGGTGACGGTTGGACGGTGCCGGGACGCCCCACCATGGGGCACCCGACCATATGACCATAGTATAAGCCCGCATGACCAATTGTCAATCTCGGCGCGGCGCGGGTTTGGTCTTGTTCCGGCGGGGGCGCGCCGCTGTATTCCGGGGGGGCGCACCGCTCTCGCGGCTTTCTTTCCGCCTCGCTTCGCTCGGCGGTTTGCTCTCGTTTTGTGTTGTTTTGTGTGTTTTTCCCCATAGGGCTCATAGGGCTTATAGGGCTCATTATTCCCATAGGGCTCATTGCCCTAGGCCTCCTCCGCGAAAGGCTTATGCGACGGTCGGTGATCGCTCGTGCAGCTCCTGTCCGTTGGCTGTCAAGGGCATCTGGAATTTTTTTCATCATTCGAATGGAAAATAGTCAGTTCGTGAGTTGACAGTGGCATATTTGGCTGTAAATTAGTTGTATTCCAAATGATAGTGAGACAGATAGGGAGCGACGGATGACGGAGCGGGTGACGATAGACTTTGACGATGGGACGGTGACGGTGCGGTCGCCGGAGGGGCGCGGCCTGCGTCTGCCGCCGTCGTTTGTGTTCGACGAGCGGGTGGGGGCGTGGCGGGGGGAGGCGCTGGCCTACGCTGAGCTGATCCTGTCTCTGCGGGCGGCGGGGCAGGACTACGACGACCAGGCGCGCGCGTACGCGGCGGTGCCGCTGCGCCGCCGCGAGGGGCTGGCGCCGCGGGACTACCAGGCGGAGGCGGTCGCGTCGTGGCGGGCGGCCTCCCGCCGAGGCGTCGTGGTGCTGCCGACGGGGACGGGGAAGTCGCTGGTGGCGCGTCTGGCGATGGAGGATGTGTGCCGGTCGACGCTGGTGGTGGCGCCGACGATTGACCTGATGGAGCAGTGGGCGAGCCAGCTGGCGTCCTCGTTCGGGGTGGAGGTGGGACTGCTGGGGGGCGGGAGCCATGAGGTCCGCGACGTCACGGTGAGCACCTACGACTCGGCGGTGCTGCAGATGCCGGCCATCGGCAACCGCTTCGGGCTGCTGGTGGTGGACGAGTGCCACCATCTGCCGGGGGCGACGTACCGTCAGCTGGCGCGGCTGTGCCTGGCGCCGTTCCGGCTGGGGCTGTCGGCGACGCCGGAGCGTCCGGACGGCGGCGAGACGGGGCTGGAGGAGCTGCTGGGCCCCATCTGCTTCCGGCGCGACATCGACGAGTTCGAGGGACGGGCTCTGTCGCCGTACCGGACGGAGCTGGTGCCGGTCTCCCTGTATGAGGACGAGCAGTCGGCGTACCAGTCGTGTCGGCAGCGGTATGTGGAGTTCCTGCGCTCGTGCCGGGTGGACCTGTCGCGTCCCGACGGATGGCAGCAGTTTCTGCGGGCGTGCTCGCAGGCGTCGAATGGCCGTGAGGCGTTCGACGCGTATCTGGAGCAGCGTCGGCTGTCGCGGTCGTGCCGGGCGAAGTTCGAGGCGATCTGGCGTCTGCTGTGCCATCACCGCGGCGAGCGGACGCTGGTGTTCACGGCGGACAATCCGACGGCGTATGAGATAGGCCAGCGGTTCTGCCTGCCAGTGCTGACGCACCACACGCGGATGGCGGAGCGCCGGGAGCTGCTGTCGGCGTTCCGTTCGGGCGAGCTGCCGGCGCTGGTGACGAGCCGGATTCTGAACGAGGGGGTGGATGTGCCGGAGGCCAGCGTGGGGATTGTGGTGTCGGGGACGGGGAGCGTCCGGGAGCATGTGCAGCGGCTGGGGCGCATTCTGCGTCCGGCGTCGGGGAAGCAGGCGGTGCTGTACGAGCTGGTGAGCGTGGGCACGGGCGAGGAGGGCACGAGTGACCGCCGGCGGCAGCACCGTGCGTATGGCCGTCCGGACGGGCTGGCGGGGCTGGGGCGGCAGGAGGCGCCCAGGGGATGCTGACGAAGGAGCTGATCTTGTGCAGGAGCCGTCAGGGGCGGCTGCGTCCGCAGTTTCTGCCGGTGGAGTCGGAGCCGGCGCTGGCGCTGGCGGGCCGTCTACTGTCGGCATACGAGGTGGAGTCGGGCCGGACTCGCGAGGACATCGAGGAGCTGACGGAGGCGGCGGTGTCGGCGTTTGGGAACCTGAAGGTGGCCCGTGGGCTGCTGAAGGTGATTGACGACCGTGCGGAGTTCACGGCGCCGCAGGACATCGACTATGCGTCGGCGCGGATGCGTCTGTTCCGGCTGTCGGCGGAGCTGCTGTCGAGCGGCCGGTACGCGGACGAGGCGTCGTACCGTCGGGAGCTGGCCGAGCGCTCGTCGGGGTGGGCGCTGTCGTCGGAGTCGGCGTGCTACGCGGACTTGCCGTCGAACGACCGTCTGACGGGGCTGCGTTCGCTGACGGCGCGTCAGGTGCTGGAGCGCTACAACGTGGGTCTGGTGCAGGGGGTTCTGCTGCGGGCGTCGCGGCTGGAGGTGACGGTGGGGGCGCAGGAGGAGCCGTCGCGCCTGCGTCGGCTGATGCGGTATGTGCGGTTCTTCCGGCTGCTGTGCGTGGCGGAGCGGCTGGCGGATGGCGGGACGCGGCTGACGGTGGACGGCCCCGGGAGCGTGCTGGAGCAGTCGAAGCGGTATGGGCTGCAGCTGGCGGAATTCTTTCCGGCGGTCTGCTCGCTGCGGCGGTGGCGTCTGACGGCGGAGGTGGAGTGGTCGGAGCGTCCGCAGCGGCTGGAGCTGGACGAGACGTCGGGTCTGGTGTGCCCGTACCACAACTACGCGGCGGTGGCACCGGAGGAGCTTCGTCTGTTCGAGCGTCATTTCCGCGAGTGCGCTTCGTCGTGGTCGCTGTGCGAGGAGTCGCCGTTTCTGGAGGGGCCGGGGGGGGCGCTGTACTTTCCGGACTTCAGCTTCCGCCATGAGGAGGGGGGCGAGGCGCAGCTGGAGCTGTTTCACCGGTGGCACGCGACGCAGCTGCGGTCGCGTCTGGAGCTGGCGGAGACGACGGCTCTGGGCGAGGGGCTGGTGCTGGGGGTTGACCGGTCGCTGCTGCGGGACGAGGAGCTGGCGGCGCGTCTGGAGTCCTCGGCGTGGTTCCAGGCGCATGGGTTTCTGTTCAGGGACTACCCGACGGTCGAGAGGGTTCAGAAGGCCCTGCAGGCGATTGTGCGTGAAAGGCAGGCAAGAAAAGGATAAGCAGCATGGAAACGGTGACCTTGGGGCGGACGGGACTGACCGTCTGCCGGAATGGCTTTGGGGCGCTCCCCATCCAGCGCATCGGCGTCGAGGAGGCCGCCAGGCTCCTCGTCAGGGCCTGCGAGGGCGGCGTCGACTTCATCGACACCGCGAACTTCTACACGGACAGCGAGCGTAAGATCGGCGTCGCGCTCAAGTCGCTCCGGCGCGACCGGCTGGTGCTGGCCACCAAGACGGGCGCCTCGGATGTGGCCGGCTTCTGGGCGCACCTGGAGCAGTCGCTGCGGATGCTGGGGACGGATCACATCGACATCTACCAGTTCCACAATCCGCGCCGCTGTCCGCTGCCGGGTGACGGCAGCGGGCTGTACGAGGCGATGCTGGAGGCGCGTGAGCGCGGCCTCATCCGCTTCATCGGCCTCACCAACCATCGGCTGGACACGGCGCGGCAGGCGGTGGCGTCGGGGCTGTACGACACGCTGCAGTTCCCGTTCAGCTACCTGTCGGGCGAGCAGGAGCTGTCGCTGGTGCGCGAGTGCGCGGCGGCGCAGGTGGGCTTCATCGCGATGAAGGCGCTGTCGGGCGGGCTGATCACGCATGCGCGGGCGGCGTATGCGTATCTGCGGCAGTTTCCGCATGTGCTGCCGATCTGGGGCATCCAGCGCGAGCGCGAGCTGGACGAGTTTCTGGCGTGCGCGGCGGAGCCGCCGTCGCTGGACGCGGAGCTTCAGGCCGTCATCGACCGTGACCGTGCGGAGCTGACGGGCGAGTTCTGCCGAGGCTGCGGGTACTGCATGCCGTGTCCGGCGGGCATTGAGATCAACACCTGCGCGCGGATGTCGCTGCTGCTGCGCCGCTCGCCGTCGGCGGGGCATCTGTCCGAGGCGGGGCAGGCCAGGATGCTGAAGGTCCGCGACTGCCTGGAGTGCGGACAGTGCCGCGCCAAGTGCCCGTATGGGCTGGACACGCCGGCGCTGCTCAGGCGCAACCTGGCGGACTACCTGCAGGTGCTGGCGGACAGCCGTGCGCCGTCGGCGACGCCCTGAGCCTCC
>CALZPA010000148.1 GCA_945827525.1 uncultured Lentisphaeria bacterium | reverse complement strand
CGCCTCGAGCTCCGGGACGCGGAACCAGTCCTCCGTCCCCGGCACGTTCAGCTCATATCCCGCGAACGACACCGGGACCTGCAGCGGCTTCCGCCGGCCCGGCAGCGACACGAAGAAGATGTCCCCCGAACGGCGGCACACCGCGTCCACGCACAGATGGTGGACACGCTGCTCCTCCGCGACCGACGGGATGAACCCGCGCTCCCACAGGAAGTACAGCATCGGCACCTCCACCCACCACGGATGGACGTCCGCGGGGCGGATGCCGATCATCCCGGTCTCGTCGTTGAGCTCGGGGCTGTGGCCCAGGGCGCTGTTCGGCAGGTAGAGCACGTCGCCGGCGAACGACTCCGCCGTGGACACGACCTCCGGACACGTCTCCTCCAGCAACTGGCGCACCTGGAAGGACAGGTTCTTGATGAGGTCGATGTCCAGCACGCTCGTGTTCTTCTCGATGTCCCACTGCCAGGGCTCGTCCGGGATGTCCGCGCCGCCGCCCGGCAGCAGATGGCGCCAGACGTCGAACTTCGAGACCAGGAACAGCAGCGTCTTCGCCGACTTGCGCGAGGCCTTCAGGCCCGAGTACTTCTTGATGCGGTTGATCATCTCGGTCAGGATGATCTCCTGGCGCTGCACCCGAGCGCCCGCCTCCAGCTGCGGGTCGTCGACGTCGGCCAGACGCTTGCGGAGACGGACGTCCTTGGTCGGGTCGAAGAGGAAGAAGATGGTGTCGGAGTGGAGGAGGTGCTGCGTGGTCGGGTTGTCCACCGAGTCCATGCCCGGCTCGAAGTGCTCGCCCGCGTTGTCGTAGAGCACCAGCGTCCGGCTCATCGTGGAGCGCACCTCCTCGTAGCGCGGATGGTGCTCGGCCGGCATCACCGTGAACATGAACGGCTTGGGCAGGTTGATGAGCATGTTGTCCAGCAGCACCTGGTTGTACAGCTCGCCCTGAAGCTCCGTCTTGCTCAGCGCCACCAGCTCGTCCGCGTCCGGATGCAGGAAGATCGTCTCCTCGAAGTCGTTGAGAATCTGGTTGTTGACCGCGTCGGTGTCCGTGAAGGAGATGGCGAAGTCCTGGGGCAGGACATTGCGCAGCACCCAGGTCATGCTCGTCAGCAGATACGACTTGCCGCTGGCCGTCGCCCCCACGATCGACAGGAACAGGGGCGGCATCTCGCTGGCCGCCTGCGGTATCCGCAGATGGCACCGCGGACAGGCCATGTCCGGACAGCTAACCCCCGCCGCGTCCAGCGCGTTCCCCTCCGGCGTGAACCGTGACGGCAGAAAGCGCTGCGCCGCGTCCGCACCCAGCACCGGATCGCCCACCAGACTCTGGTGACGGGCGATGAACAGAAACTCGTCCACCGTGAACCGATGCCAGCAGTGCGGACAGATGATCTCACCGCGGGACGACGCCGACGACAGACGCGCCAGCGTCGCCGCCGGACTCCCCGCCGGAGCCGACGGCGCCCGCGGACGCGCCGGCTCCGGCGCCGCCGCCGTCTCGGGCAGCGGCTCCGTGGAGAGCTCGACGCGCACCGTCCCCATGATGACCTCCGTGCGCCCCCGGACGGGAACCTCCGGGACGCGCCGGTAGTTCAGGTAGATGCCGTTCGTGCTGCCGTTGTCCACCAGCCAGACCTCGCCCCCGTCGCGCTCGACCAGCTGCGCATGGCAGCTGGAGACCGACGGGTCAGGTATCGTCAGGTCGCACTCGCCCAGCCGCCCGATGGTGACGGGGAACGCGACGACGGCAGGCAGCACGACGGGTGACTGCCCCTTGATGGTGTAACGCATATGGCACTGCGACATGTCTGCTGGTCTCTTTCCTGCTTTTTAAGATGCTTCGATGCTTCGTTCCCGTTCCCGCCCCCCGCGTCAGCGTCTCACTTCCCCGGCCTCTTCTCCTCGTAGCGGAGGACCTTCACCGTCTTCCCGGCGACCTCCAGCTCCAGCCTCGCCACGCCAATCTTGTCCTGTCCCGCGTAGCGCCAGCTCCAGCGCCACTTGCCGTTGGGCTCCCGCACGGCGCGGTACGTCCACTGCCCGAACAGCTGCCGCTGGTTGCGGACCACCAGGCTGTCGCGCTTCGCCGCGGCCAGCGAGACGATGATCTGCTTCCCGCGCCACTCCACCGTCACCGTCGCCCTGCCGGTCAGCGCGTCGAGACGGCGCAGCTCCTGCGGCTTCCGGACGCCCGGCTGGGTCGCCGGCTGGAAGACGGTCTTCGGGTCCTTCGGGTTCGGCGTCGGGAACGTGACTTCGAAGCTGCACTCGCGCACCTCGCGGCGTCCCTTGCCGTAGGCCACCCGCACATCGCCCAGACGCGTCCCCGTCAGCAGATTGCGGCTGACGACGCCGGGCTGGCTGGGGCCCAGCCAGATGCCGTCCTCGCCCCGGGCCATGTCCTCGGGGCTGCGCCGGAGCCCCAACTGCTCCAGGTTCAGCCCGCCCTGGCGCACGATGTCGTCGCTGGTGTAGACCAGTCCCTCGTCCGTGCAGGCGAGCACCGCCGCCGTGCCGGCCTCCTGGGCCCGGCGCGTCAGCTCCACCGCCTTCGCCGGCGGCTTGCCCGCCATCATCTCCGCCAGCGCCGCGCGGCGGTCCGTCTCCTTCAGCCGCATCGACTGGGACTCCTGCTCACGGACGACGCCCAGCCACAGCGAGCCGCGCGGATTCACCAGCACCGCCTCGCCGCCGCGCAGCGGCACCTTGAACACCCAGGTGTCGTTCGGATACTCGATCAGCACCTGCTCCGTGCGCGGCATCCGGCCGAAGATGTCCGCGACCGTCACCGAGCCGCCCGGCGGCAGCTCGTGGACCTCGTCGCCAAAATGCACCTTGCCGCCCTGGCGCTGGTGCGGATTGAGCACCAGCACATACGCCGGACGCCACAGCAGGCGGTTCATGCCGGGTATGACCCCATACACGACCGCCAGCGCCACGCACGCCACCAGGGCCAGCGCCGCGCCGCCAAGCTGCCACCACGGACGCAGGCGGCCGTCGCGCCGACGCGCCAGCCGACGCCACAGCCCGGCGCGCCCGCCGCCCGCCTGGCCGCCCAACTGCGGGCGCAGCCCGCTGCCGGGCAGCTCGCGGAAGGTGAGCGCCAGCTCCGGCTCGGCGGCGTCCGTCAGGTCCGGCAGCGCGAACGGGGCCATCTCGAACACGTCCGACAGCTGGCGCCAGGCGCCGTCGGAGAGCACCAGGTCGCCCGGGGACAGCCGCCCCGCCGCCAGCCGCTCCTGCAGCTGGCTCTCCGTCAGCGTCTCGCCCTCGTCCGGATAGCCGGTCGCATAGACCGTGAAGGTCATCTCGCCTGTTGTCCTGTCTTCGCTCATTCGCCCTTCATCCTTCCCACGCGCCGCTGCCGCGCCCCGCACCTGTTGCTGACCGCTGAAACCCTAGAAAAACGCATCGCTCCTGCTCCTTCCGCCGCCCACTCCGCCAGGGGCGCAAACGCCCTTATCAATATGCCTCACTTCCGGGAAAATGCCATTGGCCGCACACGCTTTTTTCCTGGCGACGCCAAGAGACGCCAAGACCGCGGCTCAGTCCGCGACGCCGACGCGCAGGCAGAGCCCGCGCAGCGCACAGCCCGCGCATCCCGGACGGCGGGCCGTGCACGTGTACCGCCCATGCAGCAGCAGATAGTGGTGCGCGTCGACCAGCCAGCGCGCCGGCACGCGCCGCAGCAGCGCCTCCTCCACCGCCTCCGGCGTCGACTCGCGGACCAGCCCAATCCGGTTCGCCACCCGGAACACATGCGTGTCCACCGCCAGCGTCGGCTGCCGGAACCACACGTTCAGCACCACGTTCGCCGTCTTGCGCCCCACGCCCGGCAGGCTCATCAGCGCCTCCCGCGTCGACGGCACCTCGCCGCCGAACGCCTCGTCCAGGCGACGGCACAGCCCCACCAGCGACCGCGCCTTCGACCGCCACAGCCCTATCGAGCGTATCCGCTCACCCAGACGCTCCTCCCCCAGCGCCACATAGTCCGCCGGACAGCGGCAGTCGCGCCACAGCCCCGGCGTCACCCGATTCACCGACTCGTCCGTCGCCTGCGCCGACAGCACCACCGCCACCAGCAGCTCCAGCGCCGTCCCGTGGTTCAGCTCGCAATGCGGCTCCACCACGCCCGACAGCGCCTCGAACACCCGCTCCACCGACGCGCCGTCCAAGAGCGGCGCCTGCTCCTTTTCCTCGCTCATCATGAACTCCATCCTGCCTGACTCGCCCGGCACGGCGCCGCCCGCGGCGGCGCTGCCCGGCCCATGCCATAATTTATCACCATTTGCGCCGCCTGCGCAGACGGGAGGCGCTTGAAATGCGCCTCAACCAACCTTAAATTTAGCCCTATTCGCAGTCTCCGCCGCCTCCGCCCCGCCCGTCCCGCAGGCAGCCGCGGCGCCCGCGGCCCCCATCCTCCCCCAACCCAAGCCCCCGCAGCACAGGACGGCGCCGCGGACAGCCCCACACACCAAAAGGAGCGACAGTATGCCCTCAGTACTCCATGACCTGCTTGCAGCCTTCGCGGAGAACAACGCCACGGAATGCAAGGTCAGGGAAAACAACTGCGCCACCCTGCGCATCGACGGCACCATCGGCGAAATCTCCGAGTACATCACCGACACCGACACCTTCCTCGCCATCTGCGACGAGATCGTCCCCGCCAAGCAGATGAAGAAATTCCGCGCCAACGACGAGGGCATGGACTTCATCAACGAGAACTTCCTCCTCTACGAGGACGGCCTCGACCGCTTCCTCATCAACCTCGAGCGGCAGCGCGGACAGCTCGAGCTCTTCATCCGCAGGCCCAAGCGCGGCGAGTCCGTCCTCTTCCCCCTCCTCAAGTACGCCGTCGACAACGGCGCCTCCGACCTCCACATCCGCGAGGGGAAGTACCTCCGGCTCCGCCTCGACGCGCGCCTCGTCGACACCGACTTCATGACCGACACCGCCTTCTTCAAGAAGGCCTACGAGGAGGTCATCCCCCCCGGCCGCCTCGAGGAGTACGAGCGCGAGGGCGACCTCGACTTCGCCTGGGAGGAGGAGGGCATCGGACGCTTCCGCGTCAACCTCCACCGCCAGCGCGGCATGGCCGCCTTCACCATGCGCCACATCAAGGGCAAGCCGCCAACCGTCAAGGAGGTCAACCTCCCCGAGAGCATCAAGGCCATCTGCGAGGCCCACAACGGCATCATCTTCATCTCCGGAACCACCGGCTCCGGAAAGTCCACCACCATGGCCGCCATGCTCGACCACATCAACAACACCCAGGACAAGCACATCATCACCATCGAGGACCCCATCGAGTACACCTTCCAGGACAACCGCAGCTTCTTCGAGCAGCGAGAGGTCGGACTCGACGCCTCCTCCTTCGCCTCCGCGCTCAAGCACGCCCTCCGACAGGACCCCGACATCATCATGGTCGGCGAAATGCGCAGCCGCGACACCTTCGAGACCGCCATCGGCGCCGCCGAGACCGGACACATGGTCATCACCACCCTCCACACCAAGGACGCCGCCCAGAGCATCAACCGCATCCTCGACATGTTCCCGCTCGAGGAGCGCGACACCGTCCGCAAGAACCTCGCCGGCTGCCTCCAGGCCATCATCTGCCAGCGACTCGCCCCCAGAGCCACCGGCAAGGGCGTCATGCCCGTCAACGAGATCCTCGTCAACACCCCCTTCGTCCGCAAGCTCATCTTCGACAACAAGCTCGACAAGGTCCACATGGCCATCGAGGGCGGCGAGAAGGACGGCATGATGAGCTTCAACCAGTGCCTCCTCAAGCTCGTCAACAACGGCGACATCACCGAGGAGACCGCCATGGAATTCTCCGACAGCCCGCAGCAGCTCACCATGGCCCTCAAGGGCATCATCCTCTCCGAGGCCGGCGGCATCATCTCCTAATCCCAAGTCCTAAACCCTAACCCATCCCCCTACCCCACACAGCCTCCAGCGACATGACGACCACGACACGGCGGACAGCGCCCGACCAGCGCAAGCTGGCCCTCGCGCTCCTCAACAGCGGCGGCGGCTCCCGCGCCGCCGCCGGACGGCGCAGCCGGCGCGGCCACGCCGCCATCCGCAGGGCCAGGCGGCGACTCGCACTCGCCCTCTTCGCCCTCCTGGCCGTCGCCGCCGCCGGAGTCCTCGCCGAACTCTAGCCCCCATCCCCACAAGCCCCCACCCAAAGGAACACCATGAGCGAAAACACCGACCAGGCGCCCGCCCAGAAGAAGAGCCTCGCGCGCCGCATCGCCAGCATCGTCGCCGGCATCCTCATCGCCCTCGCCGTCATCCTCCTCATCATCTGCATGAACCTCGGAACGACCGTCAAGGTCGTCGGCGAAAAGCTCGTCACCCAGCTCACCAAGGGCGAGACCACCATCGGCGACGCCTCCATCTCCCTCCTCAGCGGCCGCGTCACCCTCTCCGACATCCAGATCAAGAACCCCACCGTCAACGCCGCCGGCGAGACCATCAGCTTCACCAACGACTCCTTCTTCAAGCTCGGCAAAATCGACATCGACCTCAACGTCCCCAGCCTCCTCAAGGACACCATCGAAGTCCGCGAGATCCTCATCGACTCCCCCCAGATCACCTACGAGAAGACGCCCCTCAACGACTCCAACCTCCATGCCATCCTTGCCAACGTCGAGGCGGCCGCCGGCGCCGCCGACAAGACCCAGGACGACGCCCAGCCTCAGCCCGAGCCCGAGCAGGCCGACGAGGCCGACCAGGCCGCCGGCAAGAAGGTCATCATCACCCACCTCCTCATCACCAACGCCACCGTCAACCTCTCCAGCTGCGGCCTGACCGCCCCGCTCACCATCAGCAAGATCGAGCTCAATGACCTCGGCAAGGAGGAGGAGGGCGTCTCCATGGCCACCGCCATCAGCGAGACCTTCACCACGCTCTTCACCGCCATCTTCGACGGCGTCAAGCAGTTCGGCGTCGCCGTCCTCGACATCACCAAGAGCGCCGGCAAGCAGCTCAAGGACGCCGGAACCCAGCTCAAGGACGCCGGCAAGCAGCTCCTCGACGGAATCAAGAACCCCTTCGCCAAGTGACCCGAACAGCCTGACCGCAACGTCTCCTGGGGGAGCCGACCGGCGCACACCGGACGGCTCCCCCTCCCTTTTGCGCAGGCCCGGCGTGAACGCCGCGCCCCCCTTCCCGCCCCGGGCCCACCGGACGGATCCTCCTTCCTTTTGGACGACAAATCCCCCGTCCCCACTTGCCTTTCCGCGAATCAGGATTACATTTGTTAGCGTCTATTTTCGCTTTTCTTCCTCCTTTCACCCTCATCCATTCCCCGTTTCGCCACCATGCTCTGCCTCCTCGCGCTGCTGCCGATTGCCGTCGCCCTGATCCTGATGAGCCAGCTCAAGGTGCGCCCGTCCTGGGCGCTGCTGTCCGCCATGGGCCTGACGGCCATCCTGGGCTGCATGGTATGGCACATGACGCCGCTGCTGGCGGCGGCCGCGATGCTCCAGGGCGCCCTCAAGTCGCTGGACATCATCCTCATCATCTTCGGCGCCATCCTGCTGCTGAACATCCTCCGCGCCAGCGGCGCCCTGACGGCGCTCAACGGCTCGTTCTCCTGCCTGTCCCGTGACCGCCGCGTCCAGGTCGTCGTCATCGCCTGGCTGTTCAGCGGCTTCATCGAGGGCGCGGCCGGCTTCGGGGCGGCGGCGGCGCTGGCGGCGCCGCTGCTGGTCGGCCTGGGCTTCCCCGCGACGTCGGCCGTCGCGGTCGCCCTCATCTGCAACACGATGCCCGTCCCCTTCGGCGCCGTCGGCACGCCCGCCCTGACCTGCGCCTCCGCGCTCTCGGCCGCCCTGGAGCGCGCCGGCGCCGAGCCGGGCGCCTTCATGGCCCAGGCCGTGACGCAGACCGCCGCCATCTTCGCCGTCGCCGGCTCGCTGCTGCCGCTGCTCGCCGTCGCCTTCATGATTCTCACCACCTCGCGCGAGCGCCGCCTGCGCTCCCTGCTCGAAATCGTCCCCTTCTGCCTCCTCAGCGGCGTCGCCTACGCCCTGCCCTGGTACCTGACCGCGCGGTTCCTCGGCCCCGAACTGCCCTCCATGGTCGGCGCCGCCGTCGGCTTCGTCCCCGTCCTCGCCGCCATCAGGACCGGCCTCCTCATTCCCCGCCACGTCTGGGACTTCCCCGCCCAGCCCGACGACGCCACCGCGCCCGCGGCCGCCCCCCAGCCCGGCGGCCAGCCGCCCGCCATGGGCGCCCTCAAGGCCTGGACCCCCTACGCCATCATCGCCACCCTGCTCGTCCTCACCCGCCTCGACGCGCTTCCCCTCAAGCGGCTCCTCCTCACCGCCGCCAAGGTCAGACTCACCAGCCTCCTCGGACAGGACGGCCTCGACTTCGCCTGGGCCCCCCTCAACAACCCCGGCCTCATGCCCTTCGTCATCGTCGCCCTCGGCGCCGCCCTCTGGTTCGGACTCCGGGGATGCGACATCGCCCGCCTCGCCGCCCAGTCCGAACGCCAGATACGCTCCTCGGCCATCGCCATCGCCGCCAGCGTCGCCATGGTCCAGGTCATGGTCTTCTCCGCCGGCGCCGACGCCGACATGCCCGGCATGCTCACCGCCGTCGCCCAGACCGCCTCCAGCCTCATGGGACAGGCCTACCCCGTCATCTCGCCCGTCATCGGCGTCCTCGGCACCTTCTTCGCCGGCTCCTGCACCGTCTCCGGCATCCTCTTCGTCACCATCCAGTACGACACCGCACGGCTCCTGGGACTGCCGGAGACCACCATGGTCGCCCTCCAGCTCGTCGGCGGCGGCATCGGCAGCATGATCCGCGTCAGCGGCGTCGTCGCCGCCTGCGCCACCGTCAACGCCGCCGGCAAGGAGGCCTCGCTCATCCTCCGCTGCTGCCTCCCCACCCTCGTCCTCACCCTCCTCGCCCTCCTCGCCGCCTGGGCGCTCTATCTCTGACCGACCACACACTCCCCTGCCAGGCAGACAGCAAAGAGGGAGCGGACCCGCCGAGGCGGGCCCGCTCCCTCTGCATCGGCCACTGGGCCGCTGGCTGAGGCGAGGCGACTTACTTCTTCCTGGCTCTGGGCTTG
>CALZPA010000147.1 GCA_945827525.1 uncultured Lentisphaeria bacterium | reverse complement strand
GAACCTTCGACGAGCGCGACACCCTCCACCACCATCTCCAGCTCTATCGGCACATTCTATCTCTTTGAGGCGCTTTTTGTGCCTTTTTGTGTCTTTTGTGAATCAAATTCCAAGGCAAAAAGAAAGGCACTTGAGCAAAGCCCCAAGTGCCTTAGCGGCCATAGTACTTCATGTCCCCAACCGCGCAGCGACCATAGGCTCTCCTCTCCACAGGAGAGCCTGCAACGGGGCGCTTTCTAGCGCAACATCTTCAGGTAACGCTCCAGGCGCTGGTTCAGATAGGTGGCAAAAAGCATGGCCATGGCATGTCGCTTCTTGCCGGAATGCCAGGCATCGAATGCCGCATAATACTTGGCACGGTCGGAGAACTTGATGTCGATGGGGGGAAAGCTGGCCTTCATCAGTTCCAGATTGACCAGCAGGCGTCCGGTTCGCCCGTTGCCGTCGATGAAGGGATGAATGCCCTCGAACTCGATATGGAAGCGAGCCAGCCGTGGCACCAGATTCTCTCCGGAAGAGAGGTATTCCTGCAGGAGCTGCTCCAGTTTAGGCTGGATGAGATAGGGTTGTACGGGCTCGTGCAGGGCGCCGACAATGCGCACGGGCACACGCCGGTAGACTCCACGATCCTCTGGCTTGTCGGAAAGAACCAGATAATAAATCTGGCGGATGAGGCCCTCCGTCAAGGGAGTTGGATTGCTGACCTGCTCGCAGATGAAGTCAAATGCCTGCCGATGCCCCACGGCCTCCAGATGATCCTTCAGCGGCTTGCCGCCCACGGTCAGGCCCTTCAGCACCAGGCTGGTTTCCTGCAACGTCAGAGTATTCCCCTCGATGGCATTCGAATTGTACGTGTATTCAATGACTAACTCCTCCCGCAGACGTTCCAATTCCCCTTGCGTCAAAGGACGACAGGTGTCCAGCTGGTGTTTCCTGGCCTCAATATCCTTCAGCAGAGCTGCGAGCGTACGCTTGGAGCGCATGTCTTCTGGCTTGGAAGTGCCGTCAGGAATGTGCCAGCTGTGATTGACCATCGCTGCGCCAGCGATGCGTCCTGAGCTGCATAGCAGCCGGACGCGCCGTTCGGAAATCTTCCATTGCCGCGCTGCATCTTCAATTGTCATCATCATGAATCCTGATTTCGGAATGATATCTTATTATCGGTATAAGATAATTCATCAATCGGAATGTTTCAACTGCAATTCCACACGTTGGCCGTAGGAGCTGGTCTACGGATGGTGATTGCGATGCCCGTAGTCCAGTCGGCGGATGCGTTGGAATTTGATCCACAAAAGGCACAAAAAACGCCCGACGGCGGGGGCGCCGTCGGGACAGGCCTCGCCGCGCTCGGCGGTCGGTTTTTGCCCGACGGCGGGGGTGCCGCCGGGGCTCAATTAGCGTTCCGGCCTTGCTGCGTGTTTGGGTCGTCAGGCCTTCAGGGCGAAGGCGCGGATGAGCCGGCGGAGGTGTTCGGTGCAGGCCTCGGTGGCGTGATCCATGAACTTGTCGACGGGCGTGAACTTGCCGTCGGCCTCGACGAGGTCGGCATGGAGCGCCTTGAGGAAGCAGTGCTGGAATTCGGTGGCGACGTTGATCTTGGCGATGCCGCAGGGGATGGCCTTCTGGATGTCGTCGATGGGGGTTCCGGTGCCGCCGTGGAGGACGAGGGGGAGTCCGGGGAGCGCCTGTCCGATTTCGCGGCAGCGCTCGATGTCGAGCTTGGGCTGCGCCTTGTAGTAGCCGTGGACGGTGCCGATGGAGACGGCGAGGGCGTCGACGCCGGTCTTCTTGGCGAAGTCGAGGGCCTCGTCGGGGACGGTGAGGGCCGTCTCGTCACCCATGGCGACGTGGCCGATCTCGCCCTCGCAGGAGGCGTTGGCGGCATGGGCGCGTCGGACGGCCTCGGCGGTGACGGCGACGTTCTCGTCGAAGGGGAGTCTGGAGCCGTCGAGCATGACGGAGGTGTAGCCCCAGGCGAGGGCGTTGTTGACCTGCTCGAGGCTCTCGCCGTGGTCGAGGTGGATGGCGACCTTCTGGGAGCAGTTCTGGGCAAGTCGGATAAGGAGTCCGCCCAGGGCGTTCGCCTTGCCGTTGGCGAAGAGGCGCGAATAGAGCTGCAGGATGACGGGCGACTGCTCGGCCTCGGCCGCCTTGACGACGGCGACGGCCGTCTCGTAGTTGGCGGCGTTGAACGCGCCGATGGCAATGCCCTGACGACGGGCCTCGGGCAGAATCTCGTTCATGCTGACGAGTGGCATGGTCTGATGTTCCTTCTTGCTGTGGAGATTGTTGGGGGGGAAATGAGTCTCGCCGCGCCCGGGGGTGGTGGATGGCCTGGGACGCGGCGAGGAGGGATGTGTCCGCGTCGTCAGAACGCGCGGTAGGGATGGGTGACGAGCGAGGTGGCGAAGTCGTCGCCGACGCAGACGAGGTTCTTGGCGTCCCAGATGACCTTCTTACGGGCGCGGATGGCGAGGTTTCCGAGGAGGGCCATCTCGGTGAGTCCGCAGGCGTAGTCGATGAAGTTGGAGCCGGCGGGCTTGCCGCCCTTGCAGGCGCGTATCCACTCCTGGTAATGGTTGCCCTTGACGGGCTCGATGGGGTTCTTCGGCTTGCCGACCTCCTTGCGCCGGACCTCGGGGAAGATGAGGGCGGGACTGGACCAGCCGCCGACCATCATGCAGCCGGCCGTGCCGTAGAAGACGGAGCCGTTGCCCTTGATGATCTCACGCCCCTCCTCCAGCTGCGGCGGACGCGGCGGACGGCGCTTGCCGTCAAACCAGCGCAGAATGCACGGCGGCTTCTTGCCGCGCGCCGGGAAATGGTACGTCACCACCGACGAGTTCGGGGTGAAGTCGGGGCCCTTGGCGTCGGACTCGGCCTCAATCCAGTCGGGCTCATAGAGGTCGAGGGCCCAGACGGCAGCGTCGAGGCAGTGGCAGCCCATGTCGCCGATGGCGCCGCAGCCGTAGTCCCAGAAGCCGCGCCAGCTGAAGTGCATGCCGCCCTCCGGATAGGGACGGTAGGGGCCCGTGCCCAGCCACAGGTTCCAGTCCAGCCACTCGGGGCACTTGCCCTCCTTCGGCCACGCGCGGTTCTGCCCCCAGATCGGACGATCCGAGTACACATGGACTTCCGTCACGTCGCCCAGCGCGCCCTCGTCAATCCACGCCTTCGCGTTGCGGATGGCCGTCGAGGCATGTCCCTGGTTGCCCATCTGCGTCTGCACGCCGTACTTGAGCGCCAGGCGCTTCATCTCGCGCGCCTCCCACACCGTGTGCGCACAGGGCTTCTGCACATACACGTGCTTGCCCATCTCCATCGCCAGCTTCGCGATCGGGAAGTGCATGTGGTCAGGGGTCGAGATCGTCACCGCGTCAAACTCGTCCGCCATGTCCGCGAACATCTTGCGGTAGTCCTTGTACTGCTTCGCCTTCGGGAATTTCTTGAAGGAACCCTCGCCGCGCTTGGCGTCGACGTCGCAGAGGCCGACGATGTTCTGGGAGGAGACGCCGTTGACGTCGCCGCCACCCATGCCGCCGATGCCGACGCAGACGATGTTCAGGGGCTTGTCAGGATCGCTGTAGCGCGGTTTGGCGGGCTGGTCTGCCCCCAGGGCAGTCCCACCGGACATGGCGGCGGCGGCGGCCGTCGCCGCCGCGCCCTGCAGGAATGAGCGGCGTGAGATGTCTGTCATGACGTGTTCCTATGCTTTGGGATGGTTGGTTCGTTCGCCTTGGACGCCACGGCGGCCGACGCCGCGGACTCTCCATTCCCATAACATACTTGCACACTCACCAAAAAACAGTGCTGCCACCACAAAAAATCGCCCGACAAACCCTCTCCTTGTATTGAATTTGAGCTGATAGATATTACACTATTGCTGCTATGCCCCCCAGGGCGGATTTTTCGGAGCTGAACGACCCAGGCAGACACGAGGACGACAGGACGTGAACGGAGCGACACAGGAACAGGTGACGTGCCCCTCTTGCGGGGCCAAACTGACCGCGGAGGTGGTCACCACCATCCGCGAGAACAACGAGGAGGCCTGGCAGGCTCTTGTCCAGCGGCGCCTCAACGTCTGCCACTGCCCCCACTGCGACCAGGACTTCATGGTCGAGAGGCCACTCGTCTACCGCGACGAGACACAGCCCTTCATCCTCTACTACATCGACACCACGCCCGAGACCGACCAGAACGCGCTCGAACGCCAAATCGACGACATGGCCACCGAAATCGCCGAGGCAGAGGGCGTCGAGAAGCCCATCGTCCGACTCACCGTCACCCTCTGGGACTTCATCGAGAAGATCTTCATCTGGCGCAATGGCTACGATGACCGCCTCATCGAATTCGCCAAGCAGCAGCTCTTCCGCAACACCGACCTCGACAAGATGTCTCGGCTCCAGCACCGCCTCCTCCTCGACTTCTCCAACGAGGACCCCAACGTCCTCGCCTTCATCATCTTCGACCGCGAGACCAACCAGCCCGTCGGCGGCATCCACGTCCCCCTCGAGGAATTCCACAAGCTCACCGACGAGTTCTACGGCAACCCGCAGCTCCTCCACGAGCTGGAGCTGCTCTTCCCCACCTGCTACGTCTCCGTCGAACGGCTGTTCTGAAATCACCCCCAACCCAACCAGGAGCAAGAAGACCATGAGCAACAAGAAGAAGCGTCAGCAGGAGACCGCCCGCGAGCCGGAGCCTCTCGGCGACAACTGGACCAACCCCTTCGCCGGACTCAATATCCACATCGAGGAGGAGCCGCCGCCACCGCCGCCACCACCGCCGCCGCCCTCCCGCGCCGAACTCGCCAAGGAGAGCCTCAGCAAGGAGGACCTCGCGCTCCTCAAGGCCTTCGGCGGCGACGACGACCACGCGCCCGAACTCCGGCGCGCCGACGGCAAGAAGCACATCGAGCGCATCTCGCTCTCGCGCGAACGCAAAGGCCGCGGCGGCAAGACCGTCACCCTCGTCCGCGGACTCGAGAACATGGACACCATGAGGCAGATGGAGCTCTGCAGCACCATCAAGGCCGAACTCGGCATCGGCGGACGCTTCGCCGACGGCATCCTCGAACTCCAAGGCGAACAGCTCGACCGCGCCGCCGACTGGTTCGAGAAGCACGACTTCATCGTCAAGGGCCGAGGCTGAAGCACAGAACATGGCACCACGAACCCTTCCGCTAGGCCCCACCGCCTCCCTCCATAACCACACCGTCTGGAGCGACGGCGAGGAGGAGATGGCCGTCATGATCCGCGCCGCCCGCGACGCCGGACTCGCCGTCTTCGGCATCTCCGACCACTGGGTCTGCCGACCCGACGGCCTCGTCGAGGACTGGGCCATGCCCGCCCATCGCCTCCCCGACTACGTCGAGGCCCTCCTCGCCTTCCGCCAGCAGCTCGAGACGGACTCCTTCCGCCTCCTCATCGGACTCGAGGTCGACTTCTTCGAGGAGAACGCCGCCGAGGTCATGGCGCACCTCGCGCAGTTCCCCCTCGACTACACCATCGGCTCCGCGCACTTCGTCGGCTCCTTCCCCGTCGACCACACCCGCGAGGACTGGCTCCAGCTCGGCGGACAAAGGCACATCGACGACATCTACCACGCCTACTGGCAAAAGCTCCTCCACCTCTGCCAGTCCGGACTCTATGACCTCGTCGGACACCTCGACCTCCCCAAGAAATTCGCGTTCAGGCCCAGCTACGACGACGGGCCCGAAATCGAGGCCGTCCTCCAGGCGCTGCGCGACTCCGGCATGGCCATGGAACTCAACACGGCAGGCTGGGCCAAGGACTGCCGCGACGCCTACCCCGCCGCCGCCATCGTCGCCCGAGCCCAGCGTCTCGGCATCCCCATCGCCATCTCCACCGACTCCCATCACCCCTCCCACATCGGACGCTTCGTCCCAGAGGCCCTCCAGCGACTCGGCGGACAGCTGCCCTGACCACGGCACACGCCCGCCCCATACCCAACAATAGGATACCAGAACCACCAACCCAGAGGAGAAGAAATCACCATGACGCTGAAACGCACCCTGGCATGGCTGCTGCTGTGCCTCCTCACGCCCCTCTACGGAGACCTCGAGGTTCTCATGAACAGCTCCGGACGCATGGATGTCCTCCTGGACGGCAAGCAGTTCGCCACCGTCAACGCCGGCTACTTCCTCCCCGGCTGGCAAGTCCGCAACTTCGCCGCCGAGGTCGGCAAGGAACCCAAGGGCAACGTCATCGAGGTCATGGGCGGTCTCGACAAGGATGCCGCCCGCGTCAAGCTGACCATGCGCTACGAGCTCGTCGGCGACCGCGCCATCCACTTCACCTACGACTTCGTCCCGACCGCCGACCTCGAGGCCCACACCATCTACGCCACCGTCAGCTTCGAGGCCGACTACGTCGCCGGACGCAGCTTCAGCGCCGACGGCGTCAAGGCCGGCACCGTCCCCATGACCGTCCAGCAGCCCATCCACCTCCTCACCAAGACCGCCAAGACCTTCCAGGCCGACACCCTCGCCGGAGCCGTCACCGTCGACCTCGACCAGAAGCAGGGCATCCTCTTCCAGGATGACCGCCAGTGGGGCTCCAGCATCGGACTCCGGCTCGCAACCCACTCCGACAGCACCAGCGTCTTCAAGGGCGGCGTCACCCACCGCGTCGCGTTCACCCTCACTCTCCCCCAGCCCTTCACCTTCACCAAGGATCTCCCCTTCACCCTCACCGCCGGCAAGGACTGGATCCCGCTCGACGTCCAGTCACTCGAAATCGAGCAGGGCTCCGCGCTCGACTTCTCGAACGTCGTCCGCCTCGACGCCCCCGCCGGCAAGTACGGCTACACCGTCGCCAACGGCCCCAACTTCGAATTCGAGGGCAAGCCCGGCGTCCCGCAGCGCTTCTACGGCGTCAACTTCTGCTTCAGCGCCCATAACATCTCCCCCGAGCAGAGCGAAATCCTCGCCACCCGACTCGCACGACTCGGCTACAACGCCGTCCGCTACCACCACTACGAGCGCAACATCTGCCGCACCGACATCCCCGGCGACTCCACGCAGCTCGACCCCACCCGCATGGCCCAGTTCGACGCCATGTTCGCCGCCATGAAGCGCCACGGACTCTACGCCACCACCGACATCTACGTCTCACGAAGCGTCTACGCCAGCGAGGTCTTCGACAACGGCGACCCCAACGAGAAGATCGCCATGAACGTCTTCAAGAACCTCTGCGCCTACAACCCCAAGGCCATGGACAACTGGAAGAAGTTCGCCCGCCGACTCCTCACCCACGTCAACCCGCACACCGGCATCAGCTACGCCAAAGACCCCTCCCTCAGCCTCATCAGCCTCATCAATGAGGGCACACTCGACATCTTCGGCGTCCTCGACAAGGGTGTCGACCCCAGACTCCGCGAGGCGCAGCTCAACGCCTGGAACACCTGGCTCCTCAAGAAGTACGGCTCCGCACCCGCGCGCAACAAGGCCTGGAACGCCAACTGCGAAAACATCCTCTCCGACTTCCAGAACAACGTCAGCGACACCGCCGCCAGAGACTTCTCGCAGTTCCTCGCCGACACCGAAAACGCCATGATCGCCGAAATGCGCCGCTTCCTCCGCGACGAGCTCGGCTGCAAGGCCCTCATCACCGACATGAACTGCGGCGGCAAGAACATCTGGGCTCAGCTCGCCCGCGCCAACATGGACTACGTCGACGACCACTTCTACATCGACCATCCATCCTTCGTCAAGAAGGCCTGGCAGCTCCCCTCGCGCTGCGACAACCGCAGCGTCGTCAAGAAGGGACAGCCCGGCGGCATCGGCTGCGCCTTCGCCCGCATCATCGACAAGCCCTTCACCATCACCGAATGGAACTACTCCGGCCCCGGACGCTACCGCGGCGTCGGCGGCATCCTCACCGGCTGCATGGCCAGCATCCAGAACTGGTCCGGACTCTGGCGCTTCGCCTACAGCCACGGCTCCTCCATGTTCAAGGCGCACAACGCCACCTACTTCGACCTCGTCGCCGACCCGCTCAACCAGGCCGCTGACCGCGCCTCCATCCTCCTCTACCTCCGCGGAGACCTCGCCTCCGCCCCCAAGACCATCGTCGCCACCATCGACAAAAACCACAACAACGACCCCGACAACGCCCGCTACCTCTACACCGTCCCCAACTGGACCTCACTCGGACTCATCGCACAGCTCGGAACCTTCGTCGGAAACCCCAACGACAAAGTCCCATTCGCCGACATCTCCGTCTCCCTCTCCGCCAAGGCACCCAAGGCCAACCTCGCACTCACCGACTTCGCCAAGGCCAGAAGCGCCGAAACCACCAAGCAGCTCCTCGACGCCTTCCGCGAACTCAAGTGGCTCCCCGAGGACAACCTCACCAACCCCAATGTCAAGCTCTCCCAGACCGTCGACCGGCAGTTCACCATGGACGGCAAGGCCGACACCATGATCCTCAACACCCCCAGAACCGCCGGATGCTTCGCACCCGCCGGAAAGACCGTCGACACCGACGCCATCTCCGTCACCATCCTCGACACCGACGCCACCGTCTGGGTCTCCTCGCTCTCCGACGAGCCCATCGCCACCGCCAAACGACTCCTCCTCACCCACCTCACCGACCTCCAGAACACCAACGAGCGCTACAACGAGCGCGCCCGCCGAACCGTCCTCAGTTGGGGCAAGATGCCCTACCTCGTCCGCAACGGACGCGCCAACGTCACCCTCAAGCTCGCCAACCCCGCCAAGGCCACCGTCTGGGCCATCGACGTCAACGGCAAGCGCCTCGAAAAGTGCCCCGCCACCGTCACCCCCGACGGCCTCCAGCTCACCCTCTCCATCAGCGGACGCCAAAACGCCCAGCTCCTCTACGAAATCACCGTCGACTGACGCCCTCACACCCACCGGCGGCGCCTCCAGCCAGAGGCGCCGCCGGACGAGCGCCGCGGCCAGCCCTCCGGGGCTTTCTTTCCGCCTCGCTTCGCTCAGCGGCTTTGCTCTCGTCACTCTCGTCACTCTCGTCACTTTTTCTTTTTCTTCGTCACTCTCGTCACTCTCGTCACTCTCGTCGCTTTCTTTCCGCCTCGCTTCGCTCGGCGGTTTTGCTCTCGTCACTCTCGTCACTC
>CALZPA010000146.1 GCA_945827525.1 uncultured Lentisphaeria bacterium | reverse complement strand
AATCGACTCAATCGACTCAATCGACTCAATCGACTCAATCGACTCAATCGACTCCCAGGAGCATCTCAGAGTCCGCCAGGCGCCATTCGGGCTGGAGCTCGACGCCACAGAGGTCACGGACACGCCGCCGCATCTCGGACAGCAGCCAGAGGCAGTCTGAGGCCCGGCCCGGCGCGCCTGACCGATTCACCACCCAGTTGGCGTGCTCCTCGCTGACGGCAAAGACTCCAGCCGTCAGCCCCTTGCAGCCGGCGGCCTCCAGCAGACGCCCCGCCGACTCGCCCGGCGGATTGCGGAAGACCGAGCCGCAGGAACGGCCACGCGGCGTCACCCGGACACGCCGGGCGCGCTCGGCGGCAATGGCCGACGCCTCGGCGGCGGCCTCGACTGGCCACAACTGCAGCGTCGCCTCCGTCAGCATCACGCCATCTGGCACCGGCGAACGGCGGTATCCCCAGCCGCCGTCGCCCCGACGCCACCGCCAGGGCGAGCCGTCACGCACCTCCAGCCCGGCCATCGCCTCCACGGCGTCGGCCATCTCGCGCCCCAGGGCGCCGGCGTTCATGGCCAGGGCGCCGCCGAGCGTCCCGGGGATGCCCGACAGCGCGGCGAGCCCACCCCATCCCCGCTGCGCCGTCCGCGCGACCAGGCGCCCCAGCGCCATCCCGACGGAGACGGTCAGGCGTCCGGACGCCTCGGGCACGGGCACATCGGCGGGCGGCGCGAGCCGCAGCGCCGCGAGGCCCGCGTCGGGACGGTCGCTGCCGACGAGGTTGGTGCCGCCCCCCAAAGGCCAGGGGCGAAGCCCGCGGCCGCGGCACCAGTCCAGGGCCTGCGGCAGCAGGGACGGCTCGGGAAGCGTCAGGCAGGTGACGTGTCCCAGCCCGGCGCGGAGGGCGCTGAGCCCATGCCAGGGGCGGCTCTCGGTCAGCCAGCGGTCGTCCATCGGCGACTACTCCTCGAGGCGCACGGCCATTCCCAGCGCCTGGAGCTTGCCGGCCAGGTTCGGGTATCCGCGCCTCACCATGTCCATGTTGTGGATGACGGAGGTTCCGGAGGCGCAGCAGGCGGCGATGATGAGGGCCATGCCCGCGCGGATGTCGGGGCTGGAGAGCTCGGCGCCCCGCAGGGCAGCCGGCCCCGAGATGACGACGCGGTGCGGGTCGCAGATGACGGCGCTCGCGCCCATGCTGACCAGCTTGTCGACGAAGTGCAGGCGGCTCTCGAACATCTTCTCGAAGAAGAGGACGGTTCCCTCGGCCTGGGTCGCCATCGCCACCAGGCAGCTCATCATGTCGCTGGGGAACTGCGGCCAGGGGCCGTCGGCGATGACGGGGATGGCATGGTTGAAGTCGGGCGCGATGCGCAGCCGCTCGGGCGCCCGCATCTCGATGCGCCCAGGCGTCAGCGTGAACGGGCAGCCGAACTTCTCGAAGACGCGCCGCGCCATCCAGTAGCTTGAGGGGACGATGTGTCCGGTGACGGTGATGTCGCCGCCGGTCGCGGCGCAGAGGGCCAGATAGCTGGCGGCCTCGATGTAGTCGCCCTCCAGCGTGAGGTCGCAGCCCGCGAGTGCGCGGACGCCATGGACGGTCACCGTGTTGGTGCCGCCGCCCTCCACGGCCGCGCCCATGGCGGCCAGCATCTCGCCGAGCTGCCGCACATGCGGCTCGCAGGCCGCGTTGCGGATGACGGTAACGCCGGGCGTCAGCGCGGCCGTCGCCATGATGTGCTCGGTCGCCGTCACGCTGGCCTCGTCGAGAAACAGCTCGCACGGTGTGGACGCGCGGCGGGTGAAGACATAGCGCGACGCCTGCGCCTCGAAGTCGATGCCCAGCTTGTGGAGGCCATAGAGATGCGTGTCGAGGCGGCGGCGGCCGATGACGTCCCCGCCGGGCGCCCCTAGCGTGACGCGCCCCAGCCTCCTGGCGAGCGGCCCCGCGAAGAGCAGCGACGTGCGCACGGCGTGGCACAGATGGCCAGGCAGCTCGCCGCCCCGCAGCCCCGCGCCGCACAGCCTGACCACACCTGACGAGAACTCCGCCTGCCCCCCGAGGCTGCGGATGATGGCCAGCATCGCATGGACATCCCCAATGTCCGGCACGTTGCGCAGCGTCACCGGCTCCTCGGTCAGCATCGCCGCCGCTATCGCCGGCAGAGCCCCATTCTTGTTCCCCGACACCTCGATGCTCCCCGACGTCCGGCAGGGCCCCGCCACCATCATCTCCGACATACGCTCCGACTCCTCGCTCGCACTCACACGTCATCATCCGACCGCCGACACGACCTCCGCGGCGGACGCCCATACAATACGCCGGACACCCCCCAATGCAACCCGGAGACACCGGTAAATCAGCCCCGCCACCACCTTGCCACGCCCCCCCACGGTCGCTATATTATGCCCCATAGGCCCCCTCCCCGTCAACCATCCATCCAGCCAGCCACTCCCCGCACGCATGTCCATGAAAAACACCTCAGCCCCCCTGATCACCATCATCGGCGCCGGCATGATGGGCTCCGCCATGAGCCGTCCCGCCACCGACAACGGCTGCCGCGTCCATCTCGTCGGCACCCCGCTCGACCGCGACATCATCAGCTCCGTCCAGGCCACCGGACACCACCCCACGCTCCGCGCCCAGCTCCCCGCCGGCGTCACCGCGTTCCAGTTCGAGGACGTCGACGCGGCCCTGGACGGCAGCTCGCTGGTCATCTGCGGCGTGAGCAGCTTCGGCGTCGACTGGTTCACGGCGGAGGCGCTGCCGCACCTGCCCGCCGGCATGACGCTGCTCTCCATCACCAAGGGCCTGGAGCTCGGCCCGGACGGCGCCCTCACCGCGTTCCCGCACGTCTGGACGCGCCGTCGCCCCGACCTCCACATCGCCGCCGTCGGCGGCCCCTGCATCAGCTTCGAGCTGCTCGCCGCCCGCCAGACGCTCGTCCACTTCGTCTCCGACGAGCCGGAGACGGCCGAACGCTGCGTCAAGACGCTCCGGACCGGCTACTACCACGCCCTGCCCGCCACCGACGTCATCGCCGTCGAGACCTCCGTCGCCCTCAAGAACGCCTACGCCTGCGGCGTCGCGCTCGCCGTCGGCATGGCCGAGGCCGAGGTGGGCCTCACCGACGCCACCGGCATCGCCGGCGCCACCGCCGCCCAGACCGGCGCACCCGACGCCAACCCCGTCTACAACCCGCAGGCCGCCCTCTTCGCCCAGTCCTGCATCGAGATGCGCCGCCTCGTCACGCTGCTGGGCGGCGACGGCAGCTTCGCCGGCGCCATCCCCGGCGCGGGCGACCTCTACGTCACCGTCTTCGGCGGACGCACACGCCGCCTGGGGACGCTCCTCGGACGCGGACTCAGCTACCAGGAGGCGCGCTCCGTCCTCAACGGCGTCACGCTCGAGGCCGTCGCCATCATCGGCCGCGTCGCCGAGGCGCTGCGCCAGCGCGCCGCGCACGGCCAGGCCGACCTCGCACAATTCCCGCTCATCCTCCACCTGGACGCCATCATCCGCGACGGCGCCCGCGTCGACATCCCCTGGGAGCAGTTCGGCTGACCGACCGCCGTCGCGCCCACTGGCATTTCAGGCGCAATGGCTTATATTTACCGCATTTGCGGACACATCGTTTCCCGAACTGAAAGGCAGGTGCCTCAACCCCATCACCCCCCCATCAAGGACAAGCACATGACCATGATCTCACCGCTGCAGAAGGCCCGCGCGGCCTACGCCCCCAAGCTGCCCCCCGTCCTCGCCGAGTGCGGCCCCTTCGCCAAGGCCAACGCCGGCGAACCCACCCAGTCCGTCGCCGACCAGGAGCAGATCAAGCGGCTCTTCCCCGACACCTACGGCCTCCCCGCCATCAACTTCACCGCCGGCAAGCCCTTCGACTGCCCCGCACTCAAGGTCGGCGTCATCCTCTCCGGCGGACAGGCCCCCGGCGGACACAACGTCATCGCCGGACTCTACGACGGACTCAAGGCCCTCAACCCCGACAGCCAGCTCTTCGGCTTCCTCGGAGGACCCTCCGGACTCATCGACAACAAGTACATCGTCATGACCGACGAGCTCATCGACGCCTACCGCAACACCGGCGGCTTCGACATCATCTGCTCCGGACGCACCAAGCTCGAGAAGGAAGACCAGTTCGAGAAGGTCGCCGCCAACTGCAAGGAACTCGGCATCACCGCCATCGTCATCATCGGCGGAGACGACTCCAACACCAACGCCTGCGTCCTCGCACAGTACATGCTCACCAAGAAGACCGGCATCAAGGTCATCGGCTGCCCCAAGACCATCGACGGCGACCTCAAGAACGAGTGGATCGAGGTCTCCTTCGGCTTCGACACCGCCACCAAGGTCTACTCCGAGCTCATCGGCAACATCATGCGCGACGCCAACTCCGCACGCAAGTACTGGCACTTCATCAAGCTCATGGGACGCTCCGCCTCCCACATCGCCCTCGAGTGCGCACTCAAGACCCACCCCACCGCCTGCATCATCTCCGAGGAAGTCCAGCAGAAGAACATCTCCCTCAAGCAAATCGTCGACGACCTCACCGCGCTCGTCGTCGCCCGCGCCGACAACAAGATGAACTTCGGCATCGTCCTCATCCCCGAGGGACTCATCGAGTTCATCCCCGAGATGAACCCCCTCATCGCCGAACTCAACGACTCCATGGCCGAGGGCACCGCGCTCGGTGACCAGTTCAACCAGCTCGCCGACATGGACGCCAAGATCGCCTTCGTCGAACAGCACCTCACCGCCGCCAACCTCAATGTCTTCAAGCCCCTGCCCGCCTTCGTCAAGGCGCAGCTCCTCGGCGACAGAGACCCCCACGGCAACGTCCAGGTCTCCAAGATCGAGACCGAAAAGCTCCTCATCGCCATGATCGAGGACAACATCAAGGCCCTCAACGCCACCCGCGACAAGGCCGTCAAATTCTCCGCACAGGCCCACTTCTTCGGCTACGAGGGACGCTGCGCCGCACCCTCCAACTTCGACGCCGACTACTGCTACAGCCTCGGCTTCAACGCCGCCGCCCTCATCGGCGCCGGACTCACCGGCTACATGTCCTCCGTCCGCAACGTCTCCCGTCCCGCCTCCGAGTGGGAGGCCGGCGGCATCCCGCTGACCATGATGATGAACATGGAGCACCGCCACGGAAAGGACGTCCCCGTCATCAAGAAGGCCCTCGTCGAACTCGACGCCAAGCCCTTCCAGACCTTCGCCGCCAACCGCAAGGCCTGGGGCGAGGGCATCGACTTCGTCTACCCCGGCCCCATCCAGTACTTCGGACCCACCGAAGTCTGCGACATCACCACCGAGACCATCAAGCTCGAACACTAATCCCACCATCCGCCACACCGTGACGCCCCCGACGCCTCCCACGCGCCGGGGACGTCCGCCAGCCACACGACGGCGCTCCCCCAGCACAGCTCACGCATGATGACTCGGAGAGCGCCGTCATTGCCATCCCCACCCATCCATGCAGGAAGAATTCTCCAGGCTCGAGCTGCTGCTCGGCGCAGACGCCATCCGCCGCCTCCAGGACGCGCACGTGCTGCTCCTCGGCGTCGGCGGCGTGGGCTCCTGGGCGGCCGAGGCACTGGCCAGGACCGCCGTCGGACACCTGACCCTCGTCGACTTCGACACCGTCAAGGCCAGCAACATCAACCGCCAACTCCCCGCCCTCCACTCGACGCTCGGACGCCCCAAGGTCGAGGTCGTCGCCCAGCGCCTCCTCGACATCAACCCCCATCTCGACCTCACCGCCCTCAACCTCCACCTGACCCCCGACAACCTCCCCGGACTGCTTCTCCAGCGCCCCTGGTCACACGTCATCGACGCCATCGACGAGCGCGCCGCCAAGGTCGCCGCCCTCGCCCTCTGCGCCCGCCACGGCATCCCCGTCGTCTCCAGCATGGGCGCCGCACGCAAGACCTCCTCCGACGGCATCTCCGTCGTCGACCTCTCCGAGACGTCCGGCTGCCATCTGGCGCGCCTCGTGCGCAAGGCCCTCCGCCGGCTCGGCGTCACCTCGGGCATCCCCGTCGTCTTCTCGCCCGCACTGCCTGACGAGCCCCAGGCGGAGGCCACACCCGAGACGCCCGGCGAACGCCGCCCCATGGGCACCATCGCCTTTCTCCCCGCCATCTTCGGCATCAAGTGCGCGGAGCATGCCGTCTCCGCCATCCTCAACCCAAACAAACCACACCCAAACACAGGAACACCCCACCATGCCTACCCTGAATCTGACTGAATACCGCGACAAGGTCTACGGCTGCTGGCTTGGAAAGAACATCGGCGGCACCCTCGGAACCCCCTTCGAGGGACAGCGAACCACCAACGACTGCACCTTCTACGTCCAGGAGCGCACCGGCAACCCGCTCCCCAACGACGACCTCGACCTCCAGCTCGTCTGGCTCAACATGATCGAGCGCCACGGCATCTACAACCTCACGCCCCACCTCGTCGGCGACTACTGGGCCTCCTTCATCATCGGCCCCTGGAACGAGTACTCCGTCGCCCACCTCAACGTCCGCAACGGCTTCTATCCGCCACTCTCGGGCGCCGTCAACAACGACCACTGGAAATTCTCCAACGGCGCCTGGATCCGCTCCGAAATCTGGGCCTGCATGTTCCCCGGAAACCCCGACGAGGCCATCCGCTACGCCTACATGGACTCCTGCGCCGACCACTGCGGCGAGGGCATCTACGCCGAAATGTTCACCACCGCCCTCGAGTCCGCCGCGTTCGTCGTCTCCGACCTCCGCGAACTCATCCGCATCGGACTCGCCAAAGTCCCCGCCGACAGCCGCGTCGCCGCCTCCGTCAAGCTCGTCTGCGACATGTACGACGACGGCAAGGACTGGCTCGACACCCGCAATGCCGTCGTCGAGCTCAACAAGGATCTCGGCTGGTTCCAGGCGCCCGCCAACGTCGCCTTCGCCACCCTCGGGCTCCTCTACGGCGAGGGCGACTTCGGCAAGTCCATCTGCCGCGCCGTCAACTGCGGCGACGACACCGACTGCACCGGCGCCACCGCCGCCTCCATCCTCGGCATCATCAACGGACGAAAGGGCATCCCCGACGAATGGCTCGAACCCATCGGCGAGTCCATCATCACCTGCGCCATCAACAAATTCGGCATCCCCGTCTCCATCCCCAACACCATCGGCAAGCTCACCGCACGCGTCGTCCGCTGCGCCGTCGACGCCATGAACAACAACCTCGCCTGCCTCCGGCTCACCGACGCCCCCACCGACGTCACCCAGGCCGACATCGACCGCCTCTACGGCACCGACGCCGCCCAGAAGATCTGGAGCCGCTCCCCTTACTCCCTCCAGTTCCCCCTCACCAACGCCGACCTCCATGTCATCTACGAGAACCCCGTCGTGACGCCCGGCGTCCCCGTCAAGGTCACCGTCGCCATCGGACAGCCCCTCATCGCGGAAGGCGAATACGCCCTCCGCTGGCGCCTCCCCGAGTCCTGGACCGTCGACAAGCCCGAGGCCCGCGTCTGCGTCAAGTCCTGGTGGGAGGTCGGCGTCGACTTCACCATCACCCCCGGCACCTTCAACGCCGCCTTCGAGTATCCGGTCCTCGAGGTCAGACTCCCCGACCGCAACTTCCCCACCCTCCTCTCCGTCCCCTTCCAGCTCAAGGACAGCGTCACCTACATCAAGGACGGCGACGTCAACTACCGCTGCCCCGACCGTGACCACCAGATCGGACGCATCACCGCCCTCGCCAACAACGCCAAATAGCCTCCAGCCACACATCGCCTAACCTACGCTCAGGCCAGCCCGAACCGCGCCTCCCGCGCGCCCTCCCCGGGCTGGCCTGACGTTTCCAACAACCACAGGAGACCCCACATGAGCCGCCTCACCCTCCGACCCGAACGCCCCGAACAGCACACCGACATGGAGGCACTCGTCCGCGACGCCTTCTGGGATCGCTATGCGCCCGGCTGCAGCAAGCCGCTGGTCGTCCACCGACTCCGCCATCACCCGGACGCCTGTCCGCCCCTATGCCTGGCCGCCGAGCGCGACGGACAGCTCGTCGGCGGCATCTGGTACGCGAAGGCCAGCATCCGCACCCGGGAAGGCACCACCACGCCACTCCTCACCTTCGGCCCCGTCGCCGTCCGACCCGATCTCCAGCGCCAGGGCATCGGCTCCGCACTCATCCGCAGAACCCTCGAACACGCCAGGCAGACCACCCACTTCCCAGCCGTCGTCATCTACGGCAATCCCGACTACTACACCCGCTTCGGCTTCCGACCCGCCGCCGACTTCGGCATCACCGACGCCGAGGGCAACGACTGCCTCGCACTCCTCGTCCTCCCCCTCAACGCTGACGCCCTCCCCGCCGGCGCCTTCCTCGAAGGAGACGCCTATCACGTCAGCGACGCCGACGCGCGCGCCTTCGACCGCCAGTTCCCCCATCGCCAGCGCCACCTCCGCTCCTCGCAGCTCTGCCTGACGCCCTTCGAGCCGCCCTCCGACGACCCCCTCGTCGCCGAGTCGCAGACGCTCCGCCACGAGGCCGAAGCCCTCCTCCGCGCCTCCGGCGTCCTCGAGGCCTGGGAGACGCTCGGCGCCCGCATCCGCCTCGTCGGCTCCATGCGCACCGGACTCATGATGGGACACCGCGACATCGACCTCCACCTCTACACCGACACCCTCGACCCGCGACAGACGCTCGCCGCACTCGCCCCACTCATCGCCAAACCCTCCACCGTCAAGCTCACCTACCGCAACCTCGCCGACACCGACGAGCACTGCCTCGAATGGCACCTCCTCCTCAACGACGAATATGCCCGCACCTGGCAGCTCGACATGATCCAAATCCTCGCCGGCACCCGCTTCGACGGCCTCTTCGAGGACACCGCCGACGCCGTCCTCGACGCCCTCACCCCCGAGACGCGACACGCCATCCTCGCCCTCAAGCGGGACGCCCGCGATCCCCAGAGCCGCGCCCCCGGCATCGTCTACTGCATGGCCGTCCTCGCCGCCGGCGTCCGAACCCCACAGCAGTTCCGCGACTGGCAACCCACCGTCTCGCCTGAAGACCTCCTCGCCTGGCGACCATAGCCCCGCAAACACACCCCAAGACGGCGAGGCGCCCGGCGGACACGTTGGTCCGCCGGGCGCCTCGCCCCT
>CALZPA010000145.1 GCA_945827525.1 uncultured Lentisphaeria bacterium | reverse complement strand
AACGCTGGCAGCAGGCTGCTGCCCATCCTGCTCAGGGCGCTGGACAACTGACGGTCACGGGCCACCCGAGCTATGGCCCGTGAACTGAACGCCCAGCATCTCTGTGAGACGCGGCCCCGGCGTGCGCCGATGCGCATCCCGGGGCCGCACTGGCATCAGCGGAGACACCATGGCAGTCACCACAACCCTCGGCCGAGAGGCCATACGGCAGGCCCTGCCCGAGAAGTGGCGGGGATGGGCCGACCGCACACTGGACAAGAAGGCCATCGGCAAGCTCACCACCGAGATGGCGCTGGAGGACCCGGACGCCTACGTCGACACGCTCCAGCGCCTGAACGCCGTGGGCGAGCGCACCGTCACGCGCTACGGGCGCGACGCCGCCCTGAGCTACATGGACGCCGCGCCCGGCAAGGAGCTGGACGCGCTTCGCGCCCGCCTGCGCGCCAAGGTGGACGCCATCCTCGACGCGCCGGACATGACCGGCGAGCAGCGCGAGGAGGCCATCCGCGCCCTGGGCTACCAGTTCACCCAGAAGGTCCAGGACGCCGTGTTCGAGGACCAGGACCGCCGCCACACCGCGCTGGCGGCGCAGATCAACTCCGGCTCCCGCGGCAACCGCGTCCAGCTCATGCAGATGCTCTTCGGCAACATGATGATGAAGGACGCCCTCAACCGCGACATCAGCTACCTGCACACGGACCCGTTCGTCTACGGCACCAGCCCCATGGCCTACTGGGTGTCGGCGTCGTCCGGGCGCAAGGGCATGTACGACGTGCAGGCGGCCACCGGACAGGCGGGCTACCTCGGCAAGCAGGTGACCAACGTCACCCACGACGTGGCCATCGAGGCCGAGGACTGCGGCACCACCGACACCGGCGTGCCCTTCGCCGCCGACGACCCCCAGAACCTCGGGCGGGTGCTGCTGCGGCCGTTCCACGGGCACGCGGCGGGCGAGGTCGTGGACCGCGCCATGCTGAAGGAGGCGAAGCCCGGCGAGGAGATGGTGCTGCGGACGCCGATGACCTGCAAGTGCGCCCATGGCGTGTGCGCCCGGTGCAACGGCCTGTCGGAGAACGGGCGCTTCCCCGCCGTGGGCGACATGGTCGCCCTGAACTCGGCGCGCGCGTTCGTCGAGAAGGTCACCCAGGCCGGCATCTCGTGCCTGGCCCCCACGACCATGGTGCGCATGGCCGACGGCTCCGTCAGGGCCATCGCCGACATCCGCGAGGGCGACATGGTGGTGGGCGTGGGCATGGACGGCGTGGGCCGACCCAGCCGCGTCACCCGCGTGTACCGCCACGGGCACATGCCCATGCTGCGGCTGGTGTTCGCGACCGGCGACCGGCGAGACCCCGCCGTGCTGGTGTGCACGGACCGGCACAAGGTGCTTGGGTCGGACGGGCTCGGCGCCGGGCTGGTGACGATGGCCTCGGGGATGCGCTCCGCCACGCCGCTGCGCAGGGCCGAGGGGCTGTCCGAGGCCCACGACGGCGAGTGGGAGCTGGAGTCGGCGGAGTTCGCCGGGACGCTGGAGGCATACGACATCGAGGTCGACCACCCCGACCACCTGTTCCTGCTGGGCAATGGCCTGGTGGTGAGCAACTCCAAGCACTCCGGCGGCGTCGGCGGCAAGCGCGTCGTGGACCCCGACGGCGAGGACCAGCCCACGGGCTTCCGCAACATGGAGCGCATGTTCACCGCCCCCAAGGCGTTCCCCGGAGGCGCCGTGCTGTCGCCGGACGACGGCAGGGTCGAGCAGATACGACCCGCCCCGCAGGGCGGCACCTACATCACCGTTGGGGGCAAGGTCGCCTACGCCGGCCCCGCCCGGACCGTCACCGTGAAGGTGGGCGACACCGTGGAGCGAGGCGACATGCTGACCAACGGCGTGCCCAACCCCATGGAGGTCGTCGCCGCCAGGGGCCTCGGCGAGGCCCGCGTGTGGTACATGGGCAAGCTGGCCGACGTGTTCCGCCGGTCCGGCTTCGGCGTGGACCGCTCCAACCTGGAGTCGTTCTCGCGGGCCATGCTCAACAAGGTCCGCGTCACCGCGCCGGAGGGCTACGGCGCGTGGCTGCCCGGCGAGGTGGCCCCCTACAGCGAGGTCGCCGCCGACTGGCGCCCCAGGGACTCCGCCAGGGAGCTGAAGGCGTCCGACGCCGTGGGCATGTACCTGGAGCGGCCCGCGCTGAACTACACGCTGGGCACGCGCGTCACGCCCAAGGTGGCGAAGGCGCTGGAGAGCCGCGGCTTCGGCCAGGTGCTCGCCAGCCCGGACCCGCTCCCCTTCGAGCCCGAGTTCATGCGCCCCGCGGCGGCGCTCCAGAACGACCGCAACTGGCTGCCGAGGCTCTCCGGCGAGCGCCTCTACGACAGCCTGTTCGACGCCGCCAGGCGCGGCATGACGGACAGCTGGGACTCCGCCAGCTACGTCGACAAGATCGTGGCGTCTCCCTTCAGGCAGGACGCGGCAACCCCCAGACAGGAACCCAACAGACATGCGTGAGCTCATCATCAGCAACGGGCTGGCCAAGCGGGCCGCCGACGAGGGCGGCCCCGACCTGGAGACCCAGTTCGGCATCCTGACCGCCGGCGAGCTGTCGGCGCGGCACCCCAAGCTGGACGCCATGCGCCTGGCCTTCCAGGTGATAGACCGCCGCGAGGACGGCTCCGGCGACGTGGTCGGCGTCATGGTCTACGTCGTCGGCAAGACCCTGGTCATGGTCCCGTCGTTCTTCATCGGGCACGGCGTCACCACCGGCGAGATGATGTTCCTGCCGGAGACCTCCCAGTTCCTGCCGCTGTCGGACCCGTGGCTCTCGTGGGTCCAGCGGCGAGGGCCCGGCAAGTCCGGCGAGGTCATCCCCCGCGAGGCCGTGGGCATGGACAGCGGCCAGCTCGGCGAGACCGTGCGCAAGCTGTCGGACCCGCTGGTCAAGGCGGCGTGCCTGCAGCTTCGCGGCATCCTGCGCACCGACCCTGACCTGTCGCGCGCCCGCGGCAAGGTGACCGACATGGCGCTGGGCATGGGCAAGGCCGCGTCCGAGGCCCTGCTGGAGCTCATCGACGACAGCCCCGAGACGCTCAACGCCATGCTCTCGCTCTACTCGCCGGAGGACGTCGCCGGCTTCGCCAAGACCGCCGCCGAGACCTTCGCCGAGCCCGAGCCGGACACCCCCGCCGCGGTGTCGCTGGTGGAGCCGTTCACCGACGCCGCCAAGGACCTGACCGCGGAGGAGGCCGTGGCCATGCGCCGCGACGGCTACGTCATCCGCTCCGGCCGCGAGGACTGCGCCGACGTCGTGCGCCGCTCCTCCCTGCGCGACAGCTTCCGCTCCGTGACCGAGCCTGGCGTCCGCCTGCTGCCGTCCATGGACGGGGCCGTGCGGCGGTGCCTGGTCATGCGACTTGGTCGGCTCGGCAGCCGAGGACTCCCGCGTCCGTCCGGCGCGCCGCTGTCGTCCGCCCAGGACTTCGTCTCGTCCCAGGGCACGTCCTCGCGCATGGTCGTGTTCCCCACCCCGGGCGACCGGCACATGCTGGTGCACGAGCCCGTGTCGGAGCTCGTGACGGACGAGGCCGTGCCCTTCTCCCCCGAGCTCATCGAGGGCCGCGGACGCGCCCTGTCGTCGCCCGGGGACATCTCCTGGGGCGACCTGCTGCTGTGTCCCGACGGCTACGCCTACGAGCTGACCACGCATCTGCGGCACGGCTCGTGCTGGGTGGACGACGAGGGCCGCGCCATGCTGCCCGGCGGAGACCCCGCGCAGATGTCGCCGATGGTGACCGAGACCGCGGTGGTGCTGCCGCCGTCGTCGCGCATCGTGTCGGGCAGGCGCATGCCGGAGACCAACGAGCGCTCCTTCGTCCCCGTTCCCGTCGTCGCCCTCGACAGCTTCCTGCGGGCGCGCGCCGACCGCATGGGGCGCACCGTCAAGGTCGCCAGCGACGGCGGCGAGGCGTGCGTCACCGGCGACCTGTCGGACGGCCGACCCATGTCGCTCAAGCAGGCGTCGCTGCACCTGGTGCGCGACTACGGCGTCGCCCCCGCGGCGGCGAGCCTGATGCTGGCGGACGTGCTGTCCGGCGCCACGCCTGGCCGCATGCGCTCCGAGACCTACATCGTGATGGACAAGACCGCCGGCGTGGCCGACGACCGCATCATGCTGGAGGCCGAGACGCCGTCCATCGGCTACACCGAGAAGGCCAACGACGGCCCGGTGTCCGAGGAGATAGGCGGCCGCGCCCAGTCCGACACCGACGTGGAGGAGGTCCGCCGCCAGGCCATCGCCGCCGCCGAGTCCGGAGTCCAGGAGGTCTTCGACGTCACCGTCCTGAAGCACCTGGTGCAGCGCTCCCGCATCGGCGACGACATCACCGGCGACCTCGGGCTGTTCATGCGCCTGCTCGACAGCCTGTGCCGCAAGCTGTTCCTGCTGCGGTGGCACACCGAGGCGTTCAAGAAGCGCTATGGCGCGGTCAAGCTCAGCGCCCTGGAGGACGGCATCCGCAACGCGCTCGACTCCATGAGCGAGCTCACCGTGTTCCTGAAGCTGCGCACCGTCGACGGACAGTCCGGCGAGGCCGCAGAGGAGGGCGACCTCATGCAGGGCGGCATGCCCGGAGGCGGCCTGTGAGCCAGGACCTGGAGATACCGGCCCTGGCGGACGCCGAGGAGCTGCCGGCGCCATGCTCTGCCGAGACCGACGCGGGCCGGGAGCTCCTGTCGCGTCCGCCGGACTGGCGCTGGCAGGCGGCGGTGGCCTACACCCGCGACACCGCGGCGGGCCTACCCGCCACGCCGCCGTCCGACCCCGTCGTCCAGTACGCCGCCAGGGCGCTTGCGGGCCAGGCGTCCGCCATGGCCAACCGCTTCACCATGCGGCTGTGGCCGACCTTCTCGGAGGCGCTGGCGCTGGGGTCCGCGTCGGGCTCCTCCGCCGTGACCGCCGAGGTGGACGCCTGCCTCATCAAGGGGCTGGACCACACCGCGGCGGCCGCCTACGGCTGCCCGGTTCCAGCGCCTGTCTACCGCCTCTACGCCAGCCTGTTCATGGACCTGTCCGGCATCCGCGCCGTGCACTCGTGGGTCCAGGACTTCCTGTTCGCGCCGGAGATGGGGCGGTCGGACTCCGTGGCCCTGCGGGCGCGCATGCTCGCCTACTACGGCGGCGGCATGGCCGGGGCGCGCACGGCGGTGGCCGGCATGATGTCCCCCGCGGAGGGCGACCTCATGCGCAGCCTGATGGCCAACGAGCGGCTCAAGCGCCTGTTCGACTATGTGGTCCGCGTCACGAGGATGCCGCCGGACCTCTACGCCCAGCTCATGGAGGGCGCCCTCAAGGACATGACGGGCCGCGAGTTCCAGGAGCGCATGCGCACCATGGACCAGACGTCCGACGAGAGCCTGGCGGAGCTGGCGCACGACATGGAGCAGGGCATCCGCGCGTACACCCAGCGCGAGCTGGAGTCGCCTGACCCGCATGGGCTGGACTTCAGCAACCAGTACATCAAAGCACTTTCAGGAGCTGACAATGCGACCAGTGTCTGACGAGAGCGAGCGCCGGCTTACGGGCGCGATCGAGCGGGCCGCGTCGGCCGTGGCGGCTGGAGGCGGCGACTGCAGCGGGACGCTGGCGAGGGAGCTGCTGGCGGAGGGCGTCGACGGACGCTTCGCCAAGGTCGCGTCCGACTCGTTCAACAAGCGCCTCACCGTGCTGCGGCTGAGCCGCCTGGACGACGAGAGGCGCCCCGACAGCTTCCCGCTGGCGGACGCCGACGAGGTGCGCGCCGCCATGGGCATGCCGACGATGGGCAAGACCGCCTCCGTGGAGGACCGCTCGGCGGACCTTCGCCGAGGAGCCTTCGAGCTGCGCGTCGTGCCCCGTCCCATGGCCAAGGTCGCCGCGGCCACGCCGGAGAGGGCCCCTCGCCAGGGCATCCTCGACGGGCCCGGCGGGCTGGAGCGCCTGGAGCGCACCGCCGCGTCCCTGCTGGAGAGCCAGGAGGCGTTCATCCGCGGCGGCATGGCCAAGCTCGCGGCGATGGGACGCGACGAGGAGCGCATGCGCGAGGAGCTCGCCGACGAGCTGTCGCGGGCCGGCGACGGCGTCCGGCAGAAGCTGGCCAACGCCTACGGCGAGCGCCTGACCTCGGTCATGCCTGAGCTCGGCGCGGAGCGCGTGCGCCCCGGTGTCCCGGAGCGCTCGCCCGTGTTCGCCAAGGCCGCCGCCCTGATGGACCTGCACGAGGAGATAGACGAGCTCCACGGGGTCATGGAGGAGCACGCCAGAGGCGTCGAGGAGCTCGTGGCCGGTGCGTCCCTGCTGGCGATGGCCAAGGAGGCCGCAACCGAGCCCGACAAGTCGTCCGTGCTGGAGGACATCGTGGGCGGCGGCACCGACCTCGTGGGCAACGTCATCAACGGTCCGGTCAAGACCACGGTGGACGCCATGCTGGGAGTCGGACGCGCCGTCGAGGAGCAGCGCATGCGCCACAACAGCCTGCGCCCGGACGCCATCATCACCTCGAAGTTCCTCACCGGCGACCGCTACCTGGACCGCCTGGTGAGCTGGAGCGACGTGGCGGCCGACCCCGCGCTGGCCATCTACCCGGCCGAGCAGGTCTTCGGCGTCACCCAGAAGGTCATGAACCTGCACCCGGCGCTGGAGCGCCCCGACCAGCGCGAGGCCCTCAAGGCCATCGTCGGCCAGGTGCTCGCCCAGAACGGCCGAATCGCCCCGCAGGACCACGCGGCGGCCATGGTCGCCCTCAAGGACGTCGGCAAGTCCATCGGGGCAACCGAGAAGGCCCGTGCCGCGGTTGAGGCACTGGACAAGGCCGAGGCGCCGTCGGATGCCCCGGCACTGATCACCGAGAACCTGGCCGCGTCCATGACGAGCCTGCCGAAGCAGGACCCCGGCGCAGAGCGCGTGGTGAAGGGGCTCGCCGGAGCCGCCAGGAAGGGCAAGAACCTGGCGATGTACGGCATGACCTCGTCCGACAGCCTCTCGACCACCGACCAGATGCGGATGCTGGACGCGCTGCGTGACCGCGCCAAGACGCTCGGGTACTCGCCCATCGTCACCAAGGACAGCGACGGCACGTTCCGGGTGGTGTTCGCCAACTCCGCCGGCAAGCAGGTCGAGGTCAGCAAGATGCTCGACATCGTCCGCAACGTCCGGGTCTAGGGAGGGCACGAGCCATGATGGACAAGAGAATCATCCCCGAGTCGTTCGACCTGGGCGTGGACCCGGTGGAGATCATCGGCGCCTCGCGGGCCACCGGCATGGACAAGACCGCCATGCTGAAGCGCGGCTCGGCCTTCGCCGACGTGCTGGACGGCATCCGCCCCGAGCGCGGGCGGACGCTGCTGCACGTCATCACCACCGGCGCCATGGAGCGCTACGGCGCCAACCGCAACGGCGACGCCTTCAACGAGGACGCCATGGACTACACCGCGCCGGAGCCCGAGCGCGGCATGCCCGCCACCATCCGGCTGGACGGGGGCCTGCGCAAGTACCACGACAGCTCCTACATGAGCAAGTCCGCCGCCGTCTACCAGGAGCACCACTCCGAGGAGGAGCCCTCCGGGCGCATCGTCGCCGCCCGCTACAACGGCGACATGCACCGCGGCGAACTCATCATCTCCGTCGACGACGAGAAGTGGGGCCCGCGCCTGCACAAGAAGGCGTCCGGCCAGGACATCTACCTGAGCATGGGCTGCCGCGTGTCCCACGACACCTGCAGCCGCTGCCTGCGCCAGGCCAAGGTCGCCTCCGAGCACTGCGACCACTTCAAGCGCCACCGCGGCGAGCTCGGCGACGACGGGGTGCGCAACTTCGTCATCAACGACGCTCCCCACTTCTACGACATCTCCGGCGTGGACGTGCCGGCGGACCGCATCGCCTACGTCCTGCGCAAGGTCGCGTCCGAGGAGGGCGCGGCGCCGACGCTGGGGGAGGCCCGCGGGATGCTCGGGTTCCGCCGCGGGATGTCCACCTACCCGGCGGCCAGGCTGCTGGCCAAGCTGGCGGCGATGGAGAAGCGCGTGGAGGGCGCGATGGCCGAGCTGGGGTGCGACCTCGGCGAGGACCACGACGAGGAGGCCGCGGACCTGCTGGTGCGGCGCGTGGGCCACTACCCGGCCGACGAGGTCATCGACTGCTGCTCGCGCCACGGGGTGCTGCTCACGCCCGGGATGCTGTTCCGGGTCATGGCCAACGACCTGGAGGACGGCGCGGGCCTTGAGGACTGCGACGACGGCTGCTGCGGGGACTGCTCAGGGCTGATGCGCGAGCTGGAGCGCTCCGAGGACGTGGACGACTGCCTGCGCGACGGCAGCTTCGACGGACGGTTCCTGCCGGACGCCATGCTGGAGTCCATCGTCCGCGACGCCATCCCCGAGCTGGGCATGCGCCCGGCGGACGTCGGGCGGCGCGTCGTCACCGTGACCATCGTCGCGGCCCCGCGCCGGATGCGCAAGCGGGCCGCCGCCATGCCCGCCCCCGTGGAGGAGGCCCTGCGCCGCACCTACGCGCGCTACCTGGTCTCCTTCGCGGCCCAGAACGATGACGCCACCTGCATGCAGGCGCTGCGTAAGCTCGCCTCTATGGGGCGGCGGTAGGCCATACGGGGCCTTTGACTGACGGCGCTGGTCTGGTAGCCACGCGCCTCCCGGCCACGCCGCGTCAGGGCGCCCCGGACAAGCAAGAGGAACAAACCATGGGAAAACTGCTAGTTGACCGAGCACTGAACGTGCAGCAGGTCATGCAGAGCTATGGCCTGCTCAAGCAGGCGAGCCAGACCGTCGAACACATCAAGTCGCCGATGGAGCTCAAGGACCGCGGCAAGGAGCAGGCCGACGAGCGCCACACCCTTGAGGGCGTGGCGGCCGACACCGCCGCCGCCGAGAACCGCGACACCGCCTCCATCCCCAGCATCCCCAACGCACAGAACCTCAACACGACCGCCGCCCGCGCCATGTCGGCCACGGGCTCGTCCGTCGTCCAGACCCCGGAGACCGCAAGCGTGAACAGCTCCAACTCACCCCTCGCCAAGACCGCCGCGGACTACCAGCTTGAGCTGGCCCGCATCCTGCGCCTTGAAGGCCTCTCCAAGCAGGCCTCCGCTGCGGCCGCTCCCGCCGCGACCGCTCCCGCCCCGGCCGAGATCGTGCCCGCCACCCCGGTGATGGCCAAGCTCGCG
>CALZPA010000144.1 GCA_945827525.1 uncultured Lentisphaeria bacterium | reverse complement strand
AATTCCGCCGAGCGAAGCGAGGCGGCCAAATAGCCGCGAAGCGGCGCCCCCTGATTAGCCGGGGGTGAAGCGCCGCGCAACGGCGCGAACTCCCGGAAATTAGAAAAAAACGCCCCGTCCGGGCATTCATCCGGGCGGGGCGTCGGTCGTTCAGGTCATCACTGCCACTTGCAGATGGCGATGCGGATCTGCTCGATGGGCCAGGTTTCGGAGGAGGCGTGGCCGTCGACGAAGACGAAATCGTTCATCAGGCCGCTGGAGTGCCAGTAGGCGCAGGTGTTGCCGGTGTTGCCGGAGCTGTCGGCCTCGAGGGACTTGGTGTCGTAGTTGTAGTTGTAGGGGCAGGAGAAGTTGGCGTCGTCAGAGCTCTTCTCCTCCAGGTACGTGAGGACGGCGGAGGGTTTCTTGATGGCGTTCAGCTTCTGGCCGCTGATTTTGCTGGAGAGGGAGAAGTTGCACTTCTGGGAATTGTCGGCGGAGGGGCAGAGATAGACGTTCTCGTCGCCGACGTACTTGAAGAGGAGTCCCGCCTCGGGGTCGAAGTCATAGGTGGTGCCGGAGACGAGAGTGCCGCCCATCCACTTGGTGGGGCCGGTTCCGGAGAGGGGCATGTACTGTCGGTTGTCGCCGGCGTACATGATGGTTCCCATGCCGATCTGGCGGATGTTGTTGACGCAGGAGATCTGCTCGGCCTTCTCGCGCGCCTTCGACAGCGCGGGCAGCAGCATCGCCGCCAGGATCGCGATGATGGCTATGACCACGAGCAGTTCGATGAGCGTGAAGTTCTTGCCTTTCATGATGTGTGTCTCCTTTTCTTAAAATATGGTGTTGATATGGGGCAGCCTTCTCAAAGCGTCAGGCTTTTCTTCAGCTTGCCACAGAAAAGCTGCGCCTTGCCGGAGCAGGGAAATTCGTTGCCGTCCTCGTCGAAGCCGTGGAGCATCCGCTCCTCGACGGTGAGCTTGACGGTCTTGGCCTCGCCGGGCTTCAGGCGGACGCGTCGCACGGCGCAGAGCTGCCGCAGCGGGGCTCCGGGGTAGTCCAGCCTGACAAAGAGCAGCACGTTCTCCTCGCCGGCCATCTCGCCGGTGTTCTGGACGCGCACCTCAACGGCGAGTCCGCCGTCGCGCTGGCGTCCCATGACGGCGAGTCCGCTGTACTTGAACGTGGTGTAGCTGAGGCCATGCCCGAACGGATAGAGCACCTCGCCCCTGAAGAAGCGGTAGGTGCGGTTCTGCATGGAGTAGTCCCGGAAGTCCGGCAAATCGGCGGTGCGGCGGTAGAACGTCACCGGCAGACGCCCACACGGATTGAACTTGCCGAACAGCACGTCCGCGACGGCCGTGCCGCCCTCCGCGCCCGGATAGAAGCACTGGACGACGGCGTCGGCCAGACGCTCCGGCAGCGCCACCGCGCTGCCCGACACATTCACCAGCACCAGCGGCTTCTTCAGCAGCGCCAAACGCTGCAGCAGCTCCACCTGGACGTCCGGATACTCGATGAAGGGACGGTCGCCGGCGGCGTCCCAGTTGCTGGCGTCGCCGTTCTCGCCCTCCATGCGCGGCGTGTAGCCGAGACAGAGCACGATGACATCGGCGGCCTCGGCGGTCGCCAGCGCCTCGGAGAGGCAGTCGTTCTCCTCGGCACAGGACTCGGTGATGCGCTTCCAGTGATGGCAACCCCTGGCGTGGAGGACGCGCACCTGCCTGCCGCAGGCGTCCAGGATGCCGCCGAGCAGCGTCCGGCTGACGGTCGGCGTGCCATAGTAGTTGCCCATCAGGACACTGTGGTCGTCGGCGTTCGGGCCGATGACGGCAATGGTGCTGAGTTCCTCGCGCCTCAGCGGCAGCAGGCCGTTGTTCTTGAGCAGGACGATGCTGTGCCGGGCGGCGTCGAGGGCCAGCTTGCGGTGGCACTCGCACTCGATGGTGTCGTAGGGCAGCTCGGCGGCGGGGTCGGCCTCCGGGGGGTCGAACAGCCCCAGCTCGAACTTCAGCTTCAGCTGGCGGAAGACCGCCTGATCCAGTTCAGCGGGGTTCAGCAGGCCACGACGCAGCGCCTCGCCCGCGCCCGCGCCGTTCTCCTGGCGGTCGGAGATGACGTCGACGCCCGCGTGCAGCTCCTGCGCGACGGCCTCCGCCGTGTCCGGCGCCCGCTTGTGCTCGCGGACCAGCGCCGAGCAGCAGCCGACGTCCGTGACCACCACCCCGTCGAAGCCCCAGCGCCCGCGAAGCACCTCGCCAATCAGGTAGTCGTTCACGCAGCAGGGAGTCCCGTTCAGCGCGTTGTAGGCCGTCATGACGGACAGCGCGCCGCCTCGGACGACGCACTCGCGGAACGCGGGCAGATACGTCTCGAAGAGGTCTTTCCGCGAGGCGACGGAGTTGAAGGAGAGGCGTCCGCCCTCGGGGCCGGAGTGGACGGCGAAGTGCTTGGGGGTTGCGACGGCGGCCATGCGGTCGCCGATGCGGTCCTGGACGCCCTGGACGAACGCGGTGCCGAGCAGTCCCGTCAGGTAGGGGCATTCGCCGAACGTCTCGTGTCCGCGTCCCCAGCGCGGGTCGCGGAAGATGTTGACGTTGGGGGACCAGAAGGTGAGTCCCTTGTAGGTGCCGGTGTCGCCGTGGAGGCGGGCATGGTAGTGCTTGATGCGTCCCTCGAGGGCGATGACGCAGGCCATCCACTTGACCTGCTCGGCGGAGAAGGTGGCGGCCATGGCGATGGCCTGTGGGAAGACGGTGGCGGCGCCGGCGCGGGCCACGCCATGGAGCGCCTCGTTCCACCAGGAGTACCCGGGGATGCCCAGCCGTAGGATGGGCGCGTTGCGGTAGTTGAGCTGGCTGACCTTCTCCTCATCCGTCAGCAGCTCCAGAAGTGCCTGCGCGCGCTCGGCGCTGTTCAGCGTCCGATCCTGGAACCTGTATGTCACACCCATTCGTCTGCCACTCCGTTCTCCGTTCACATCTGCTTCACATGCAAGACATTCCGCCCGCCGGACAGCGTGCGCGTCATGCCGCCATACTCGAAATTGCAGGACACCTGCTCCGGCAGCGTCACCTCGACGTCGAGGCCATCACCGTTCCGTGTCCAGGCGACCTGCACCCGTCCCTGGGGCAAGGTGACGGCTCCCCGTGCGAAGGTCAGTTGCGGCGGGACGCGGGGCGCGATGACCAGTTCGCGGAACGCTGCGGAGCCGTCGCGCTGCGTGATGCCGAGGATGTCGGTCAGGAGGCTGGCGGCACTGGCGCCGAACATGGGGTGGTTGTGCGAGCCGCAGCCGTCCCAGCGTTCCCAGATGGTCGTCGCGCCATGGTCGAGCATATGGCCGTAGCCGCCCCGCTGGTGCGAGGTCAACAGCTTGAACGCCACATCCGCACGACCGTGCGCGAACAGCAACTCCACCAGTATCGGGGTGCAGACAAAGCCCGTGTCGAAGCTCTCGGCCGACTCGTAGGCGCGAAGGAGATTCGCCAGCGTCCGCTCATCGCCCAGCCCCGCGTGGAGGGCGAACGCATCCGCCCCCTGGACGCCGCCGGCGAAGGAGGAGGTCGTCGCGTCGTAGTAGTGCGCGCAGACGCCGGCCTTCGCCGCCTCGTAGAGGGAGTCGAAGCGCTCCGTGTCCGCCGACGGCTTGCCTAGGAGGGCGGCGATCTCGCGCATCAGGCGCAGGGAATGCATGAACAGGCAGGTGTTGACGAAAGGCTCGGGTATGACGGTCTTGTCCAGGGTGCACCAGTCGCCGAGGCACCAGCCGCCCTCCTCCTCGCGCGTCACCAGCCCCTGCTCCGAGCGCGACTCCAGGTAGTCGAGCCACAGCCGCATGTCGTCGTAGTGCTCGGCGAGCGGCCCAATATCACCGAACTGCCGGTAGAAATGGTAGGGGACGGTGACGGCGGCGCAGCCCCAGCCGCCGGGGCCGCCGCCGCCGCCGGCAAAGGGCGCCGTGTGGTTCACATGGCCCGTGGTCTTGTCCTGCGAGTCGAAGATATCGCGTATCCATTTGCGGTAGAAAGCCCTGGAGTCCAGCATAAGCATGGCGGCAGGGGCGCAGACCTGGCCGTCTCCCGTGTAGCCCAGGCGCTCGCGGTGGGGGCAGTCGGAGGGGACGCCGCCGTGCATGTTGTCCAGTTGCGTCCGCACATAGGCGTCGAAGAGCCAGTTCAGCTCCGGAGAGCTGCACTCGAACGCCGCTGTCACGGGCGTGTCCGCATGGACGACGGCCACGGACACCGACTGGACGCCGGGGCCCGTCACCTCCAAGTACCGGAACGCATGCCAGACGAACTGCGGCGCGAACGTGTGGGTGGCGCCGTCACCGACGAAGACATCCTCCATGATCTGCTGCCTGCCGGACGTGCAGCGGTAGTTCGCGCCCGTCGTGTCAAAGTCGAGGGCATCCCCCCGGAGGTTCTCGGCGAAGCGGACGCGGATTTCCTGTCCGTCGGCGGGGGCGGCGGTGACGACAGCGAAGCCGCTGACGTTCTCGCCGGCGTCGAAGACCGTCGTGTCGCCAACGGTGTGGAGGGGCTTCGGGATGAGCCGGCGGATGATGCGGTCAGGCTGGGAGTCCTCGGGGGTGAGGAGCGTGTCCGGGAGCTCCGTCACGCTGACCTGGGCGTAGGTGTAGCTGCGGTCGCGGTCGATGCGCGCGTCGATGCGCTCGCCGATGAACAGTTGGCTGTAGACGGTCGCGCTGCTGCGGCACGGTTCGGTGCCGTCGGAGCAGACGATGCGCTCGCCGTCGGCGTCCGTGAGCCGGACGGCGAAGATGGTTCCCAACGCGTCGCCGAACGCCATCTCGCCTTCGGCGATGCGTTCGGCCTGACGGTACCAGCCGTCGCCTAGGGCAATCTCCAGCAGGTTGTCGCCGTCGTGCACATAGTCGCTCAGGTCATAGGTGCTGTAATAGCACCGATAGGTGAACTCGTCCGCGATGGGATAGGTGATGCGGCGGAACGCGCGGCGGCGGAACACACTGTTGGAGGGCAGAAAATAGTCGTCGCCGACGCGGACACCGTTGACGCGGAGCATGAAGAAGCCCAGGGCGCTCACGGCGATGGCGCACTCGTGCGGATGCCGAAGGGTCAGCGTCCGACTGATGACCGGCGCGGCCATCGCGGATGGCGCCGTGACCCATTTGGCCTGTCTGATGGCCTGGTCGAGTTGGCTAGTCATGTGCGTTAGTCCTGATCCTGGTTCCTGTGTGTGTCTGACGTCAGCGTCCGCGGCTTTCGCGGCGCAGCTTGCGGTAGCTTTCGAGCCGCCGCTCCTCAAGCTGTCCGGCCTCGACGGCAGCCTTGACGGCGCATCCCGGCTCGGTCTCGTGGAGGCAGTCGCTGAAGCGACAGTCGAGGGCGAGCTCCTCGATGTCGGCGAAGGAGGAGGCGAGGTCGGCCTCGTCGGTGCCGAGCTCGCGCATGCCGGGGGTGTCGATGACGGCGCCGCCGCCGGGGACGGCGAACATCTCGCGCATGCTGGTGGTGTGGCGCCCCTTGTCGTCGCCCTCGCGGACGGCGGCGGTGGCCTGCCGCTCCTCGCCCAGCAGACAGTTAATGAGCGTGGACTTTCCGACGCCGGACGAGCCGATGAACGCGGCGGTCGCCCCGCACGGCACATAGGGCAGGAGGCGTCGGCAGGAGCCGAGGTCCGCGACCGTGGTGAGCAGCACGTCCGCGCCGCTGGCCAGACCGCGGGCCGTCTCGGCCATCGCGGCCGTCTCGCCCGGCAAGTCCGCCTTCGTCAGCACCACCACCGGACGCGCGCCGCTGCGCCAGCCGACCGACAGGTAGCGCTCCAGACGGCTCGGGTTGAAGTTCGCGTTCAGCGACATGCAGATGAACACGACGTCGATGTTCGCAGCCACGACCTGCTGACGGCTGCCGCCGCCGGCCGTCACCGTCCGCTCGAAGCTGCTGCGGCGCTCCAGCAGACCATGAATGGCCGCACGCGAGGCCGCGCGCTGCACGGAGGCCAGCACGAAGTCACCGACGGCGGGGAAGTCGGCCGCACAGCGTGTGCCATGCCGGAAGCGCCCCGTCACCTCGGCGTGGAATTCGCCCCTGTCGGTGAGGAGGCGGTACCCGCGACGGCTCTGGGCGGCGATGCGCCCCAGCTCCAGGCCGGCGCCCGCGCGTTCCGCCTCGCGGTAGCGCGCCGCATCGGCGCCGAACTGCTCCAGCGTCCTCATCGCGGCCTCGTCAGTAGGTGGCCAGCAGACGTCCGCCATCGATGAGATGGGACGAGCCGGTGATGAACGAGCCGTGGCTGTCGCTGCACAGATAGAGGATGAAGTCGACGAGCTCGTAGGGTTCGGCGGCGCGTCCGAGCGCGGTCTTCATGCCGGCCATGCCGGGACGGGTGAGGACGGGGCCGGGCATGACGCAGCAGCAGCGCACGCCGTAGGGCGCACCGGCCCTGGCGATGGACTTGGTGAGGCCGTGCATGCCGCTCTTGGAGGCGGCGTAGTCGATGCAGTCGGTGCCCTCCTCGCCGGAGACGGAGCCGAAGTTGATGATGCAGCCGTGCCGGACGGCCATCATGTGGCTGAACACGGCGCGCGTGAAGAACAGCGTGCCCTTGAGGTTGACGTCGAGGCCCCACTCGATGATTTCGGGGTCGCGCTCCCAGAAGGGGCCGGTGCAGTGGCGGATGCGGGTCGAGGCGCCGCCCGCCGCGTTGATGAGGTAGTCGATGCGCCCGAACGCCTCCAGGGTGCGGTCAACGGCGGCCTGGATCTCATCGTAGTGGCGGACATCGACGCACAGCCCGAGGGCCTCGCCGCCGGCGGCGCGGATTTCGGCGGCCTTGGCCTCGGCGGCCTCGCCGTTCACGTCGCAGAGCACCACCTTGGCGCCGGAGGCCGCCATCTTCTGCGCCGTCATCAGGCCCATGCCCGACGCGCCGCCGGTGCATATCGCCACATATCCCGTGAAGTCCAGTTCAATCTGCATCGCTGTTGACCTTTACCTGCTGTTCCCGTTCGTTGCGCGACCATCCGCCAACCGGACGCCGACACACCTACAATATACTACCCGTCTCCCCTTTTTTCGCCTGCGAAAAATGCGTCCGCACCTGTATTTTTGCCCCATCTGGACTTATATTGGCACCTGTCTTCCCCCCTGTCAGCCACCCCCACACACCTGGAGACCACCATGACGACGCGCCGCCTTCGCCTGCTCACGCTCCTGCTAGCCCTCGCCCTCCCGCTCCTCGCCCAGCCCGCCGCCGACATCCGCCTCCGCGAATGGCCCCTCGACGGCACGCTCGCGGAACGCCACGGCCACGCCCCCTTCCACCTCGACAACCCCCAGTTCACCCCCGCACCCAACGCCGCGCTCATCCTCGACAAGTCGTTCGTCGCCACCACCAACGACGACGACATCCTCCTCCCCAGACCCGGCTTCCGCCTCTCCCTGCGCTTCACCCTCTCGACCACCACCGGACTCGACGACTACGGCACCTACATCGTCCACAAGGGCAAACGCTCCTTCTCCGACACCTACTTCCTCCGCGTCGACCCGCGTAACGAGGGACAGCGGCTCTCCTTCTTCCTCAACCTCGACGGCTCCGTCGAGCCACGAGTCTCCACCAACTTCGCCGTCCAGCCCAACGTCCCCTACGACGTCGACATCCGCTGGGACGGAAGCGAACTGGCCATGACCGTCAATGGCCAGACCTCCCGCATCCGCCGCACCGGACAGCCTCACCAGACCTGCACCCCCCTCACCCTCGGCCCCTTCCCCGGCACCCTCGCCAGACTCCGCGTCGAAAACCCCACCCACGACGTCCGCCCCGTCGCCCACTGGCCCTTCCGCGACTCCCTCCAGGACATCTCCGGCAACGGACACCACTTCGCGCCACCCACGCCGCTCTTCCAACAGCTCCAGACCGCGGACGGCACCATCACCGACGTCGCCCGCGCCCTCTCCCTCGCGCCACTCTCCACCCCCGACACACCCGACCTCCGCCTCATCCCCGGCTTCGAGCTCTCCTGCGCCGTCCAGTTCGCCGAAAAGCCGCTCGGCGAGACCATCATCGCCTACAAGAAGAACGACTACCTCCTCCGCTACGACCCCAAGGGCAAGTCAGGCGCCTTCACCTGCTTCCTCTTCCTCAACGGCTCCTGGGAGCCTCGCCTCGCCCACACCATCGACATCGAACCCCACACCTGGTACAACCTCCATGTCCGCTGGGACGGCCTCAACGCCCTCTTCGAGGTCAACGGACGCAGCGCCACCATCAAGCGCAAGGGCAACCGCACGCCCTCCGACGCCCCCCTGACGCTCGGCGCCTTCAACGGACTCATCCGTGACCTCATCATCAGCACCCAGCCCACACAGCAGCTTACCCTCGATCGCCTCCGCACCCGCGAGCTCCTCCCCTTCGCCGGCCAGACCGTCACCCTCTCCGGAGACCTCACCAGCATCGGACGCGACCTCGAGGGCGCCACCGTCACCGTCACGCCACGCAACGCCAGCTCGCCCATCACCATAACCCCCGCCACCCTCACCCTCCCCAGGCTCACCAACGACCGGCCACACCGCCTCGAATGGCAGCTCTCCTCACCCACCGACACCCACGAGTACCTCCGCATCACCGTCCGAGCCCCCAACGGCGTCACCAAGTCCTTCGACTACATCGCCACCTTCATGCCCGCCAAGGAGCCCGACTACTCCGCACGCGCCTGGAACCCGCCCACCGGTACCGTCCCCGACGCCAAGACCTTCCACATCGACAGCCGCAACGGCGACAACCGCCACGACGGACTCTCCCCACAGACCGCCTGGCGCGACTTCACCCCCATCAACGGCAAGACACTCCAGCCAGGCGAACGACTCCTCCTCCGCAGAGGCTCCACCTTCAACCAGGAACTCCGACTCTCCGCCCAGGGCACACCCCAGGCCTGGGTCGAAATCAACGCCTACGGCGACGGCCCCAGACCCATCATCGCCCGCAACCGCGACATCGACGAGGCCTGCGCCATCATCACCAACCCTGACTACCTTGCCATCCGAAACCTCGTCGTCGCCAACGCCGGCAGCGGACTCTCCGTCCTCTACACCAGCTCCAGCCACGCCGGACTCCTCATCGAGAACTGCCTCGCACACCACATCGAGGGACGCTACCGCTTCAACTCGCACGGCATCCCCGAATGGCTCAACCGAGGACAGGGACGCGGCCCCGGCTTCGCCTTCGGACGCTCCGGCCTCAAGCCCCCCATCGTCTTCCGCGACAATGAGATGTACCAGTGCTCAACCGCCTTCGCCGCCG
>CALZPA010000143.1 GCA_945827525.1 uncultured Lentisphaeria bacterium | reverse complement strand
CAACCCCAAGGCCTTCCTCTCCCAATCGCCCAAATTCAAGCTCGACTGAAAACCAAAAGAAAAACCACCCCGCGGAGCCCCACATGAAACGACACCCCTTCACCCTCATCGAACTGCTCGTCGTCATCGGCATCATCGCCATCCTCGCCGCCATGCTCCTCCCCGCACTCGGCAAGGCCCGCGAAAAGGCCAACCAGGCCTCCTGCATCAACAACCTCAAGCAGATCGGACTCGCCGTCAACATGTACGTCATCGACAGCAAGGGCCGACTCCCCGGACACGACTGGGTCACCTGGTCCACCGACTCCAACGGCGACACCACCTTCGCCGGCCCCCTCTATAAGGGCATCTCCGACGAGAAGCTCCTCCTCTGCCCCTCCGCCGACTCGCAGGGCCGCCTCAACTACTCCCTCAACCACCACATCGCCCACGCCAAGGCCGACGGCTACGCCAAGCCCGCCTCCATCGTCAGCTTCCTCGAGAACGGCAAGGCCACACAGCTCTACCACTGCAAGAAGGGCTGGGACTACGACGCCAAGGCGCTCGTCACCACCGACACCTGCGCCGGCACCTGCGACGAGGCCAACACCACCGCCCCCAACTGGCACAGCTCCCAGACCGCCAACAACTTCCTCTTCCTCGACGGACACGTCGACGCCCAGACCTGGGAGGACAACGACATCTACAAGGCCATGGTCAAGTTCAAGGACTGAGGCTCGCCCAATCCTGAACCCGCAATGACGACAACCCATCCGGCAGGGGCGGCGAAGCCAGACTTCGCCGCCCCTGCGCACGTCCCACCACCAACCGCCCCTCCCGATATGCGCCCCCACACTCCCCTCCGTCAGACGCTCCTGGCCGCCGCCATCCTCCTCGCCACCCTACCCCTCCGCCTGACCGCCGCCGACGCGACGCCCTCCCCCGACGACCACCCCGGCATCCGCCTCCTCCACGAGCCCATCAGCGACCCCCTCGACGGCCTCAACCGCCCCATGGAGTCCGTCAACGCCTTCTGCGTGCGCTACCTCGCCCATCCCGTCAGCCTCGCCTACAACACCGTCGTCCCCGAGACCGTCCAGCGCGGCGTCGACAACTTCGCCCACAACCTCCTCTTCCCCCTCCACCTCGTCACCAACCTCCTCCAGGGCAAGGGACAGCGCGCCTGGGTCCTCACCCGACGCTTCGTCGTCAACACCACCGTCGGCTTCCTCGGCTTCCGCGACGCGGCAACCCCCAAGGGACTGCCACGCTGCCCCGAGGACTTCGGCCAGACGCTCGCCGTCTGGGGCGTCGGCCCCGGCTGCTACCTTAACCTCCCCCTCCTCGGCCCCTCCAACGTCCGCGACGCCCTCACCAAGCTGCCCGACATGCTCCTGAACCCCGCGTTCTACGTCACCGGAGCCTCCCTCGCCCTCAACGCCAACTCACTCTTCGCCAACGCCCCCTTCCTCAACAACTACTTCGCCTCCAGCAACGGCACCTACCCCACCACCCGACTCGCCTACACCCTCGCCCGCGAGGCCGACATCCGAGACGGACGCTTCCCCGAGCCCACCACCCCACCCGACGAGTCCCTCGGCGTCCTCAAGCTCAAGCCCGGCGACAGGATGTTCTACGCCAGGGCCGACCACCGCGCCGTCCGCATCCCCGGCGCACCCGCCGACGCACCCGAACTCCCCTACCTCCTCTTCCGCCAAAAGCGCTTCGACGGACGCATCCTCCTCGTCCTCCCCGGACTCTCCTCCACCAAGGGCAACGCCGACATCCTCGGACTCGCCGAGCTCTTCCACCAGCAGGGCCTCACCGTCGCCGTCATCTCCTCCACCTTCACCCCCGAATTCTTCTCCGCCACCGGCGCCGGACTCCCCGGACTCCTCAGCCGAGACGTCGAACACCTCGACCACGCCCTCACCGCCATCCGCGACGACATCCTCCAGCGCGAGAAGGCCACCGCCAACGCCATCACCCCCTCCGTCACCGTCTTCGGCGTCTCCCTCGGCGCCATCAACACCCTCCACCTCGCCGCACGCGACAGCCAGGGACTCAGCCCCCTCCACGCCGCCCGCTTCATCGCCGTCAATCCACCACGCGACCCCCTCAAGGCCCTCCAGACACTCGACGCCTGCTTCGACCTCCCACTCTCCTGGCCCGCCGACACCCGACACGAAAAGGCCCGCCTAGCCGTCCAGCGCATCGCCACCGCCATCGTCAGCCCCAACGACGCACAGCCACCCCAACTCGACCTCGACGACTCACGCTTCCTCATCGGACTCAACACCCGACTCGGACTCCTCGAGATCATCCGCGCCGCCCACCTCAACGGACTCGACGACGCCCTCGCCCCACTCATCCGCACCGACTCCCCCGAACACCTCGAGCACGACGCCTTCGCCCTCTCCTACGACCGCTACATCCGACAGCTCCTCTTCCCCCTCCTCCAGCGCCAGGGACTCATCCCCGCCGACGCCTCCCTCGACGCCTTCATCGCCCAGTCACGCCTCGACACCCTCGCCCCACACCTCCAGGCCAACCCCAAGGTGCGCCTCTTCCACAACCAGAACGACCTCCTCCTCCGCGACGGCGACCTCGACTGGCTCCAGCGAACCTTCGCCGGACGAGCCGTCATCTTCCCCCGAGGCGGACACCTTGGAAACCTCACCGTCCCCGCCGTCCGCAAGGCCATCGTTGGCGTCACCCTCGCGCCCTGACCAGCCAGCCGCCCCCCCGACAACACAGAAAAGGCGGGGCGCCCCGCCATGCACCCCGCATGGCCACGGACACCCCGCCCGAACCGGCCTCAGACAGCCAGCAGCCCTCAGCGCTGACGAGCCCGCGCCGCGGCGGCCAGCTTCTCCATCTCGCCCTGCAGCAGCCGCGCCCGTATCGTGTTGCCGTTCCGCACCAGCCGCTTGCGCAGCTCCTCCAGCGGCAGCAACGGCTGCTGCTCCATCAGCCGCGACGCCTTCCGGTACTCCTCCTCGCCCTCCTCCAGACGCCCCAGCTCCCAGTACGCCTCGCCCAGCAGCAGATGCACCTGACCCGCCTGCGGCTCCTGCGCCCGCAGCTCCTCCAGACACTCGACCGCATCCGCATGACGAGCCAGCATCTGACACAGACGCGCCAGCGTCCACAGCTTCCCCAGACGCTCCTTCCCCCCAGAAGACGCCTCGCCCTCCGACTCGAACTCCGCCTTCAGCTCCTGGTAGCGACGCTCCACCGCCTCCGACTTCGCCGCCATGCTCACACCCATGCAGTGATTCCGCAGCCGCGACGGACACCCCACGCACCCCTCGAACAGATCCGCCTGCCACTGCAGACCGTTGAACACCTCAAAGTAGTAGCCGTTCAGCTCGTCCGCGCTCCGGAACGCCTGGATCGGACGCCCCGGAAACGACGCCATCTCCCAGCAGTGGACCGTCCGCCCGTCCGGACGCACCCCGCTGTGCGGCACGCACATCCCCATCTCCACCCCCAGACGGTGGAACCGCCCGTAGTCCTCGTCCGTGAACGAGCACGGCTTCACCCCACAGTCCAGCGTCAGCACCCGACCCGCCTGCAGCTGCGCCAGCTGCCGCTCCACATACCAGTGCACAAACGGCCGCATCCCAGCCACAGGCTCGCGGCACGGCAACCGGAAGATCACCTCGCGCGCTCCCGTCTCGCCACTCCCGCACAGCTCCTCCGACAGCGCAAACGAGTAGTCGGCGGACATCTCGTCCACATACACGCACAGCGACACCGCGACGCCCTGCCCACGCAGCCACGCCACCGTCTCCTGACGCTCCGCCAGGTCATCCGCCCCGTACAACTCCGGACGGTACACCCGCAGCACCACCTGACGGCAATGCTCCGACACCAGCCTCCGCGCCAGCGTCGGCATCAGCCCCGTCGTCTCGAACAGCAGCGGCAGACGGCGCTTCGCCGCGCTCGCCAGCAACTGCTCCAGCTGCGGATACAGCAGCGGCTCGTTCCCACGAACCACCAGAGGCTTGCGGCTCGCCGCACACACATCCAGCACCCTCAGCGCCGTGTCGATCGGCATGTCCTCCGGCACAAATTCGCGGTTGTCAGGCAACTTCAGACGGCTTCGGCCAGTCACATACAATTCCATAGGCGTGTCATGCTCCTTGCTCCAGGACGGAACGGACGGGAATGAGCGCCCGGCGGCACCACGCCACGGGCATCCCATCACGAGGGACGGCAGCCCCAGCCCCACCAGGACGCGGACACCGCCATCAGTCACACACACTATAATGCCCCTTCCCCACATGACAACGCACGACGGCGCCTTTCGCGCCGCCGACCACTCGCCAAACCATCCACCCACCACCAGGAGACAAGCCACCATGCAGACCGCCATCCTCCTCGCCCCAGGCTTCGAGGAAATCGAGGCCCTCGCCACCGCCGACATCCTCCGACGAGCCGGACTCCAGGTCCTCCTCGCCGCCGTCACCGACGACCAGTCCCTCAACGTCACCGGAGCCCACCACATCACCGTCGCCTGCGACGTCCTCGCCGACGACCTCCAGCCCGAGACCCTCTCCGCCGCCATCCTCCCAGGCGGACTCCCCGGCGCCACCAACCTCGCCGCCGACCGAACCGTCCTCGCACTCGTCCGGCACGTCCACGACCACGGACACATCGCCGCCGCCATCTGCGCCGCCCCCATCGCCCTCAAGGCCGCCGGACTCCTCCCTGGACGACCCTACACCTGCTACCCGGGCTTCGAACAGGAAATCGGCGACGGCTACACCGCCGCACCCGTCCAGACCGACCGCAACCTCATCACCGGACGCGGCCCCGGCGCCACCCCCGACTTCGCCTTCGCCATCCTCGCCGCACTCGGGCTCGACGCCCAAATCCCCAAGCTCAAGAAGGCCATGCTCCTCGAGTAGCCCCCCATCCCCCCCCACTCACACAGCACGGCGCCCCGCCGCAGAGCCAGTCCACGACTCCGCGGCGGGGCGCCGTCACATTTACCTCCCGACGCGCCCCTCACCCGCCGTTCAGGACGCCAAATGCTAGCAAGCGTTACCCCCCCCCGAGGCCAGCGGCGCCTCGTCCCTCGTCGCCGCCACGGGCACGCCGCCGCGTCCGCGCCCCCTGCTCGCGGTGCCGCGCCTTGATCGCCTGGATGTTCAGCTCCGACAGCTCGTCGACAATCCGCCACAGCTCGTCGTACATCCTCACCGCCTTCTCGAACTCCGACAGTTCGCACTCGCGCACATACACAATTCTGTTCCGCTGCCGCCCCGCCTGGTCGTCCTTCTTGCTCCGGCTCAGGTAGATGAACGGATGGCGCCGCTCACGGTTCCCATGGCACGCGCACCCCATATTGGCGCACTCCCGGCTCGAGCGTATCACCGAGCCGCGTATCATCCCCGCCCCCAGAAGGCGCAACTGCGTCAGCAACGCCTGACGGCGCTCCTTCGGATGTTGCCCCTCACGCTCACCAGAAGCCCTTTCGCCCCCCTTGACGCCAGACTCCTGCGACGACACAGACCCATCGCCGCCATTCCCTACTCCAGAACTGTCACTCCTATTCATCCAGACTCAACCCCCAGCTACGTTCATTCCTGCGCTTCAGCTTGAACAATTCAGAATAATTCACAGATAATTATTCCTATTTCTTCGTTCTGGGAAACATCCCCATCCCGAAACCCATCATGCTAAGGCCATGCAGACCTCTTGCACCACGTGCCATGACAGACTTCAAACCTCCTAATAAAATACCATGAAACGCATTTGTCAAACGTCCCAAACACATTTATCCAGCTCCAGCCAAGGCCTCGCCGTAAAGCACCTCATGATGCACACAAACAAACCACCACAAATAGCACTTGTTTCACCATTTGCCTAAATGTCAAATTATTTATATGTCTTTTAGCATATCTTCCAATCTCGCCTCCTTCCTGCCCTCCCCGCGCCTTCCCCCTCCCGCATCCCCACGCCCCACCCCTGCTCCCCCAGACCGTGACGTCCTCCTTGGGAAAGGGGAAAGTAGCCATCATGGAGTATATACATAAGATATAATCAATTATTTATCAATAGGTTAAATCACTATCAAGGAGATAGTCATATAGAGGCATACTCTCACAGAAAACACAAAAAATATGTCATTTTGCATACTTTTCATGCCTATTCCGAGCTTAAAAGACCATCCATCGAACCTGATATCCATCCGTAGACGCGAGAATTTCGTCTGAAAACATGCCATCTTTCTAGAAAATGTCATAGCTTCGCCCTATGAGTTGGCGTGGACACCAGGAGCGACCACCTCCACGGCGAGTCGCCAACTGGGAAAACGCGCTCGAACACCACCAACATAAACTTGACATGGAGTGCAGTTATGAATATAGTATTTGACGTTTTTTTCCTCATCCAGATGAGCTGACAGGCTCAGGCCGCCCTGCCTGGCGGCACCCTGACCGACCACTCCTTTAGGCCACTTCAAGACCAGATATGCATAAAGGCATATCAAGTCAGCGAATTGCCATTTAACCTAAGCAAAGGAACATTCATCACCATGAAAAAGCTGCTTATTTCCCTGCTCACCCTGGGCCTGGTCGGCGCCAGCGCGTTCGCGAAGACCCAGATCAACCTGGTCTACGTCGCCAACCCCGCCTCCCGCGCCGAGAAGGTCTGGGAGCCGCCAGCGCAGCCGATGGCCCTGACCGACCTGCCCTACACCGAAGACGACATCAACATGGCCGAGCCCGAGGTCGCCGTCGAGCGGATGCGCGAGAACGACAGAGTCAAGCGCAGGAATAATGCCCTCCAGTGCAGCCTGGCTCTGAAACAGTACAACGACGCCATGGACCACTACAAGGCCCAGAAGAGGAAGATGGAGGGAACTCCCTACGGCCGCCAGCTCATCATGGCCATCGACAAGTTCATCGCCTACGCCTCCGAGATGTGCGACCCCGACTGCCTCGAATTCGTCACCCAGCTCGACCGAGCCTCCTCCGACGGCCTGCAGGTCCTGAACGGGCGCGTCAAGGACGCCGAAGTCATCGACGAGAACGACCCCGGCACCGACATCGAGCCCCTCCTCCTCTGCCTCATCTTCGACGACCAGCGCTTCGAGACCGAGACCGCACGGCTGAACGGCCTCGACATCCGCAACACCATCTGCCGCCAGTCGCTCGTCTACAAGATCACCCGCGCCAACGGCGTCGTCGTCACCTCCGGCGAGGTCTCCATCAACCTCCGCAGACAGCAGACCAGCGGCATCCAGACCACCGGCAAGAACGACACCATGACCGCGAAGGCCATCGAGGAATGCCTCAAGAAGACCGCCAAGCGCATCAACGACTACTTCGTCACCACCTGCTCCATCAAGCTCCTCGGCCCCAAGAAGGACGGCGACTTCGCCCCCGACACCGCCACCATCACCGTCGACGGCGAGGAGATCTCCAACCCCGAGGAATTCTCCATCGCCCGCGGCAAGCACGCCGTCATGGTCGACATGGACGGCTATGTCCAGAAGAACAAGCGCATCATCGACATCGGCAGAAGCAAGTCCCCCAATACCACCATCAAGATCACCATGCGGAAGGCCACCGCCGCCGATGAGGCCAAGAAGGCCGCCAAGGACGGCGACGACGAATAGTCGCCCCCCCCATCCCCATTCCTCTCCGCCCGCGCCTCCCGCCCCGCGCCCGCCGCCCCGGAGGGCGCGATATCTCCACCCCCCCACCCCCCGCACCGCCATGAGACGCCTCCTTGCCACCCTGCTGCCGCTGACCGGCCTCCTGCTGGCCGCCGACACCGTCACCATCACCAGCACCACGGACAGCGACCTGTCGCCGACCACAGCGCTCGAGTCCAGCCAACTGGCCACCGACACCCGTCGCCACGCCCTGGTCGAGGTCAAGATGAACTGGCTCCACGTCCGGCCGTCGCCCATCCTGGAGCGCCTGCCCCACCTGCTCCTCGTGGAGTCCCCCAGCGTCTGCGACCAGGACTGCCTCCGCTTCCGCCTCCCCGCGGCTCCCGACGCTCCCGCCGACACCGACCCGGACTTCACCCTCCTGCTCTCGCCCAAGCCGCCACAGTTCCAGCGGCAGCCCGTCGCCAGCCTCACCGCCGACATGGACGTCCTCAACCTCGCCTGCACCCTGGAGCTGGACTATCAGGTCGTCGACAGCGAGGGGACCTTCGTCGCCGCCGGCACCGTCTCCACCCGCAGCGTGAGAAACCGCCTCCTCGGCCCTGCCCGCACCGCCGCCCCCACCCGCCGCAGCCAGCCGCCCAGGAAGCCGGACGAGCGCCCGCACACCGCCTCCAGCCAGGAGGACGAGCTCCTCGACGACTGCCTCAAGACGCTGCCCGAAAAGGTGCTCCAGAAACTCGCCGACCGCTTCGTCGCCACCTGCGCCGTCACCCTCCTCGGCCCCAAGGGCGACACCGCCTTCCAGCCCGAGCAGGCCACCATCCTCATCGACGGCGAGCCCCTCGCCGACGACGCGCCCGTCAAGCTGGCCAAGGGCCTCCACACCATCGACGTCCTGCTAGACGGCTACACTCAGACCGTCCGGCAGTTCAACCTCAAGAACCGCACCAACGCCATCCGCATCGTCATGAGAAGGGTACGCGCCCACTGACGGACACCCATTCCCTTCCATTCAAACAACAGCCATGAAGCCGCTCGCCATCCTGACCCTGCTGACCTGCCTCCTGCTGGTCTCCTGTAACAGCTTCACAGCCGAGTCACCTTCCCACCGTCCGGCTCCCAGCACCACTGACAAGTCACCTTCCCACCGTCCGACTCCCAGCCCCACGGCCGCCGAGCCCACCACTCCCACTCAGCACGCCGAGTCACCTTCCCCCAGTCCGGCTCCCAGCCCCACGGCGACACCCAGTCCCATTCCCCAGCCCACGGCCGCCAAGCCCCCCACTCCCACTCAGCGCTATGCCCTGCTCGACATTTGCCTCAGTGGGCGTGACCACCAGCGTCCGGACTGGATGACGCGCCTGCCTCACCTGCTCCTCGCCCAAACCACAGCGCTCGACAACACCTCTGTCCTTCGTCTGAGGCAGCCCGACGCCCCCGGCACCCCAGCCCCCTTCACCCTCCGCATCACGCCACTTTTCCCCGACTTCCAGACTGAGACATGCCGCCTCAACGGCTTGGATATCAGCAACAAGACCTGCACCCTCACGCTGGACTACGAGGTCATCGACCGCCAGGGCAGCATCATCACCGCAGACACCGTCAGCGTCACCTTCCGCCATCGGTCCACCTCCGGTGTAGTGCGCACCGGTGTGACAGATGAGTTGCTGAAAGCCTGCCTCAAGGCGCTGCCCAAGAAGCTCCTCCAGAACCTCAGCGACCGCCTGACCGTCACCTGCGCCGTCACCCTCCTCGGCCCCAAGGGCGACACCGCCTTCCAGCCCGAG
>CALZPA010000142.1 GCA_945827525.1 uncultured Lentisphaeria bacterium | reverse complement strand
GCCCGACGGCGAGGGCGCCGTCGGGACAGGCCGAGCTTCGCTCGGCGGGGCGGTTTCCAGCCCGACGGCGAGGGCGCCGTCGGGACAGGCTCGGCGGGGCGGTTTCCAGGCCGACAGCGGGGGCGCCGGCGGAACAGGCCGAGCTTCGCTTCGGGGCACAAGGACGCATCAAAAGCTCTCACACACCGCACCCCATCACGCGAACAGTTGACGTGCGTGGCGAAACTGGATAGATTATGAGCCAGACCCCATCCTCACCCATCCAAGGAGCCCAAATGACATCAGCAGAGACACTTTCCCTTCTCACCTATCTCGAACAGAGCCCCACCGCCATGCACGCCGCAGCCTGCACGCTGGACGCGCTGCGTCAGGCCGGCTATCAGGAGCTGTCAGAGCAGGAACACTGGCGCCTGACTCCAGGCGGACGCTACCTGGTCAGCCGCAACGGCAGTGCCGTCATCGCCTGGCGGCAGGGCGAGACGCACGCCTTCCGCCTGGTGCTGTCGCATCTGGACAGCCCCGGACTGCGGCTGAAGCTGCACGCGGCCACCCAGGGGGGCGGCGTGCTGGTCGTTCCCGTCGAGCGCTATTCGCAGACCATCGACAGCGGCTGGCTGGACCAGCCGCTGACGCTGGCGGGACGCGTCGTCACGCCTGACGGACAGCAGCATCTCTTCGCGTTCCCACAGGCGCTCGCCGTCATTCCCAACCTGGCCATTCACCTGAACCGCAAAATCAACGACGGCAACGTCTACAATGCCCAGCAGCATCTGCGGCCCCTCTTCGGCGACATCACCCTCAGTGAACTCCGCCAGGCCATCGCCCGTCAGGCCGGTCTGCCTGACGACGACTTCGCCGCCTCGGACATCGCCCTCGTCCAACAGCGGGAAGCACGCATTCTCGGACTGCGGCAGGATCTCCTCAATGCGCCACGGCTCGACAACCTGCTGGCGGCGCACGCCCTGCTCTGCGCCCTCACCGCCGCCGAAACCGCCCCGGAGACCGCCGTCGCGTTCTTCGCCGACAACGAGGAAATCGGGAGCTGCACGCCGGAGGGCGCGAACTCGTCGTTCCTGCGCGACGTGCTCGAGCGCATCGTCCTGGCGAGCGGCGGCGACCGCGAGGAGCTCTTCTGCGCCCTGGCGCGCTCCACCATGCTCTCCGTCGACGCGGCGCACGCCCTGCACCCCAACTACGCGGGCAGCTATGACCCGGGCAGCTCGCCCATCATCAACCAGGGCGTCGTCGTCAAGTGGAACGCGAACGGCCGCTACGCCACGTCCGCGGCGGAGGCGACGCGTCTGGCGCGCCTGGCTGACACCATCGGGGTGCCGCTCCAGCGTTTCCACATCCGCGCCGACATGGCGTGCGGCTCGACCATCGGCCCCATGACCGCCGCGCGTCTCGGCGTCCCCGCCGTGGACCTCGGCAATCCCATCTGGGCCATGCACAGCGTCCGGGAGACGGCCGGACTGCGCGACCAGGGCTGGATGACCGCACTGCTGACGGCCTTCCTAGGCGACCGCCACTGACGGCGGACTCGACTGCCGCCCAGCGCACACAAAAAGCGGGGTCGGACTCCTGTCGGAGTCCGGCCCCTTGGCGTTCAGTCCGTGTCTGTCAGGCTGCCCTGTCTGTCAGTCCTGGAATTCGCGGGTGCGCTCCCAGCGGTCATTCTTGCGGGAGATGTCGATGGTGTAGAGGTGCTTGTGGTCGTTGGCGGTCTTGGGGAGTCCGAGGATATCGCGGCGGAGGTGGAAGGAGATCCAGCGTTCGAGCTTGAGGACGAGCATCTTGCGGCGGAGACGCCCCTGCATGTCGCGGTTGAGGATGTTGGGGAGGGTGTTGGTGGTGATGATCTCGTCGATGGCGGGGTTGTTGAGGTTCTCCTTGACCTCGGGAGAGGAGTAGAAGTGGGTGACGACGAAGAGGACGCGCCGGGCGCCGCACTCCTTGAGGCGCTTGCAGCACTCGACGATGGTGTTTCCGGTGCGGACCATGTCGTCGAAGACGATGACTTCCTTGCCGGCGATGTCCTCGAGTCGGGTGGGGCTGTCGACATGGGCGTTGATGACGACCTTGCGTTCGCCGAGGCGCTCCTTGTTCATGAGGAGGAGCTGGGGCATCACGGGCAGCGAGATTTCGCGCGCGAAGTCGCTGAGGTACCCGAAGACCTCCTTGACGAAGGGTGCGGACCCCTTGTCGGGGGCGCAGATGACGAAGCCCTTGCGGCTCTCCTCCGGGCTCATGATGGTCTCCTGCTCGGCCAGGAAGTTGGCGTAGAGGCGGGCGGGCGAGAGATTGTAGAAGTTGCCGGAGAAGCGCCGGTTGAAGATGTCCTGGACGGAGACGGAGTGGTTGTGGACGGTGAGGACATCGTCCACGCCGGCCGTCGCCAGCAGCTCCGCGTACAGGTTGGACGAGAAGGCCTGGCCATCGAACTTCTTGTAGTCCTTGGCGTCGCGGACGAACGCGACGCGTCCGAATTCGGGTCGTGCGCCGCGGTCCTGGGCGCTGTAGAAGAGGTCGGGCTCGACGAGGACGACGCGCTTGGCGCCATTGTCCTTGGCGGCGCGGGCCATGAGGAAGTTGCGCATGGCGCGGGCGTTGCGCGTCAGGAGACCGCTGCAGGAGGAGACGATGATGACGGTCTTGCCGTCAAGGGAGTGCCCGATGTGGTCGAAGTCGTTCTCGTCGGAGATGAAGCGCGGACAGAATTCCGTGTTGGCGAAGTCCTTGTAGGAGACGAGATCGGAGATTTCGGTCTCCTGCCCCATGTGATGCGCGATATCGCCTGCGAGGGGATCATCACTCATGACACCTACCACAATGACATCGTCGACCATACCGCTACCTCTTGATGATGGCTGTTTGCCTGGACTGGATTGAAAGGGGGGAAGAAACAAAAAAACGGGCCTGGCGTCCGGCCTTCTTCCCGGAAATGCTGAAACACCATGCACCGAAACTGTATGATACTATAATGCCACCTTGCCCCAAATTCCACAGAGGAAGTGGGGCGCAAGGTGGCATTATCCGTCAGAATGTCATCAGTTGAACTGCGAGCGGAGGGCCCAGAGTCCGAGGGCGGGGTTGGAGATGTAGTAGATTTCCTCGCCGTCGGGGAGGGTGTTGAAGCCGTCCTTGAGGGTTTCGGGGTTGTAGCGTCGGGTCATTTCGTCGAGGTCTCCGACGTTGAAGCCGATGCTGGCGACCTCGCTGGGGTCGATGTCCTTGCCTGGACAGTAGGTGATGCTGAAGCGTCCCTCTGAAGAGCCGTGGATGAGGTGTGCGGCGACGCCGAGGTTGGCCCGGAGGTCCTCGTTTTCGGCGACGGCCTTGAGGGTGGCGGGCGTGCCGTGGTAGCCGTACTTGCGGATGAGCGCGTCGTTGGTGGGGTCTTCGCCGAACTGCTTCAGTCCGGGCGCGAGGACGATGAGTTCGCCGCCGTCGGCGATCATCATGCGTGTGCGGTAGACGGACTTGTTGCCGAGCCAGGTGGAGCGGAACTCCTCGGGGTCGAGGAAGACGACGACCTTCCGGACGGGCTTGTCCATGAGGTCGAAGTTGACCTGCTGGGAGAGTCGGACGCCCATGTCGAACGTCGCGTCGTCGTCGCCGATGAAGAGTCCGCGCATGTCCATGGCTCCGGTGTCATGGTTCTTAGCCATGACGGTCATGGCGAAGACGATGGGCAGGTCGGCCAGATAGGTGTGGACAGCGTAGTTGAACAGCTTGCGGACGGGCGTCTCGTTGATGCCCATGAGCCGCTCCAGCCCGTATGACGCGCCCAGGAAATGCGACTTGTTGATCATGTCCGAGCCGCCGACGCCGACCATGATGTTCTTCGTGTAGTTCGCCATCCCGACCACCTCGTGCGGCACAATCTGCCCCACCGACAGGATGAGGTCATAGCCGCCGAACAGGATGTTGTTGCACTGCACGCTGACGTCGTAGTCCAGCTTGCCCTCCGACCACTCGCGGATCATCGAGCCCGGCACCGTGCCCAGCGTGCGCACATCGTGGCGCCAGTCGTGGACCTTGAAGCACGACAGCGGGATGTCCGGCCCGAACATCGTCCGTATCTCCTGCTCGGTCATGGGGAAATGGGTGCCGAGCGCCGGCATGATGTCAATCTGCGCGGTGGGCGACAGCAACTGGTAGGCGATGGCCGTCAGGCGACCTGCGTTGGAGTTGAAGCGGGTGAAGTCCGGAGGCAGGATGAGGACGCGCCGCAGCGGGCGGTTCAGCTTGGCGAACGCCTGCTGGAGCAGCTCCGTCTTCTCGCTGTCGGTCAGGGCCAGATCCGTGCCGGACCTGTAGGCTAGTGTGGTCATGGGGATGCCTCGTGGGGTTCTGCGTTGCAAACGGACAAAACGGGAAAATGCGCCTCGTGAATGTAAGGCCAGAACACGCCGAAATCAAGCGGGCGACAGCCGTTCGTACAGCCGCAGCACCTGCGGCAGCACCGCCGGGACGCCATAGCGCTCCGCGCGCTCGCGCGCCGCCGACGCCACCGCCGACGTCCGGCGCTCCGCCGGCAGCCACCACGCCAGCGCCTCCGCCAGCGACTCCCCCTCGCCCACCAGCGTCGCCGCCGGACAGCCCGACAGAATGTCCGCCACGCCACCCGAGGACAGCGCCACGACCGCCTTCCCCAACGCCAGCGCCTCCACCACCGTCCGGCCAAACGGCTCGTCCCGCGACGCGGACACCACGATGTCCGCCGCCGCCAGCTCGCCCAGCGCCGAACCCGCCGCCGACCGCACCTCGACCAGCCCGGAAAGCCCCTCGGCACACAGACGCGCCTCCAGACGCGCCAGCAGCGCCGCGCCAGCACGGTCACGGACACGGCCACGCAGAAGACAGCGGAAGCCCAGTCCGCGACGGCGCAGCTCCGACAGCGCGTCCAGCAGCGTCTCGTGCCCCTTCCAGGAGACGAAGTCGGCGGCGAGGACGATGGTCGGCAGCGTCCCCGGCGACGGACGCCTCGCACGCTCCGCAGCCGCCGTCAGCGCCGGCAGGTCGAACGCATTGGGGATGACGACCGGCTCCAGGCGTCCGCGCCACTTCCGGGCGACGGCCTCGGAGATGGCCACGACGGTTGGACGCCGCCGCGCCAGCCACGCGGGCACGACGCCCGGCATCCGGATGTCGCGGTCATGGATGATGCAGTCGGGTCCCAGCTCCGGACACAGCAACGCCGCCCGGCACGTGTTCAGATGCACCAGATGCGGTCTGACGTCGCGGCGCAGGGCGGCGAGGATGGGCGCGGCGCGGCGGCGGTCCTGCAGCCACTGCAGGAGTCCGCCGGGCGTCGCCCGCCAATGGCGCGTCAGGGGCAGACGCGTCACGGGGAGGCGTTCGGAGGCGGCGCGGTCGGCCAGTTCCGGACAGGCGCAGGCCAGGACGGGCTCATGCGGCGTCTGGCGCCGCAGCTCGCGCAGGAGCGTCCAGAGACTCTCCTGCGCTCCGCCCATGAAGGGCGCGCAGTCCAGAAACAGCAGGCGCATGGCCGCCTCCGCAGGCCAGGCGTCAGCAGAAGTAGTCGACGCCGGCCTGGAAGAGGCGCTGATCCTGCGCCCCCGGGATGTTGAGGTTGAGGTGGGTGTCGACGACGCGCTCGGAATGGCCCATCTTGCCGAGGACGCGTCCGTCCGGCGACGTGATGCCCTCGATGGCGCAGACCGACCCGTTCGGGTTCCAGGGCATGTCGGCGACAGGCTGGCCGGAGAGGTCGGCGTACTGGAACGCGACGCGCCCCGTGCGGAGCAGCTCCTCCGTCATGGCCGGTGTGGCGACGAAGCGTCCCTCGCCGTGCGAGATGGGAATGGCGTGGACATCGCCGGGCTTGCAGTGCATCAGCCAGGGCGACATGCAGGAGGCGACGACGGTCTCCACCGTCGTCGCGGCGTGGCGCCCGATGGTGTTGAAGGTCAGCGTCGGGTCGTCCTCGGCCAGTTGGCTGCGGATTTCGCCGTAGGTGACAAGCCCCAGCTTGACGAGCGCCTGGAAGCCGTTGCAGATGCCGAGCACCAGGCCGTCGCGGTCACGCAGCAGACGGTTCACCGCCTCCGCGATGCGCGGGTTGCGGAACGTCGTCGCAATGAACTTGCCGGAGCCGTCCGGCTCGTCGCCCGACGAGAAGCCGCCGGGGAACGCGATGATCTGCGCCTGCTCGATGGCCGCCAGGAAGCGCTGCACCGACTCCTCGATGTCCTGCGCGGTGAGGTTGCGGAAGATGACGGGAGTCGCGATGGCGCCGGCCTGGCGGAACGCCTTCGCCGTGTCGTACTCGCAGTTCGTGCCGGGGAAGACGGGGATGAACACGCGCGGCTTCGCGACGCTCGTCGCCGCATGGCGCCTGCCGGGACGGTTCCAGGGCATCCAGACGGGCGCAGCCGCCGTCGGCGCGGCCGCCGTCGTCGGGAACACCGGCTCCAGCGGCTCCTGCCAGGCGCGGACCGCCTCGTCCAGGTCGATGCGCTCGTCGCCGACGACGAACTGGCGTTCGGCCGTGACCGTGCCCAGCTCCAGGGCGCCGGGGAACGTGGCCGTCACGCCGGCGGGCACCTCGATGACGATGGCGCCGTAGTCGGGCGTGAAGAGATTGGCGCGGCTCCAGCCCGGCGCGAACGTGACGCCCAGCATGTTGCCGAACGCCATCTGCGACACGGCCGCCACAATGCCGCCCTGCCCGACCGTGTGCGCGGCGACGACCGTGCGGTCCTCCGCAATCCACTGGTGCAGAGCCGCGTAGGTGCGGCGCAACTGCTCGAAGTCCGGCATCGCCTCGCCGTTGCGCGTCACCGGCAGCAGCAGCAGACGGTTGCCCGCCGCCTTCAGCTCCGGCGAAATCACCGCGTCCGCCCTGGCCGTCGTCACCGCAAACGCCACCAGCGTCGGCGGCACATGGATGTCCTCGAACGTGCCCGACATCGAGTCCTTGCCGCCAATCGCCGCCGTCGCGAACTCCAACTGCGCCGTCAGGCCGCCCAGCAACGCCGCCAGCGGCTTGCCCCAGCGCTCCGGAACGTCGTTCAGACGCTCAAAGTACTCCTGGAAGGACATCCGGACAGTCGACACGTCGCCGCCGGCCGCCGCAATCTTGGCGTTGGCCTCGACGACCGCGTAGAGGGCGCCATGGAAGGGGGACCACTCGCTCAGGTAGGGGTTGTAGCCGTGCGACATGAGCGTGCAGGTCTCGGTCAGGCCGTCCAGGGGGATCTTGGCGGCCATCGCCTCGTTCGGCGTCAGGCGATAGCGTCCGCCATAGGGGGCGATGACGGTGGCCGCGCCGATGGAGGCGTCGAAGCGCTCGACCAGTCCCTTCTGGGAGCAGACATTGAGGTCACGCAGCGTCTTCAGCCACGTCTCGCGGAGGGGCTCGTCGGACGTGGCCTCGGGCGCCCGGAAGAAGTTGCGCTCCTCGTCGGGGGCCTCGACATAGGCATTGGCGTGCTGGGTGACGCCGTTGGTGTCGAGGAATTCGCGCCGGATGTCGATGATGGTCTTGCCTCTCCAGGTCATGGTGAGGCGCGCGTCGGCGGTGACGGTGGCGACATGGGTAGCCTCCAGGTTCTCGGCGTTCGCCAGCTCGATGGCGCGCGCCGCGTTCTCCGGCGAGAAGACGCAGGCCATGCGCTCCTGGGACTCGGAGATGGCCAGCTCGGTGCCGTCCAGGCCGTCGTACTTCTTGGGCACCAGGTCGAGGTTGACGCTGAGGCCGTCGGCCAGCTCGCCGATGGCGACGCAGACGCCGCCCGCGCCGAAGTCGTTGCAGCGCTTGACGAGCCGCGCGAACTCCGGATTGCGGAAAAGCCGCTGGATGTTGCGCTCGGTGAGGGCGTTGCCCTTCTGGACCTCGGCGCCGCAGGTGAGCAGCGACTGCCCCGTGTGCGCCTTCGACGAGCCCGTCGCGCCGCCGCAGCCGTCACGGCCCGTCCGACCGCCAATCAGCACGATGACGTCGCCCGGCTGGGGCACGCCGCGCAGCACGTTCCGGCGCGGAGCCGCCGCGATGACCGCGCCCAGCTCCAGGCGCTTCGCCACAAAGCCAGGATGGTACACCTCCTGCACCTTGCCCGCCGCCAGGCCAATCTGGTTGCCGTAAGACGAGTAGCCCGCCGCCGCCGTCCGCACAATCTTCCGCTGCGGCAGCTTGCCCGGCAGCGTGTCCTTCAGCTCCGCCCGCGGGTCGCCCGCGCCCGTGATGCGCATCGCCTGGAACACATAGGAACGCCCCGACAGCGGGTCGCGGATCGCGCCGCCCAGACACGTCGCCGCACCGCCGAAGGGCTCAATCTCCGTCGGGTGGTTGTGCGTCTCGTTCTTGAACATCACCAGCCACTCCTCCTCCACGCCGTCCACATCCACGGGCACCACGATGGAGCAGGCGTTGATCTCGTCCGACGCATCCAGGTTGTCCAGCAGACCGCGACGCTTCAGCTCGCGCCCAGCAATCGTCGCCAAGTCCATCAGGCAGCGCGTCTTCTGGTCGCGCCCCAGGCTGCGGCGCAGCTCCGAGTACGTCTTCCAGGCGCGCAGCGCCGGCTTCGTCAGCTCGCTCAGCTCAAACTCCACCTCGTCCAGCGATGTCGCGAATGTCGTGTGACGGCAGTGGTCCGACCAGTATGTGTCAATCACGCGTATCTCCGCGAACGTCGGGTCGCGATGCTCGCTGTCGCGGAAATACTGCTGGCAGAACGCCAGATCCTCCGCCGACATCGCCATCCCGTGACGCTTCACCAGCTCACGGATGCCCGCCGCGTCCAACGCGCCAAAGCCCTCCAGCACCGCCACGTCCGGCGGCGGCGGCGCCTGCTGCTCCAGCGTCTCCGGCTTATCCATCGACGCCGCGCGCGCCTCCACCGGATTCACCAGGTGACGGTGGATCTTCTCCACCGACTCCGCCGCCAGATCCGCGTCAAACGCATACACCGTCGCCGTCCGGAACAGCGGACGCTCCTTCTGCGTCAGCAACTGCACGCACTGCGCCGCCGAGTCCGCGCGCTGGTCGTACTGACCCGGCAGATACTCGACCGCGAACACCTGCAGCCCCGACAGCTCCGGCAGCGTCTCGTCATACACGAAGTCGCAGTTCGGCTCCGACAGGATGGAGTCCCGCGCCGACGCGTACTCGGCGTCGTTCACCCCCGAGAAGTCATACCGCTTGAAGATGCGGAGCGCGCGCAGCCCCTCGATGCCCAGGTCATCCCTAAAGCTGTTCCTAAGCTGCTGGGCCTCAATGTCAAAGCCCGGACGCTTCTCCACAAAAACACGCCGCACCTGTTCCATGCTCGCTTCCTTTAGACTCTATGGCTGCTGGAGTTCGTGACACTACCTGACAAGACAGGACAAGACAATGCCCATAATATACTGCCTGAAACCGGCTTTGCCCCTCGCGGGGCGGTCGCCGGCCCCGGCTGTCCGACCGCGCGAGCCCGTCAGATGAAACGAAACAGGCCCCGCGCCAGCGGCGCCTGTCCCGACGGCGCCCTCGCCGTCGGGCGA
>CALZPA010000141.1 GCA_945827525.1 uncultured Lentisphaeria bacterium | reverse complement strand
TGCTCCCGTTGCCTTTCGCCCGACGGCGAGGGCGCCGTCGGGACAGGCGCCGCTGGCGCGGCGCGCCCCCCGGAAGGCAGACAAACGGACTGCCCCCCCGGAAGGCCGACTTTTGCCGCCTCGCTTCGCTCAGCGGTCTTTCTTCTCTCGTTGCTCCCGTTGCCTTTCGCCCGACGGCGAGGGCGCCGTCGGGACAGGCGCCGCTGACGCGGCGCGCCCCCCCGGAAGGGACGCTGGCGCGGCGCGATGTTCCGCACTCGGGGCGCGATTTTGCCTCACTCGGCCTTGAAGTCGCGGATGCGCTGTTCGATGTTCTCCCAGAAGCGGTCGGCGATCATCTCCATGCCGCGGTCGCTGGGATGGTTGTAGCGTCCTCGGGAGGCGGGGTCCTTGCGGATGTCGTCCATGCGGACGAAGCGTCCGCCGAGGCGCTTGCAGACGTCGGCCTTCTCGGCGTCGAGCTTGGGTCGGTCGTAGTAGCCCTCGGAGAAGAGGACGAGCGCCTTGCCGTCGGGGTCGAGGTAGCGGACGAAGGCCTCGAGGGCCTCGGCGTAGGTGCGGGCGGGGGCGGGCGTCATCGTGCCGGCGTCGTATTCCTTGGGCACGTTGGCGCCATAGAAGAGGACGATCACGTCGGGACGGAAGGCGCGCGCCCAGGAGAACAGCTTGGCGCAGTCCCAGTCGGGCTTGAAGAACGAGCGCTCAAACGAGCCCGCGACCTGCAGCAGGCAGCACTGCGCCTCGGGCTGCACGGCGACGATCTTCGCCTGCAGACGATGGACGTAGTCCTTGTCCCGCGAGGAGGCGGCCATGCCCCAGTTGCCCGTCCAGCCGATGCTCTCGCGCGGGCCATGAAGCGTGATGGAGTTGCCGACGAAGAGGACGCGCGGCCCCTTCTTCGCCTCGCTGTACGCCTTGACGTCGGCGGCGTTCTGCCCCAGCGCCGGCACGGGGTTCGCCTGCGTGTCCGCGGCCAGGCTGCCCATGGCCGACAGCAGCCCCAATGCCAACATTCCACCGAATAGTCCTTTCATCATCTGTCGCTCCCCTTTTTCTGTCTGTGGTTTTTGATTGCTTGTTCCGTCGCGTTCCGCCCGACGGCGTGGTCGCCGTCGGGACAGGCCCCGCTTCGCTCGGCGGTCGCGTCGCGTCTCCGGCTGGCCTCAGCTGGTGGCCTCCTTGCGCTGCAGCAGGACGGCGGCGACGACGACGACGCCCTTGAACGCCTCGCGCAGGAAGGGGGGGACGCCCATCAGGTTGAGCAGGTTGTTCATGACGCCGATGATGAGCACGCCCAGCATGGTGCCGACGATGGAGCCGCGCCCGCCGCTCATGCGGGTGCCGCCGACGATGACGGCGGCGATGGCGTCCATCTCGTAGCCGCTGCCGGCGTTGGAGTAGTCCATGGAGCCGATGCGGCAAATCTGGATGACGGAGGCGAAGGAGACGAGGGCGCCGGCCAGGATGTAGACGCGGCGCTTGACGGAGCGCACCTGGATGCCGGCCAGCTTCGCGGCGCGCTCGTTCGAGCCGACCGCCACGACATGGCTGCCGAACACCGTCCGGCGCGACAGCACCCACAGCAGCCCCGCGACCACCAGCCAGTAGACGATCGGCATCACCATCTGGCCGCCGAACGTCAGGCACGAGAAGTCGGCGAACTCCTGCGGGAAGCTCGGGTTGTGGCCGCGCTGCATGAAGTCCTGCGTCACGCTGCGGAAAATCTTCATCGTGCCGAGCGTGACGATGAAGGGCGGGATGCCGCCGTTCGCCACGAGGACGCCGTTGACGCCGCCCAGCAGGGCGCCGGCCACCACACAGAGGAGCGCCGCCGCCGCGAACGCCGGCCAGCCGGTGAGGCCGATGGCCGCCAGCCAGCCGCCGCCGTCCAGCAGCAGCAGGAAGAGCGCGCCGGCGGCCACGAACGTCGAGCCGACCGCCAAATCGATGCCGCCCGAGATGATGACGAACGCCATGCCCAGCGAGACGATGCCCACCGTCGCGTTGTTCCGCAGCACGATGATCCAGTTGCGGTAGAACGTGGTCCACCAGTCGCCGAACGAGTCGAAGTCCGTGCCCAGCGCCAGCGTCTGGAGAATGACCATGACCGCCAGGGCCAGCGTCGTGCTGAACAGCGGATTGCCTGTCCACTGCGCCTGGAACCATCCGATGAAACCGTGCTTCGCCTTCATGCCGTCTCGTCTGCCTTCGCTCGCTTGTCGTCTCAAAAAAACTATTCCCCAGCCTGGTTGGCGTGGGCCGTCGCGGTCTTGCTGCCCGTGGCGTATCGCATGATCTCGTGCTCGTTGAGCTCGTCGTCCTGGAGTTCGCCGACGATGGTGCCGTGGTACATGACGAGGGCCCGGCTGCAGAGCCGGACGATCTCCTGTCCCTCTCCGGAGAGGACGATGACCGCCATGCCCTCGGCGGCCACGCGCCGCACGATGTCGTAGATTTCCTGTTTGGCGCCGATGTCGACGCCCTGGGTGGGGTTGTCCAGGACGAGCAGGCGCGGATGGGTGGTGAGCCAGCGCGCCAGAATGACCTTCTGCTGGTTGCCGCCGGAGAGCGTGGTGATGAGGTCGTCGAGGCGTCCGTACTTGACGCGGAAGTCGCGCGCGGGTCCCTGGAAGTCCTGCTCCTGGCGCGGACGGCAGAGCCAGCCGCAGCGGCAGTAGGCGCGGAGCGTCGCGAGGGTGCCGTTGAAGAGGACGCTGAGGTCGGGGACGATGGCGTTCTCCTTGCGGTTGCTGGGCACATAGGCCAGACCGGCTCGGACGGCGCTCCAGGTGTTCCGGGCGTGGAAGGGCCGACCCTCCAGGAAGACGCGCCCCTCGTAGTCCGGCGTGTCGCCGAAGAGGCTGCGGAACACCTCGCTGCGCCCATCGCCCAGCAGCCCCGTGATGCCCAGTATCTCGCCGGCGCGGACGCTGAACGAGACGTCGCGGAACTCGCGTCCGCGGCTGATGCCGTCCACCCGGAGGACTTCGGAGCCCAGCTGGCCGGCCCGGGCCGGCTGCCAGTGAGCCAGCTCATGGCCCACAATCCACTCGGAGAGCTCCTCCGTCGTCACGTCCGCCATCTCGCCCTCGGCGACCACGGCGCCGTTGCGCAGCACGGCGTACCGCGAGCACAGCTCCTTCACCTCGTTCAGCTTGTGGGAGATGAAGATGATGCCGACGCCCTGCGCGGCCAGATTGCGCACGAGCGTGAAGAGCAGCGCGATCTCATGCTCGGCCAGCGAGGTCGTCGGCTCGTCCATGATGATGACGCGCGCCTGGCACTGGAGGGCGCGGCAGATCTCGACGATCTGCTTGCTGGAGGCGTCCAGGTCGCGCATATGGCTGTCGACGTCGATGGGGATGTCGAGCGACTGGAGGAGCTGAGCGGCCTGGGAGCGCATGGCGGCGCGGTCGAGGAAGAGTCCGCGGCGCAGCTCGCGCCCCAGGAAGACGTTCTCGTAGACCTGGAGGTCGTTGACGGGGCTGAGCTCCTGGTGGATGAACGCGATGCCGTGTCCGATGGAGTCGTTCGGCGTGCGGAACTGGACGGGCTGGCCGTCGACGCGCACCTCGCCCGCGTCCGGGCGCAGCAGTCCGCCCAGAATGTTCATCAGCGTGGACTTGCCGGCGCCGTTCTCGCCCAGCAGGGCCAGGATCTGCCCGCCCTCCAGCGACAGGCTCACGCCGTGCAGCACCTCCGTCGGCCCGAACGACTTGTGTATCTGGTCAAATTCTATGCGCATCGCGACTCAAGCACCATCGTCAGTTCACACATCCACACAACACATAAGGCAGAGAGGCAGACCGGCGCATGGCCGGGGGAGCGGCGACGCCGGACTGCCTCTCGTCGGGAGCGTCCGCGCCCTGCCCAAAGACGGCGGGCGGGCGCGGACGACGCCCGTGACGCCTCAGTACGGCGAGTTGGCGTTCAGCTGGTCGGCGCAGTTGGTGCGGTCGACGACCTTGGTCGGGATGATGCGGACCTTCTCGGCGACGGTCTTGCCGGCGGCCAGGTCGCAGGCCATGTCGACGGCGTCGATGACCATCGAGGGGCTGTAGAGGGCGGACTGGATCCAGATGTCCTGGCTGTCGGGCATCAGCTTGAAGTACTTCTGGCAGCCGCCGCCGCCGGTGACGACCTTGATGTCCTTGCGGTTGGCCTCGCGGATGGCCTGGAGGACGCCCATGCTGGTCTCGTCGTCCAGGGAGAAGACGGCATCGATGCGGGGATGCTTGGTGAGGACGTCGGCGAAGTCCTTGAGTCCGTCCTCCTGGGTAAACTTGGTGGCCTGCTCTATGAGCTTGGCGTTGGGGGCGATTTCCCGGATGCGCTCGTTGAAGCCCTTCATGCGGAGGCTGGAGACGGAGCCCGAGGTCGGGACCGGCAGCAGCACGACCACCGGCTCCTTGCCCGTCTTCTCCACGATGTAGTCGGCGCTGGCGCGTCCCATGCCCTCATTGTCGCCGCTCACGCGGTAGACGCCATCGACGTTGATGGCGATGTCGAAGTTGACGACGTGGACGCCGGCCTTGATGGCGCGGCCGATGGGGGCCTCCATGCCCTCCCACTGCGGGAACGCGACGACGGACTGGGCGCCCCACGCCTGGAGCTCGTCCAGCTGGTTCGTCATCTGCTCGGCGGACTCGCTGGTGCAGACCTTGTACTCGACCGTGTCCGCCAGCTCCTTGCAGCGCTGCTCCGCATAGAACGCGACGCCGGCCACCCAGCCGTGCGTCACCGCCGGCGCCAGAATGCCAATCTTCAGCTTCTTGCCGCCGCCGGCCGAACCTTCCTTCTTGCCGCAAGACACCACGCCGACGCACAGAAGCGCCACCAACAAGACATTCAGAAGTCCCTTCATCTGCTCGTTCCCTTGATTAACTTCCTACTCACTCGACACTCACACAGACCTCGCCACACAGCCGCGCGGCGAGCCTTCATGGCGCACGTCTCCTGCCCAAGGCACGGCCAGCGACAGAGACAGCCGCCCCCTACCCCGCACTCCCCGTGCGCACACTATCTACAATTTGATACCATTTTCCCCAAAATCAAACCAACGCCAAACAAAAAATCGCCAAATTGCCGCTGCGCGTCACCAATATTGTCATTTCATTACCAAAGTTGTCACCGCCTTGATAGGCTCCGCGCCAACACTACATTATTTTTTCAAATGTATCCGGCCCCCCACGAGCGACGCATCATGACCAAGCCCTCCTCCCCGCATCTGCGCCTCAACGTCCTGTTCTTCGCGCTCCACTACCTGCTGCTGCTGCCACTGTTCTGGAGCTTCACCCGCCAGTACGGCTTCTCGGCCAGCGTCCTGCAGGGCATCTGGATGACGCTCACGCTCCTCTCCTACCCGGCCGTCTACCTCGCGCCTGGCCTCGCCCTCTCCTCCCTCTGCCTCCTCTCCGCGCGTCGCGCCCTGGTCTGCCTGGGGCTGGCGCTTGCGCTCCTGTGGACCTCCGCCACCGAGCTCCTGCTCGTGCTGGACGCCATCATCCTGCGCCAGTTCGACTTCCACCTCAACGGCCTCGTCGTGAACCTGCTGCTGACGCCCGGCGGCTTCGAGGCGATGGGCCTGGACGGCGCGACGCTCGTGCCCGCCGGCCTCGGCATCGCGCTCGCGTTCGCCGCCAACACCGCGCTGCTCCTCCTCCTCCACCGTGGGCGGGGGGCCGTCGCGCGCCTGGGCGAGCGCCTCGCGCCGTCGCGTCGCGGCCCCATCCTCGCGGTCGGCGCCGCGCTGGCGGCGATGGTGCTGGCCTCCATGCTGATCCTGGCGTTCGCGGACTTCTACTCGCTGAAGCCGGTGCTGGTCTCGACGCACAGCTATCCGTTCAGCCTCTCGATGCGGATGCGCTCCCTGCTCCGCGCCGTGGGCTGCCAGGAGCCGCCCCGCGAGCGCAGCCTCTTCGCCGCCGACGCCAACGCCGCCAGCCAGCTCAACTACCCTGACATCCCCATCCGGCGCCAGCCGCCTCGGCGTCCCCCCAACATCGTCTGGCTCACCGCCGAGTCGCTCCGCGCCGACCTTCTCGCGCCCGAGGTCATGCCGAACGCCTGGGCGCTGGCCCAGCGCAGCGTCCAGGCTCGCAGCCACCTCAGCGGCGGCCACGGCACACGCCCCGCCATGTTCGCCATGTTCTATGGCCTCTACGGCAACAACTGGAACAGCTTCCTCAACAGCCGACGCCCGCCCGTCCTCTTCGACTGGCTCCACCAGGACCGCTACGACTTCCTCGTCCAGACCTCCGCGCGCTTCACCTACCCCGAATTCGACCAGACCATCTTCTCCTCCATCCCCTCCCAGAACATGAAGACCTTCTCCGGCAAGGTCCCCTGGCAACGCGACGTCGACGCCGCCGACAGCCTCGTCCAGTTCCTCGCCACGCGCACCGCCGACCGCCCCTTCTTCGCCTTCCACTTCTTCGAGGGCACCCACGCGCCCTACACCTTCGACGAGTCCAGGCCCCTCACCCGCGACTACCTCCCCGACATCAACTACGCCACCGTCTCCGCCAAGGACGCCACCCGCGTCCGCAACCGCCAGGTCAACGCCGCCCACGACGTCGACCGCCAGATCGGACGCATCCTCGCCGCCATCGCCGCCAATCCCGCCATCGCCGACCACACCATCATCATCGTCACCGGAGACCACGGCGAGGAATTCTTCGAGCACGGACGCCTCGGACACAACTCCACCTTCGTCAACGAGCAGATCCGCACGCCGCTCGTCATCCACCTCCCCGGCGAGCCGCCGCAGACCATCACCCGACTCACCCACCACACCGACATCATCGCCACCCTCGCGCCACGACTGGGAGTCCAGAACCCGCCGAGCGACTTCTGCGTCGGCCAGGACATCACCAGCCCCGACTACAGCCGCTCCCACTACATCGTCTGCGGCTGGAACATCGAGGCCTTCGTCACCAAAGACCACAAGTACATCATCCCCACCGGCGCCGGCGCCAAGCACTACGGCAAAAACCTCTTCTCCGCCGACGACCAGCCACTCGCGGGAGACGCCGAGGACCGCTTCCTCCGCACCCACGCCGCCGCGCTCTTCAGCGCCAACCAGGAGATGCACCACTTCCTCATCCAGGACGACGACTGATTTGACTTTTCAGGCGCAACGGCTATTTTTTCCGAGCCTGAACCATTCAGCGCCCTCTCCTGCCCCCCAGCCGGCCCGCCGTCCGCGGCGGCGCCCCCTCCCTCTCTGTGCACCACCGACCATGACCAGCCCCGACCGCCCGACGCCGCAGGACAGCCCCAAGCCCCCCAAGTACACCGGCCTGACCCACCTCTGCAAGGCGACCACCTACTCCCTCGCCGGACTCCGCGCCGCCTTCACCCATGAGGCCGCGTTCCGCCACGACCTCCTGCTTGCGCTCGCCAACGCCGTCCTCGCCATCCTGTTCCTGAACGTCACACAGAGCCTCGTCATCATCAGCCTCAGCCTCGCGCTGCTGGCCACGGAGCTGCTCAACTCCGCCATCGAGGCCGTCGTCGACCTCGCCTCGCCGCAGCGCCACGAGCTCGCCGGCCGCGCCAAGGACATGGGCAGCGCCGCCGTCTTCTGCCTCCTCTCCGCCATCGCCCTCTTCTGGGTCATCTGGCTCATCGGACTCCTCCGAGGCTGACCGCCCAGCCCCCCCACACACAAACACACACTGGACAGGAACTCCCCATCATGGCTGACGTGACGCACATCCTCAACTGGGGCGACTACCCCGAACGCTTCCGGCTCGGACTCTTCAAGGAATGGGCCGAGGCCGGCGCCGAGCACCTCGTCCTCTCCGGCCAGCTCCTCGGACTCTGCATGGCCTCCACCGCCAACGCCAGAAAGCTCAAAGGCCAAATCAGGGAGGCCGGCATGACCTTCCTCGACGCCCACGCCCTCTTCGGCCCCTGGGACGACCTCTGCCTTCCCGACGAGTCCCTCCGCCCCATCATGCTCAACCGACACCGCCTCGCCCTCCAGGCCTGCGACCTCATGGACGTCCGCACCTGCACCATCCACGTCGGCAACTGCTCACGCGAGTACCAGGACAACACCCCCGAAACCCTCATCGGCTACATCACCCAAAGCCTCGAGGAACTCCTCCCCACCGCCGAGCGCTACGGCGTCACCATCTGCATCGAGAACATCTGGGACCCCATCAACGGCGCCGACGCCCTCCTCCGGCAAATCCGACACTTCAACGACTCCCCCTGGCTCGGCATCTGCTACGACGCCGGACACGCCAACCTCATCGCCAACCCCGTCCCCGACAACCGCGGCGCCGCCTGCTACCAGTGGCTCAAGGTCGCCGGACTCGCCCACGTCGAGTGGGACGGACAGCTCCTCGACAAGCTCCTCCCCCACATCGTCAACTGCCACCTCCATGACAACCACGGCGTTGAGGACGAGCATCTCCTCCCCGGCGAGGGCAACATCGACTGGCCGACCATCATGCGCAAGCTCGCACAGGCCCCGCGCCTCCAGGCCATCCAGAACGAGACCCTCCAGCACGCCAAGAACTACAGCTTCGCCGAGCAGATCCGCTGCTTCAACGGACTCAAGGCCCTCATGACCACGCCCTGACCCGCCTCACCACAACCCCCAGCCCCGTGTGCGGCGGACGCCCCAGACCGCCCGCCGCCTCCATCCCCATGTTCACCATCTCCCAGCACCACGAATTCATCAGCCCAGCCCAGCTCGCCGGCGATGAGCGCATCGTGCTCTCCATTGGACGCGACATCCTCCTCACGCCCAGCCGCCAGCTCCCCCAGGCCGCCGCGCTCCTCCGGCTCCTCCCGCCAGACACCCCCCTGCTCGTCACCGGCACCCTCGACGGACGCCCCGTCTGCGCGCTTGAGCTCCCCCCCGACGCCCCTCTCCAGACCACGGAAACCCTCATCCGCTCCGGTGCGCGAACCGTCTTTCTGGCCGACGACCCCGCGCTCGTCAACGCCGTCTGCCGTTCGCGCACCCTTGCCGCCTGGACGGCACTCCACCGCTTCTGCGGACGCTGCGCCCAGCCGCTTCAGCCCGCCCCCGGCGACCTCGCCCTCACCTGTCCCCACTGCCACGCCCGCTACTACCCGCAGGTCGCCCCTGCCGTCATCGTCGCCGTCTCCCGCAACAACGGCCAGGAACTCCTGCTCGCCCACAACCGCTCCTTCGAGGACAACATCTACGGACTCCTCGCCGGCTTCATCGAGGCCGGCGAGACGGCCGAACAGGCCGTCTCCCGCGAAATCCTCGAGGAGGCCGGCATCACCGTCCGGAACATCCGCTATCTCCGCAGCCAGCCCTGGCCCTTCCCCAACAGCCTCATGCTCGCCTTCACCGCCGAATACGCCGCCGGTGACGCCCATCCCGACGGCAACGAACTCACCCGACTCGGCTGGTTCAACCGCAGCTCCCTCCCACAGCTCCCACGAGCCGGAAGCATCGCCGCCCGCGTCATCGCCGATTTCTTCAAACTCTAAACTCGACTCAATCGAGAAAAAAGCGCCGCGACAGCGGCGCCTGTCCCGACGGCGCCCTCGCCGTCGGGCGAAAATCGACTCAATCG
>CALZPA010000140.1 GCA_945827525.1 uncultured Lentisphaeria bacterium | reverse complement strand
TCTAGAGATTCTAGAGATTCTAGAGATTCTAGAGATTCTAGAGATTCTAGAGATTTTTCCTGTCGTAGCTTTTCCGAACGTGTAGCCATGTCTGTGACCTATCCTTCCTCAATACAGCGTCTGATTGCGTACTTCACCAAGATGCCTGGTGTGGGTCGCCGGAGCGCGGAGCGCCTGGCGATGTCCATGCTGAAGTGGTCTGGGCCGGATCTGGCGGGCTTCGCGGAGGTGCTGGCGAACCTGAAGATGACGATACGTCCGTGCAAGGTGTGCGGCAATCTGGCGGAGGGCGACCTGTGCGAGCTGTGCCAGGACATGACCCGTCAGCGGGACGTCATCTGCGTGGTCGAGCAGCCGTCGCAGATCCTGACGATTGAGAATTCCGGCTGTTTCCGCGGGATGTACCATGTGCTGGGCGGACGACTGGCGCCGCTGTCGGGCAAGGGGCCGTCGGATCTGCGGATTGGCGAGCTGCATCGGCGGGTGTCCGAGGGCGGCGTGCGGGAGCTGATCATCGCGACCAGCCCGGATGTGGAGGGCGAGGCGACCGCCCATTACCTCGCCCGCGAATTCGGGGCGCTGGGACTGACGGTCAGCCGCATCGCCTCGGGCGTCCCTGTCGGGACTGACCTCAACTACGCGGACGCCGCCACGCTGTCCATCGCCATCAGCGCGCGCCGGAGAATGGAGGCATGAGCGCGCTACGCGAGCTGCTGCCGGTGATGGCGACGCATCTGCGCCTGGAGGACGGGCTGTCACCGCGGACGGTCAAGGCGTACCTGGCCGACCTGGAGCAGCTGGCCGACTATCTGGAGACACGCTCCGTCACGCGCGTCGAGGACATCACACGCGACCTGCTCCTCGATTTCCTCGACTACAGCCAGTCCTGCGGCATGGTGACCACCACGATTGTGCGGCGACTCGTCTCCATCAGGACGCTGTTCCGCTTCCTGCTGCTGGAACACCGGCTGACGACGGACATCACGGAGGTCATGGAGAGCCCGCGCCTGTGGCGCGCGCTGCCGGACTGCCTGACGCTGGAGCAGGTCGACGCCCTGCTCCAGGCGTTCGATGGCGGCACAACGCCGCTCGACCTGCGCAACCGCGCCCTGCTGGAACTCCTCTACGCCTCGGGCCTGCGCGCCTCGGAGCTGACGACGCTGCGGCTGGACGGCGTCAACTTCCGGACAGGCGCCCTGCGGGTTATCGGCAAGCGGGACAAGGAGCGGATGGTCCCCTTCGGCTGCGAGGCGCAGGAGGCGATGCAGACGTATCTGCATCAGGCGCGTCCGCTGCTCAACCGCACCGGCGAGGCGACCGTCTTCTTCCTGTCGCTGCGCGGACAGCCGCTGACGCGCGAGCGCGTCTGGGGCATCGTCAAGCTGGCGGCGCGCCGCGCCGGCCTGGAGCGCAACGTCTATCCGCATCTGCTCCGACATTCGTTCGCGACACATCTGCTGGCCAACGGCGCCGACCTGCGCGTCATCCAGGAAATGCTCGGACACGCCACCATCGCCACCACCCAAATCTACACTCACACGGACGCCTCGCGCATCGTCGAGGCGCACCGACAATTCCACCCGCGCGCCTGACGGACGGCCAGAAGCATGAAGGGGACGACACGGGACAACCTGAAGACCTGGGGCGCGTCGGCGGCGCTGGCGGCGCTGTTCTTCGTAGGCATCGCGCTCTGGCAGGGCTCGCATGTCATCGAGCGACTGATGGGGCCCCTGACCGTGGAGCAGATCCTGTTTCATCTGCTGACGCCGATTGAGGGCGTCAGCGGTCAGCTGGCGATGCTGCAGCGTCAGTTCCTGGGGGGACGCGCCATCCTGTCGGTGGCGTTTCTGCTGTGGTGCGGCGGCGCGTTCGCATGGCTGTCGGCGCGTTGCCGAGGCTGGCGACGCGCACCACTGTGGCTGGCGCTGGCGGTGCTGGCGGCGTATGCGCTCAGCTTCTTCCGGCTGTACCGGGACAGCCTGGTGGTTGGGGTTGCACTGGCGGCGCTGTGGCTGCTGGAGCCGGCCTGGGGCCTGCTGGGACCTCGGCTGGAGCCGTGGGTGACGTGGTATCGGCGTCAGGGCGGCCGGCTGTATGTGGCGTTCCTGGTGGTCTTGGTGACGCTGATAGGCATGGTGATGCGGGTCGAGCGGCAGCATGGGCTATGGGACTATCTGTCGAACCGCTTTCGGCCGTCGGAGATGCTGGACAGCCAGTATGTGGAGGCGTCGGAGGCGACCTATGAGATGCCGGGCGCGAAGCGGAACCTGGTGCTGGTGGTGAGCGAGTCGCTGGAGCGCACCTACGGCGACAAGACGCTGTTCGGGAAGGATCTCATCCCGGAGCTGACGCGGCTTGCTACGGCCCATCCCGGCTTCCGCGGACAGATTGAGGTAAATGGCACGGACAACACGATTTCCGCCATCACCGCCATGCTCTATGGCGTGCCCCGACTGCTCGTCGGCCGCGAGGGCTGGCACAACCATGTGTCGGGCAACATGTTCAGCGGCTCTACCTCCATCCTCCATGTCCTGCATCGGCAGGGCTACCGCCTCGTCCATCTCCAGGGCGGCAGCGCCCGCTTCGCCGACACCGCCGCACTCTACGAGGACTTCCCCGACGCCATCATCATCGACAACGCCCAACTGCAGCACGACCCCGAATACGAGCGTCTGCGCGCCGAGGGACGCCACTACGACTGGGGCGTCAACGACCGCATCATGCTCAAGCACGCGCGGCGCCAGTATGAGCGCCTCGTCGCCGACGGGCGACCCTTCGTCCTGGTCATCTCCACCATCGACACGCACTACGACGGCTATGTGGAGGGACAGCGCACGGAGGCGAACCAGATGAAGACGGACTATGTGGCGTGCGTGCGGGCGCAGAGCCGGCTGCTGGGCGAATTCGCGGACTGGTTGAGCCAGCAGCCGAACGCCTCGGAGACGGTGCTGGCCATCATCGGCGACCACTACGTCATGCGCAACTACGTCGGCGCGACGCGGATGTGGCTGCTGACGAACGGCACAACCGTGCCGACGGAGGAGGGGCGGCCGCCGCAGCGGACGGTGTTCTCGAGTCTGGTCAACGATGCGCCGCCGACGGAGCCGCCGTCGCGGGAGCGTCTGTTCGCGAGCTTTGACTGGGCACCGACGCTGCTGGAGGCGGTGGGTGTGCGGTGGGCGTCGCGCCGGTTTGGGGTGGGCGTCTCGCTGTATTCGGGTGAGCCGACGCTGCTGGAACGGGTTGGCGGAGCGACATATGAGCGTGAGAGCCGCCGCGTCTCGACCGTGTACCGGCGTCTGGTCGAGCGGGCGCAGCGCGCACACCAAAGCCCTTGAGCGTCGTCCAAAAAAGTCCGGGCGCGGATTGGCAAAGGTGCATGGACGCCTTACTGTATGGGCATTGTCGATGTTATGCCGAGCGGAGTCGCGCGGCCCTTGTCAGGAGCATGTTTACGGAGGAAGGACAGAGACGATGCGTATCGAGGCTGATTTCACGAAGGTGACGGGGCGAGTGAAGGCGATGCACGGCGTGGGCCAGCCGCCCATGCTGGGGCTGAACGCCGAGCATCTGCACTATCTGGAGGAGGCGGGCATCCCCTACTCGCGGCTGCATGACGTCGGCGGCATGTTCGGCGGCGGCGCCTATGTGGACATCCCCAACGTCTTCCCCGACTTCGAGGCGGACGAGAACGACCCCGCCTCCTACAACTTCCCCTTCACGGACGTCATCATCACGGAGCTGAAGAAACGCGGCGTGGAGCCGGTCTACCGCCTGGGCGTCACCATCGAGAACTACGCGGGCGTCAAGGCGTTCCGCATCTTCCCCCCCGCGGACTTCGGCAAGTGGGCGCGCATCTGCGAACACATCATCCGACACTACAACGAGGGCTGGGCCAACGGCTTCCACTACGCCATCCGCGACTGGGAAATCTGGAACGAGGCGGACTCGGGACGCTTCCGGAACGACATCAGCCAGATGTGGCGCGGCACCTCCCAGCAGTTCTACGACCTCTATGTGACGGCCGCCACCCATCTCAAGCAGTGCTTCGGCGACAGCATCCGCGTCGGCGGCTACGCCTCCTGCGGCTTCTACAACTGCCGCACCGTCGACCCAGACTGCCAGGGACTCGGCCATGAGCCCACCAGCCAATTCGAGGGCTTCTTCTCCTTCGCACACGAATTCCTCGCCTATGTCCGCGACCGAAAGGCACCACTCGACTTCTTCTCCTGGCACTCCTACGCCAGCATCGCCAACACCCTGGACATGGCCGACTATGTGAAGCGCCTCCTGGACAAGTACGGCTTCGGCGACGTCCCCGACTACCTCAACGAATGGAACGTCTGCCATGACATCCACAGCCGCGGCACCGCCCGCGCCGCCGCCCAGACGCTCGGCATGATGCTCGCCATGCAGAAGGCACGCCCCGATATGCTCAACTTCTACGACGCCCGCCTCAACTCCTGCTCCCAGTATGGCGGACTCTTCAACCCCGACACCTGGCAGCCCTATCTCGCCTACTACGCCTTCATGGCCTTCAATGAGGCCTACAAGCTCGGCAACGAAGTCCAGACCAGCTCCGACGACCAGGACGTCTATGTCCTCGGAGCGACCGACCAGCGCCAGCGCGTCCTCCTCATCGCCAACACCTCCGACCAGCCCAAACGCGCCACCCTCGCCCTCTCCGGCGTCAAACCCGATGCCTTCGAGGCCGTCATGCTCAACAATCAGTGCGACTACCGCCGCCGTATCCTGCATCTCGCCCCGGACGGCACGCTCGCCATCCCCCCACAGACGTGCCTCCAGCTCACATACGCCTGAAGACGCGACAAACGCAACAAACGCAACAACGCCGCCGGCGCCTCCTCCTCGCGCCGACGGCGTTGTTTTCGCTTGAGTCATTTTCCGCCCGACGGCGAGGACGCCGTCGGGACAGGCGCCGCTGGCGCGGCGCGATTCCCGTTTTTCCGCCCGACGGCGAGGGCGCCGTCGGGACAGGCGCGGTGCGCTTTCCTCGAGTTAGGGCGTCTCGATGTAGACGCCGTCGGGACCGGCGGGGATGACGAGTCGTCCGCGCCAGAAGAGAGCGCGGTCCGGGATGCCATGGACATCAGTCCAGGAGCGTTTGGGGAGCGGGATGGCCTTGCCGGGCTGGCTGAGGTCGAAGGTGGCGATGGTGCCGGTGCTGCGCTGGACGACGCAGAGGAGGTCGCCGTGGACAGTGACCTGGCCCTTGGCGAAGACGGAACCCTCGATGGGAATGACGTCCGGCTGCTCGGCGGTCTCCAGCGTCTTGGGGTCGTAGACGAGGAAGCGGTTGCCGGCGGGGATGATGAACCGTCCCTTGTAGACGGCGTAGCCATTGTTGTTGTGGTCGTTGCGGACGTTGGAGACGGGGCCGTCCAGGAGCGGGAGAGGCTGTCCGGGCGCGGCGGCGCGGAGGTTGATGAAGCGTGAGCCGTGGCCGAAGTTGCAGGCGATGATGCCGTCGAGGTCGGTGTCGGAGAGGTTGTCGTTGTAGAGGATGCCGACGCGTCGGGTGAAGCCTAGGGGCTGGAAGGTGCCGTTCTGATGCTGGAGGAGCATGAGGGTGCCGCCGCGTCCGTGCCAGGCGAGCCGGTTGCCGTGGTCGTAGAGATGGAGTATCTGGCAGTATTCGCGTCGGCCGGGCTGGTGGTAGCGGGTGGCGAGCTTGAGTGAGGCGTCGGGCTGGATGTCGTAGACGGCGAGGCCGTCGGCGCCCTCGGCGACGAAGAGCTGGTTGCCGTTGACGGCGACGTCGTAGGCGGCGTCGCGGACGGGCGTGGTGGAGAGGATGGTGAGGGAGCCGTCGAGGTTGAGTCTGCCGGCCTTGATGCCCTCATGGGAGCAGGCGAAGAAGGCGATGTCATCCTGATAGAGGCAGGCGCGGCGGACTTGGGTGCCGTTTTGGGTGATGGGGTTGAGCCGGAGTCCGGGGATGGGCGCGGGAGGTTTCGGCGGCGTGAGGGCGGCGGTGACGGGCGTGGGCGGCCTGAAGGTGGCCTTGCCGGGCGCGGGCAGGACGAAGAGTCCGGTCTTGGCGCCGGTGATGTAGACGCAGCCGTCGCCGAGGGCGACGCTGGTGGCGCAGTCGGCCAGCGGCTTGGGCTTGCCGCTGGCGGGGTCGATGTGCTTCATGTCGGGAAGTCTGGCGTAGCCAAGGCAGCGAGGCTGGTCGGGATTGCTGATGTCCAGCATGAAGAAGCCATTGTGCGTGTCGACGGCGAAGGCGTAGGAGCCGCAACTGCGGACTGTCCAGAAGTCGTTGCCGAGGAGATAGAAGGGCGGGAATTTGAAGACGCTGCGGGTGACGGGCTTCTCGGGGTTGGTGATGTCGATGATTTCGAGTCCGTGTCCGCGTCCGTAGGCCTGTTCGCGGTCTTTGATTTTGAAGGAGTGGTGTCCGGTGGAGGCGAGGCAGAGATTGCCGTTGACGTCAAGGCCGTCGCCGAAGCCGTCGAGCTTGATTTTGGTGAGGATGCGCGGCTCTCTGGGGTTCTCGATGGAGGCGATGGTGACTTCGCCGGAGCCCCAGTCGCCCAGAAAGACGAGTTTGCCTGCGGCGACGACGGTCTGCGCCTCGCGGGTGCGGATGGTGGAGAGGTGCTTGGGCTGGTTGGGGTCGGTGATGTCGAGGAGCTGGGTGCCGTAGACGCGGTGGGCGACGAGGCAGATGCCGTTGCCGGCATGGACGCCGGTGGCGAGCTCGGTGGTGTCGTAGCGGCGGATGAGCCTGGGCCTCTCGCGGTCGGCGATGTCGAAGATCCAGAGTCCGTAGTCACGCGCCGTGAGGAAGAGGAGGTCGCCGGACCAGGCAAGCTGACGGCCACCACGGAAGCCCTTGACCTCGTTGACGAGACGCGGCTGGAGGGGCTTCTCGAGCGAGTAGACATGGAGTTTTCCTGAGGCGGCCGTGTAGAGGTGGGTTCCCGTGCTGACCATGGCGGTGGCCGGCTGCGAGCCGGCCACATGCTGCAGCGCCAGCGGCTCGCCGTAGGCCGCCATGGAATCGTCGGCGGCGGCCAGGGCACTGACGCCCAGAAGTCCCAGGAGACAGAGGGCGGTGTTCCGTGTCATCATGTCGTAGCTCCTTGGTGATGTGGGGTACTGGTTTGTTAATGCTGTTACTTGGTGAGCCAGAAGCCGTCGGGATCCTTGTCACCGCTGGTCTCGGGGATGCCGGGCTTGCGGACGAGGGTGGCGTGGCCGTCGGCGAAGCAGGCGTTGGCACCGTCGGTGCCGTGGCGCCAGGTGCCGGTGGAGCCGCAGACGATGGTGGCGCGGCTAGTGCAGTTGGGGTCAGGGTAGGAGAGGTCGGTGCGGTCAATGTCCATGAAGCCGAGGAGCGTGGAGGGGTTCTTGAAGGTGGAGATGGTGCGGTCGGCGTAGCCGGCGGAGTTGATGCCGTAGGCGCGGTAGGAGGTGGCGGGGGAGAAGGAGGTTCCGACGGAGCAGGCGAAGGGCGCTCTGGGCTTGCAGATGCCGGTGCTGACCCATGTGACATGGCACCAGTCGGACGCCCTGATGTTCGGATTGGCGTAGGAGACCAGGACGTCCTGCCATTTGCCGGACCACTGGTTGGTCACGCCGTAGGCGTTCAGGTTCTGGTTGCCCTTGGGGACGCGCGAGGCGTTGTCGTCGATGTACATGGACATGTAGAGGCCAATCTGCTTGCAGTTGTTGAGGCAGGAGATGGTGCGCGCCTTATCGCGCGCCTTCGACAGTGCCGGCAGCAGCATCGCCGCCAGAATCGCGATGATGGCAATGACGACGAGCAGTTCGATGAGTGTGAAGAGGATGATGCGTCTCATGGTTTGGTCTCCTTGTTCGGATGGGGTTTATGCTGTTCGCGAAGATGCGAGGGTCCCTTGGGGAACCAGCCTCGCTCGACGCGTTTTCGCTGATGGAAGAGTTCGCCTATGCTCCAGAGGCAGGTGCAGCCGAGCACACCGAGTCCGGCCGAGCAGACCAGGTGGCTGACCATGACCGAGGCGGCCAGCGCCGCCAGACCAGCCAGCAGGAACAGCCACCAGATGCGGGTGCCAAAGTAGTACTCGCCCTTGATGACCAGCGGATGAAACAAGCCAATCACCACAAAGCTCACCAGAGCAATGACCAGACCATCGGTGTTCATGCGTGTGCCCAGGCCTACTCGACGGCAATCTCGAAGGCCTCGGGACGGATGGCGGCCATCTGACGGCGCAGCTCGGCGACGCGCGCCTCGCGCTCAGCCAGTTTGGGACGCAGCTCCTTGTAGCTCCGGACGACCCAGCGGTAGTAGCTGAGGTGCGCGTCCTTGGCCGCCTCGCGCTCGGCAATCCACTCGTCGAGGACGCGGAAGGAGTCGGCCTGGTCGTCAGGATTGCCTTTGCGCCGGCGGACGGTGAGGTTCATGTAGGGAATGTTGCGAAGCTGGGAGACGATGGGGCGCATCTCACGCATGAGGCGGTCGGCCTCCTTGGCCTTCGCCTGGCTGGGCGTGTCGAGCAACGCCAGATTGATGCCCGCCGACAGTTGGGCGGCGGTGACGTCGGCCAAACGCTTCCCGTTCGCCTTCAAGACGTAGGTGCCGTCGGGCAGACCAGTGATGCGCAGGAACTCGCGGTTGAGGGTGTCCGTGAGCGGGAAGATGGCGTCGACCTTCCGGTATTCGGACGAGATGGGGAACGGCAGGGCGTGGGGCGCATAGCGGAACGCGAGGCCGCGTCCCTGGCGGCGGAGATCACTGACGGTCGCGTTCCGGACGGCGGTGACGCTGGCCCGGGAGGCGTCGAGCGTGACGTCCGCGACGGTGGCGTCGGCCTGGAACGCCTGGAGCAGGAGGGCCGCCATCAGCAGATGACCCTCGTTGCCGGGATGGACGCGGTCGTTGCCGCACAGCTTCTGCTCCGGATGCGACTGGAGCAGCGAGGTCATGGGACGGTGAAATTCGATGGTGGCGAGGTTCTTCTCAGCGGCCAGCCGACGCACAATGGCCGCACAGTCGGCGAGGCCAGGGTCATTGCAGGCGACGAGGTTGGGCGCGGTGGGCGCGGTGCCGTACTGGTCATACGGTGACGGCGTGATGAGGATGGGCGTCTTGCCGGCCTGGAGCAGCATCTCGGCGAGCCGGCGCTGGTTCTTCTCGTAGTTCTCGAGCGAGCGTTTTCTGGCGGCCTGCTGCCTGTCGGTGGGCTGGGTGCTGGCGTAGTTGTTGCGTCCGACGTCGTTCATGCCGAACATGACGAGCACTCGGTCAGGGTTCATGGGGGCGACGTCGTGGCTCCAGCGCCCGAGGCCGCCGCCGGCGGAGTCGCCGGAGATGCCGGCGTTGAGGAAGGTGATGCCGGAGCCGGGGCGTCTGAGGTCGCTGAAGAGCTGCGCGTAGAGGATGTAGCTGCCGCCGTGGGTGATGCTGTCCCCAAAGCAGACGATGCGTTCGCCGTCCGCAAGCGGGGCGGGCCGCGGCTGGGCCAGCAGGGCTGCTGTCGTCAGAAGGAAAAGGGAGGCCGTCCAGCGGGTCAGCCATCTAGCAAAAGCGTGCGTCAACATCGTCATTGCTCGTCTTTCCTGTATATTAGTGGGGTGTGCGAAAGGTACCCGCGC
>CALZPA010000139.1 GCA_945827525.1 uncultured Lentisphaeria bacterium | reverse complement strand
GTCGATTAAGTCGATTAAGTCGATTAAGTCGATTAAGTCGATTAAGTCGATTAACTCGATTAACTCGAAAAAACGGCCCCGCCTCGTGCGCGCACGTACCTTATTTAATAGGGGGAGCCCCCCAGAATTTAGTATAGCACCCAAAACAAGCGATTGCAAATTATAAAAATTATTATCATAAGAATTCCTATAAAAGCATAAGGATTCCTAATTTTAAGGGGAGTGGGTATGGCTCAGGGATTGAGATGAAGATTTACGGCATATTTTGTTGATTGGCAACGTTCAGAAATAAGAAGAAAAACAAGGAAGAAGAAATGTTTAGGACGAGCGGCAAGTTTCTGATTGGGTGTAACTACTGGGGCAGTCATGCGGGAACCCACACCTGGCGCGACTGGCGTCCGGAGGTGATCGCGGACGATCTGCGTCTGCTGGAGGAGGCGGGCGTGCAGGTGATTCGAGTCTTCCCGCTGTGGCCGGACTTTCAGCCGCTGACGCCGCTCTATCAGTGCATGGGCGAGCCCGTCGAGATGCGCTTCGGCGAACAGTTGCTGCCGGACGACGAGCTGGGCAACGCCGGCATGAGCCTGTCGGCGATGGAGCATTTCCGGTTCCTGTGCGATGAGGCGGAGAAGCGTCACATCCAGGTGCTGGTCGGCATCGTGACCGGCTGGATGAGCGGACGCTGGTTCGTGCCCGTCCCGTTCGAAACCAAGAATGTGCTGACCGATCCCGTGGTGCTCCAGTGGGAACTGCGCTTCGTGAAGACCTTTGTGCGCTACTTCAAAGACCATCCCGCCATCAAAGGCTGGGACCTCGGAAACGAGTGCAACTGCCTCGCCAGACTCAATAGCCCACAGCAGGCCTACGTCTGGACATCCCTCATCGTCGACGCCATCCGCTCCGTCGACACGACACGCCCCGTCGTCTCCGGCATGCACAGCCTGTCGCCTGCCAAGGGAAACTGGCTCATCGCCGACCAGGGCGAACTCTGCGACGTGCTCACCACACACCCCTATCCGCGCTTCACGCCCTGGTGCGACCTCGACCCGCTGACGACCTGCCGCCCGTCGCTCCACGCCGTCGCGGAGTCGCTGCTCTACGCCGACCTGGGAGGCCGCCCTTGCCTGGTCGAGGAAATCGGCACGCTGGGCAGCATCTACGGCAATGAGGAGACGGCGGCCGCCTACATCCGCCAGGTCCTCTTCAACAGCTGGGCCGCCGACCTGCGCGGACTCCTCTGGTGGTGCGGCTTCGAGCAGATCGCCCTCGAACAGCCGCCCTACGACTGGCATGGTGTCGAACGCGAACTCGGCATGTTCCATCTCGACAAGACACCCAAGCCTCTCGTCGGCGTCTATCAGGACTTCCGACGCTTCATCGACAGCCTCCCCTTCGACCAACTCCCCAAACGCCGCACCGACGCCGTCTGCATCGTCTCCGCCGACCAGGATCAGTGGGGCGTCGCCTACGCCAGCTACATCCTCGCGCGTCAGGCCGGCGGCGACCTCACCTTCTTCGACGGCGCCTCGCGCCATGCCCTGCCCGAGTCGCCGCTCTATCTGCTGCCCGGCATCGCCGGCGGCGGGTTCCTCACCCGCCACCGCTGGTTCGAACTCATGGAGCGCGTCAGCCAGGGCGCAACCCTCTACCTCTCCCTGGACGACGCCGTCGTCTCCGAAATCGCCAAGGTCATGGGCGCCGACGTCCTCTCGCGCTCAAAGCGCACGGCCGCCTCGCGCGTCGAGTTCGACGCGACCCTCTTCCCCGGCGTCGAGGCGACCGCGCCCGCCGGCTCCATCCGCCTGGAGGCCGTCCTCACCGAGGCGACAGCCCTCGCCCGCGAGGCCGACGGCAACCCCATCATGACCGAACTCGCCTACGGCAAGGGACGCATCGTCTGCGTCGCCATCCCCGTCGAAATGCAGCTCTGCAAGACGCCCGGCGCGTTCCATGGCCCCACCGCCACTGCCTACTGGAAAGTCTACCAGTGGCTGTTCCGCGCCCATTCGGAGCGCCTGGTCACCAAGACCCTGCCATGCGTGATGCTGACGGAGCATCCGTTCGCGGACGGCCGCTGCGCGGTCGTCGCCGTCAACGCCTCGCCGGCACCCGTCATCGAGACGCTGAACCTCGCGGACGGCTGGCACCCCACCGCCACCCTGCGCGGCGTCCAGCCTGCCCAGCGCCCCGACGGCTCCTGGCAGATCGAGATGCCCGCCAACGACGCCGTCGTCTTCATGATCGCCCAGTAACCCCTAACCACACGGAAACGCACCACCCATGAGAAACATCATCGTGACTGGCGGCGCAGGCTTCATCGGCTCGGCGCTCATCCGACATCTGGTCGGCAACCGCCTGGCCAATGTCTGCAACCTCGACAAACTCACCTACGCCGGAAACCTCGAAAGCCTCAAGGAAATCGAGGACTCCCCCCTCTACCGCTTCGCACAGCTCGACATCTGCGACGCCGAGGGCGTCCGACAGCTCTTCGACGACTTCCAGCCGGACGCCATCATGCACCTCGCCGCCGAAAGCCATGTCGACCGCTCCATCGACGACCCCCTCTGCTTCGTCCGAACCAACGTCCTCGGCACCGCCAACCTCCTCCAGTGCGCCCTCGACTACTGGCGCAACCTCCCCGACGACCGCCGCCAGACCTTCCGCTTCCAGCACATCTCCACCGACGAGGTCTACGGCTCCCTCGGCCCCGACGGACTCTTCACCGAGAAAACCCCCTACGACCCCAAGTCCCCATACTCCGCCAGCAAGGCCTCCAGTGACCACCTCGTCCGCGCCTGGGGACACACCTTCGGACTCCCCGTCCTCCTCAGCAACTGCTCCAACAACTACGGCCCCTACCACTTCCCCGAGAAGCTCATCCCGCTCATCATCCTCAACGCCCTCGACGGCAAGCAGCTCCCCATCTACGGCAAAGGCGACAACATCCGCGACTGGCTCTTCGTCGAAGACCATGCCAAGGCCCTCTGGCTCATCAACCAGAAGGGAGTCCCCGGCGAAACCTACAACATCGGCGGACGAAACGAACGGACCAACCTCCAGGTCGTCCAGACCGTCTGCCGCATCCTCGACGAACTCCGACCCAAAACCCAGGGACGATACGAAGACCAGATCGTCTTCGTCGCCGACCGCCCCGGACATGACCGCCGCTACGCCATCGACGCCGACAAGCTGCGCAACCATCTCGGCTGGCAGCCCGAGGAGAACTTCGACACCGGCATCCGCCGAACCGTCCAGTGGTACCTCGACAACGCCTGGTGGTGGCAGCCCATCCGCGAACGCAAGTACGCAGGCGAACGCCTGGGGCAGGGGAGGTGACGCAACCATGAAAGGCATCGTTCTGGCAGGCGGCGCGGGCACGCGCCTCCATCCCATCACCGCCGGCGTCTCCAAGCAGCTCCTCGGAGTCTACGACAAGCCGATGGTCTACTACCCCATCAGCGTCCTCATGCTCGCCGGCATCCGCGACATCCTCATCATCACCACTCCCGAAGACCAGCCCGCCTTCCAGAGACTCCTCGGCTCCGGCGAACGCTTCGGCGTCCGCTTCTCCTACGCCGTCCAGCCACGACCCGAAGGCCTTGCACAGGCCTTCCTCATCGGCGCCGACTTCATCGGCGACTCCTCCGTCGCCCTCGTCCTCGGAGACAACATCTTCTACGGCGCCAAGCTTGGCGAACTCTGCCAGACCGCCGCCGCACAGACCTCCGGCGCCACCGTCTTCGGCTACTACGTCTCCGACCCGCAACGCTTCGGCGTCGTCGAGTTCGATGACCAGTTCCGCGCCCTCTCCATCGAGGAGAAGCCCGCCAACCCCAAGTCCAACTACGCCGTCACCGGACTCTACTTCTACGACAACGCCGTCGTCGACATCGCCCGCCACATCCGCCCCTCCGCCCGCGGCGAACTCGAAATCACCTCCGTCAACAACGTCTACCTCGAGCGCGGCGAACTCCGCGTCCAGAGACTCGGACGCGGCTACGCCTGGCTCGACACCGGCACCCACGACGCCATGCTCGACGCCGCCAACTTCATCCGAACCATCGAGACGAGACAGGGACTCCAGGTCGCCTGCCTCGAGGAAATCGCCTACGACCAGGGCTGGCTCTCCCGCGAACAGGTCCGACAGGACGCCCTCGAACTCGCCAAGACCAACTATGGCCAGTATCTGCTCAAGCTGATTGAGGACTGAAAAACAACCATGAACATCATCAGAACTGACCTCGAAGGCGTGCTCATCGTCGAGCCAAAGGTCTTCGGCGACGCGCGCGGATACTTCTTCGAGACCTGGCGCCAGGACGCCTACGCCGCCGCCGGCATCGACTGCCAGTTCGTCCAGGACAACGAGTCGAAGTCCTCGTTCGGCGTGCTGCGCGGCCTCCACTGGCAGGCCGCACCCCACACCCAGGCCAAGCTCGTCCGCGTCGTCAGCGGCGCCGTCCTCGATGTCGCCGTCGACATCCGACGCAACTCGCCCACCTTCGGACGCCACGTCGCCATCGAACTCTCCGCCGCGAACAAGCGCCAGCTCTTCATCCCGCGCGGCTTCGCCCACGGCTTCGCCGTCCTCAGCCAGGAGGCCATCTTCGCCTACAAGTGCGACAACGCCTACTGCCCCGCCGCCGAACGCGGACTCCGCTTCGATGACCCCGCCCTCCACATCGACTGGCGCATCCAGCCCCAGCAGTGGAACCTCTCACCCAAAGACCAGAGACATCCCCTCCTGGCCGACATCGAACCCTGGGAGGAGGCCTAGACCATGCGCATCGTCGTCACAGGAGGAAAGGGCATGCTCGGACGAACCATCCAGAACGTCCTCGGCCCCAGACATCATCTCATCGTCGCCGACCTCCCCGAATGGAACATCCTCGACGCCACCGCGTTCGAACGTCAGCTCGCCGACGCCCAGCCCGCCGCCGTCATCCACTGCGCCGCCATGACCGCCGTCGACCGCTGCGAAAGCGAGTCCGACCTCGCCTATCGCCTCAACGCCATCGGCTCCCTCAACGTCGCCAACGCCTGCCGACGCCAGAATGTGCGCCTCCTCGCCATCTCGACCGACTATGTGTTCGGCGGCGAACTCGACCGCCCCTACCACGAGTTCGACGTCGCCGGCGGTGCCCACACCGTCTACGGCGCCAGCAAGTTCGCCGGCGAGGAACTCATCCGCCGCCACTGCCCCGAACACCTCATCTGCCGCATCTCGTGGCTCTACGGCGCGGGCGGCCCCAGCTTCGTCCACGCCATGATGAACCTCGCCGATGGCTCCCGACCCGTCCTCAAGGTTGTCGATGACCAGCACGGCAATCCGACGTCCGCCCTGGCTGTCGCCCGTCACCTCGGCATCCTGCTCGACCACCCCGAACTCACCGGCACGTTCCACCTGACCTGCGAGGGCGAGGCCACCTGGGCCGACTTCGCCCGCGAAATCTTCCGCCTCGCCGGACGCCACCAGCAGGTCGCCCCCTGCGCCACCGCCGACTTCCCCCGCCCCGCCCCGCGCCCCCTCAACTCGCGCCTGGAGAAGCGGATGCTTCGCCTCTGCGGACTCCCTCCCATGCCCGACTGGCATGACGCCCTCGCCGAATTCATGGCACTTGAATTCCCCATCCCCAACTAATCCCAGGAGCTGAACCAGCATGACTGACCCCAAGCCCGTTGAAGACAAGACGCCGGCGTTCCTCCGTCCTCTGTATCCCTACCGTGCCGTCGGCGAACCCCTCGACACGACCCGTCTCGATGACCCCACCTATCTCCAGATGAACTGGGTCCTCTACGAGCTGAAGTGTCCCAATCCCGACTGTGTTCTCAACGTCCGTACCCAGGGTGTCAACGTCAAGGCCATGTACGAGAAAATCCGCGACGACTCCGGCTGTCCCGCCTGCAAGCTCCAGTTCGGCCCCAAGGACGACGAGGGCTACACGTTCAAGGAGGGTGAAATCCCCCACGAAGTCCTCAAGAACAACGGCCGCTGGCCCGGCTTCCTCGTCCGGCGCGTCATCCATGTCGACGAGGATGTCTTTGCCTCCTACGGCCAGCGCCTTTACGGCAAGTCCAAGGAGCAGCTCACCCGTGCCGAGACGGACGCCATCTGCGAGGAGTACTACCGCAGCGGAGACTGGCGCGAGCCCGAGGCCAAGCTCATAGAGAACGCCAAGGCCAAGCACGCCGAAATGGAACGCCGCCGCGAGGAGGCCATCCGCGCCGCCCGCGAGGCCGAAGAAAAGCCCTAGTCCTGTGTCCTTGTCCCGTGCCCGCGCTTCAGCGCGGGATCTTGTCCTGTGCCCGCGCTTCAGCGAGGCTTGTCCTGTGCCCGCGCTTCAGCGCGGGATCCCGTCCTGTGCCCGCGCTTCAGCGCGGGGTCTTCCGCTGGTCTTCCCAATCACTCAACCAAAAGGAAACATTTGCAATGACCTGGGATATGAATTTCATGACCGAGGCGGAGCGCGTCGCCCGCCTGGTTTCCCCAAAGCATGGCCTCCACGCCGTCCTCGACACAGACACCTACAACGAGGTCGACGACCAGTTTGCCCTCGCCTACGCCCTGCTGGCCAAGGACTGCCTCTCGCTCGACGCCGTCTACGCCGCGCCCTTCCACAACAACCGCTCCAACGGCCCCGAGGACGGCATGCTGCGCAGCGTCGAGGAAATCCGCCGTGTCCTCGCCGCCATGGGGCTCGCCGCCGATGGCCTCGTCTTCGAGGGCTCACGCCGCTGGCTCAAGGACAACGGCGGACAGCCCGTCGACTCGCCCGCCGCCCGCGATCTCGTGCAGAAGGCGCTGGCCATGCCCGACGGCGAGCCGCTCTATGTGCTGACCATCGGCGCACCCACCAACGTCGCCTCCGCCATCATGATGGAACCCGCCATCCGCAGCCGCATCGTCGTTGTCTGGCTCGGCGGACAGCCCTTCGACTGGCCCTCCGCACACGAATTCAACCTCTTCCAGGACATCGAGGCCTCCCGCGTCCTCTTCGACTCCGGCGTCCCCCTGATGCTCGTCCCCTGCACCAACGTCGCCGAGCACCTTCGCGTCTCGCTCCCCTTCCTGGACACCTACCTCAAGGGCAACAGCAAGCTCGGCGACTACCTCACCGCCATCGTCCACAACTACACCAACGATCCCTTCTGCTGGTCCAAGGTCATCTGGGACATCTCCACCGTCGCCTGGCTCGTCAACGCCGGCTGGTTCTCCACCGAACTCGCCCCGTCGCCCATCCTCAACGACAACTTCACCTACTCCCGCAACGCCCACCGACACCAGATCCGCGTCGCCACCCACCTCAACCGCGACGCCATCTTCCGCGACCTCTTCACCCGCATCAACGCCCTCGGCTACTGATCCCCCCCACACACCGCCGCCACGCACAGCCCACCGCTGCGCGTGGCCTGCCCCTCCACCCAACCTCGCACGAACCGACATGACGACCGCTGAACCGACGACACCCCCCTCCGCCGCTGCCGACACCGCCCGCGAGCAGGACCCCAATCCCCCTGTGCCCGCCACGCCCAGCCAGGCCGCCATGGCCGTGACGCTCCTCCACACCGTCCCCTACACGCTCATCTCCCTGTACTTCCTCTGCCTCTACGGCACCCAGACCGCACAGGGCATGTTCCGCTTCGGACAGTCGCTCCCCGGCTCCATCATCGCCACCGTCACCTTCACCGCCGTCATCGGCGCCGTCCTCTGGAGCCTCTTCACCCTCCTCTCGTTCTGGATGGACCGCCTGACGACCTGGCTGAACCTGCGCCATCGCGCCCTGGCGTTCGTCCTGCTCCTGCCCTCCTTCGTGCTGGGGCCGTTCTATCTGTTCTCGCTGGTCGGCGTGGCGGCCCTGAGACAGCGCAGCCGCAACCTGCTGCTGGCCTGCGTCCCAGGCGTCGTGGCGGGCTACGTCTGCCTGTATGGCGCCCTGACGATGCTCTCGGGACAGCTCGCCCTGAACTGGACAAACGCCTTCCTGATCCCCGGCTGCACGCTGGCGACCGCCATCTGCCTGTATGTGCTCGTCGCCCTGGCCGCCGAGCTCCGCACCTTCAGCCGCCGCGTCTGGCTCGGCATCGGCGCCTGCCACCTCGCCTGGCTCGCCGTCTCCGTCGTCCTCTGGCTCGCCGCCGCACACGCCGAACGCACGTTCCCCGCACAGCGCACCGCACTCGAACAGCGCTTCGGACGCCCCCTCACCAACAGCGCCCTCCTCGCCGACTATCTCCACGACGGCGCCCAGCCCACGCCCCCCGACAGCCTCCTCGCCAAGGCCGTCGCCGACGGCCCGCGCCGCGTCGGCGATGGCCGTCAGCCCGAACTCTTCGACCAGACCCAGCAGCTCCTCCTCGACCAGGCCAGCTACTCCGCCGAAGCCTACCAGACCCTCATGGACTGGTCCGCACGCAATGCCGACGCCCACGCGCAAATGGACGCCGCCACCACCGGCCCACTCTTCAAGGACGACCTCACACGCCACGGCGGACGCTACGAGGCCCGCGCCTCCATCGCCAGCAACCTCATCGCCTGGGCGCAAATCTACCATACCCGGCTCCATGCCATGGCCGCCGCTCCCGTCGAGAACTTCTCCAAGGACAAGGCACTCGACCTCATCCGACGCATCACCTGGCTCCGTGACTCCGCCTTTGACGACCCCTTCCTCCTCGCCAACGGCAACGGTGTCCAGCTCGAGGTCATCCGACTCGCCGCACTCCAGACCCTCCTCGGCATGGGACAGCTCACCCACGCCGACCTCGCCGCGCTCAGCCAGAACCTCCAACGCGACCTCGACGCCTGGGAACCGCGCACCGTACGCGCCACCTGGGCCGCACTCGCCTGGTACACCGCCAACGTCCAGGACCTCGACGGCGACTCCTCACTCTATGGCGCCATCTCACAGGACTCCGCCACCAGCGAACTCCTCTGCGGCTACGCCACCCCAATGGCGCTCTGGCTCCGCCGAGCCGACGGACGCTGGGCCTTCGACTACGCCAGCTCACTCCCCAGCCCACTCCCGCTCACTCCACGCTCCGCAGCCGACGAACAGGCCTTCGCCGCATCCCTCCCCGCCACCGCCACCTTCTCCGTCAACCTCCTCGTTCCCGCCTCCTCGCAGTTCATCGCCGTCAGAACCCTCCAGCAGGCCCTCCTCATCGCCGTTGCCTGCGAACAGTTCCGCCTCCGACACGGCAGACTCCCCGACACCACCGCCCAGCTCGTCCCCGACTTCCTCCCCACCCTCCCGCGCGACCCCTTCTCCGGCAACGATTTCGTCTATCGCGCCGACGCCTTCCGAACCACCAGCGACCTCTCCGACCAACCTGGACAGACTGTCGAGCTGGAGTTCCCGCAGTTCACCGTCTACTCCGTCGGCTGGGATCGCGAGGACAACGGCGGCCAGAGCCTCGTCCAGACTCCCCAGGACAACGGCGAGACCCTCGTCCGCCAAGACCTCGCCGTCCGTATCTGGAACTGGACGCAAGTCCGCACCCGCCTCAGCCAGCCCAAACCCGAAAACTAGCTCGCCGGCTCTAGAAGCCCTGGAAGCACTAGAAGCCTGTCTGCAGGGCTGGAAGTTCTCCGCGCGGAAGCGCGGGATGTACCG
>CALZPA010000138.1 GCA_945827525.1 uncultured Lentisphaeria bacterium | reverse complement strand
AAAAAAACACCCTCGGCACCCCAGAAAAGGCGACGAGGGCGCCCGGGTGAGAGACGGACTCTCCCCAGACGCCCTCGCTGTCCCTACGGCCCCCACTCAGGGGGCCTCACGGCCTCGAAAGGCCCGCTCAGCGGTCAAAGCTGCGGCGGGGACGGTCCTCGCGGGGACGGGCCTCGTTCACGACCAGCTTGCGCCCGCTGAACTCCTTGCCGTTCAGAGCGGCGATCGCCGCGTTCGCCTCATCGTCGTTCGGCATCTCGACGAAGCCAAAGCCCTTCGGGCGGCCAGTCTCACGATCCGAAACCGGACGGGCACGGTCAACAGTGCCGAATTCGCCAAACGCGTTCCGCAGATCTTCCTCCGTCATCGAATACGGCATGTTTCCAACATAGATGTTCATTGGTTTTCCCTGAATTGTCCTTGTGCTCCGCCACCCCACGCAGGCCCGTTAACCACCTCTCTCCCAGTCAAGATCAAGACAGCCGCTCCACGTTATAACAAAGGTGACAAAATGCACGTCATGTACTTTAGCACGTCTCCCCGCACTTTGCAAGCCGTCCCGCGCATTTTTCTTTGCGCCGCCTGCCGGCGCCACCCGGGACGTACAGAAGCTGACAACTGCGACAGCCCCCTGTCGGACTTGTCCGCTTCTGTACAGCCGCGCGCCCCCGCCCGGCGCCCCGCGGACGCCCGCTTTTTCTGGCATGAATTCTGCTTTTTTCACTACCGATAGGGGATGTCACGTCCCTCGAAGCTGCGGAAGACGGGCGCGCCGTCGGGTGCGCGGCGCGGCGCGTCCCCGGGCTCGAGCCGGACCTTGCCCCCGCCCTGCGGGAGGTCGAAGGCGAAGGCCGGCATGGCCAGGCCGCTGACATGGCCCCGCAGCGCCCCCATCAGCTCCAGCCCCCGCGCGATGCCGGTGCGGAAGTGCATCGTCCCCCGGATGGGGTCGCCATGGAAGAGGCAGTAGGGCTTGACGCGTATCCGCAGCAGCCCCGTCAGCAGCTCCCGCAGCGTCTCCGGGTCGTCGTTGACGCCCCGCAGCAGCACGCTCTGGCACACCGACGGGACGCCCGCCCGCAGCAGGCGCAGGACGCCCGCCGCCGCCTCCTCCGTCAGCTCCCGGGGATGGTTGAAGTGGCAGGCCAGGAAGACCGCCTTCCCGACGCCCCCCAGCACGGCGGCGAGCCCCTCGGTCAGGCGCTGCGGCAGCACCGCCGGCAGACGGCTCCCCACCCGCAGCGTCTCCACGTGCGGGATGGCGGCGAACGCCGACAGCACCCGCCCCAGCTCGACGTCGGACAGCGTGAGCGGATCCCCGCCCGACACCAGGATCTCGCGGATCTCCGGATGCGACCGCACGTACCCGGCCGCCGCCGCCAGCGCCTCCGCCGACGGCGCCCCCGGCAGCTCGCCCCAGTTCCGCTTCCGCATGCAGTGGCGGCAGTGCGCGGCGCAGTCGCCCGTCGTCAGGAACAGCGCCCGGTCGCGGTACCGGTGCACCAGCCTCGGCGCCCCGCAGTGCGCCTCCTCCGCGAACGGGTCCTCCTCGCCGTCGCCCGACAGCTCGGCCGGGTCCGGCAGCACCTGGCGCAGCACCGGGTCGTCCGGCGACGCCGACGCCGCCAGGCTCAGGTAGTACGGCGTGCACTGCGCCGGATAGCGCCGCTGCGCCTCCTCGCGCCCGCCGCCCCCCAGGCCGCACGCCGACAGGCGCCCCCACGCCTCGCCGCTGTGCCGCAGCTGCCACCGCCAGTCGCCCCACTCCGCCTCGCCCACGCCCCAGGACTCCCTGCCCAGACCGCTCAACCTGTCCTCTGCTCGCATCGTTCTCCGCTCAACTCCACAAATAAAAAAGAAACACTGACCTTCTCGCCCGGACGGACGCCGCCGCCGGCGGCGCGACACCCGGAGACGCGCCGCCTTCGGCAAGATAAATCTTCCGCGACGCTGGAAATCCGGGCAACTAGGTAATATAGTACGTCTTTCTGTTTTTGAGAGGAGGCGCCCCGTCCGGACGACATCGCCGGCGCGGCTGCCTGCACCACACACGCCGGCGGCGCGCCGCCGGGCAGTCCGTTCATCCGCAATTCTGGCTTTCCCAAGGAGTTCCTGTGGACACCACGCTCAACCTCAACATCGTCAAGACGGAAGTCGCACCCTGCAGCCTGGCGCTCAAGGTGGAGGTTCTCCCTCCGCGCGTCAAGAAGTCCTTTGACGAAGTGATCGCCATGTTCTCGAAGCAGGTCAAGGTGCCTGGCTTCCGCGCCGGCAAGGTCCCCGCCAACGTCATCCTCAAGCGCTTCGGCGCCGACGTCGTCTCCGAGACGCGCAGCCGCCTGCTCGACAAGGCCTACTCCGACGCGGTCAAGCAGGAGGGGCTCAGCGTCATCGGCGACCCCGAGCTCGGCGAGACCGCCGAGCTCGCCATCGGCCAGGACACCCCCTTCACCTTCGAGGTCAAGGTCGAGGTCGTCCCCGAATTCCAGCTCCCCGACTACCAGGGCCTCAAGCTCACCCGCAAGCCCTTCGCCCTCGACGAGGCCGCCATCGACAACATCCTCAAGGGACTCCAGGAGCGCAACACCAAGTACGAGGTCACCGACCGCCCCGCCGCCGCCGGTGACCTCCTCCGCGCCGACTTCTCCGCCACCGTCCCCGAGGGACTCCAGACCACCGACAAGTCCAAGTTCCTCCTCGGCGGCACCAACACCTGGCTCGCCCTCAAGCAGCCCGAGATGCTCCCCGGCGTCGCCGACGCCCTCGTCGGCGCCGTCGCCGGCGAGGAGCGCACCGTCAAGGTCTCCTTCCCCCAGGACCACTACAACAGCGAGCTCGCCGGACAGACCCTCGACTACAAGGTCAAGGTCAACGAGGTCCACGCGGCCACCGTCCCCGCCCTCGACGACGACCTCGCCAAGACCGTCGGCGCCAAGGACATGGCCGAGCTGCGCCAGCGCATCGCCGACAACATGAAGGCACAGGCCGACTCCGAGGCCGAGCAGTCCCTCGCCGACCAGGCCCTCGAGCAGCTCGTCGCCGCCGTCGACTTCCCGCTCCCCCAGAAGCTCCTCGAGAAGGAGAAGAACCGCATCGCCGGCAGCCAGTACCAGGCCGAGCTCCGCAAGGGCGTCTCCAAGGACGACCTCGAGCCCAGGAAGCCCGAAATCCTCGCCGACGCCGAGAAGAGCGCCGCCAAGAGCATCCGCACCGAGCTCCTCGTCCAGGCCATCAGCAAGGCCGAGGGCGTCAACGTCAGCCAGGAGGAGCTCTACCAGGCCGCCGCCCAGCTCGCCGAGGCCCAGCGCACCACCGTCGAGGAGCTCGTCAAGAAGGACGACTCCATCGTCGGCAGGCTCGTTCACTCCATCATGTGGAAGAAGACCCTTGACGCCATCATCGCCAAGGCCGACGTCTCCGAGACCGAGGCGCCCGCCGACGCACAGAACTGAGCCTGACGCCCCAGCAGGCCGCCGCCCACACACGCCGCCACCGCGCCGCGCCGCACACACGCACGGCGGCGGCACGGCCAGCGGCAGGGCAGGACAGCGACGCCAGGCGCGCCCGCTGTCCTTTTCGTTCCCCCGGAGGAGGCCCCGATGCCCCCTCCGCCGCGGAGCCGCACCCCACCGACACCCACACAAGGAGCACGACCACCATGGCCAGCGACATCAGAAACAACTACTATATCCCCTATGTCCTCGAGCAGACCGCACACGGGGAGCGGCAGTACGACATCTACTCCCGACTCCTCAAGGACCGCATCATCATGCTCGGCACCGCCATCGACGACACCGTCGCCAACCTGCTTGTCGCACAGCTCCTCTTCCTCCAGAGCGAAGACCCCAAGAAGGACATCGACCTCTACATCAACAGCCCCGGCGGCAGCGTCTCCGCAGGACTGGCCATCTACGACACCATGCAGATGCTCTCCTGCGACGTCAGGACCTACTGCGTCGGCATGGCCGCCTCCATGGGCGCCGTCCTCCTCACCGCCGGCGCCCCCGGCAAGCGCTTCGCCCTCCCCAACTCCCGCATCATGATCCACCAGCCGCTCGGAGGCTACGAGGGCTCCGCCGCCGACGCCGAAATCCACATGCGCGAACTCCTCTACTGCAAGACCCAGCTCTACGGCATCCTCGCCCACCACATCGGCAAGCCCGTCGAGCAGATCATGAAGGACTCCGACCGCGACTTCTACCTCTCCGCCGACGACGCCGCTGCCTACGGCGTCATCGACAAGGTCCTCCCGCCGCGCCAGCGCCAGGACAGCGCCGCCAAGGGCAACTAGCCGGACGGCCACGCCGCCGCCCGCCCCCCACACGCACCTCCCTCATCCAGGACACCTCTCCCCACCAAGATGGCCAAGAAATCGTCCCAGCAACAGCAGCTGCCCTGCTCCTTCTGCGGCAGCCTCAACTCGCCCAACGACATCATCCCCTCGCCCCTCGGCAACGGCGCCTTCATCTGCGCCAACTGCATCGACATCTGCCATGAAATGCTCGGACTCCGCGGCGGGCCGTACCCGCGCGCCGAGCGCGCCGCCGCCAAGGCAGGGGCAAGGGGACAGGTCCAGGAGGCCGAGCTCACCGGCGCCCTCGTCACCCCCGCCGAGCTCAAGGAGCACCTCGACCAGTACGTCATCGGGCAGGACAAGGTCAAGAAGGTCCTCGCCGTCGCCGTCTACAACCACTACAAGCGCATCCGGCACGCCGCCCGGCTCGCCGAGGGCAAGGACAAGGACAAGGGCGGCGACGTCGAGCTCGACAAGTCCAATGTCCTCCTCATCGGCCCCACCGGCTGCGGCAAGACGCTCCTCGCGCAGTCCATCGCCCGCAAGCTCGACGTCCCCTTCGCCATCGCCGACGCCACCACCCTCACCCAGGCCGGATACGTCGGCGACGACGTCGAGAACATCCTCGTCAGACTCCTCCAGGCCTCCGACTACAACCTCGAGCGCGCCCAGCGCGGCATCGTCTACATCGACGAGATCGACAAGATCGCCAAGCGCTCCGACAACGTCTCCATCACCCGCGACGTCTCCGGAGAGGGCGTCCAGCAGGCTCTCCTCAAGATCATCGAGGGCTGCGTCTCCAACGTCCCCCCGCAGGGCGGACGCAAGCACCCCGAGCAGGAGTGCATCCCCGTCGACACCTCCAACATCCTCTTCATCTGCGCCGGCGCCTTCGTCGGACTCGACAGCATCATCCGCAAGCGCCTCGGACAGCACGTCCTCGGCTTCGGCAAGGAGATCGACGAGGGGCACATCGACCTCGCCGACACCTCCAGCCAGGTCCTCGACCTCGTCGAGCCCGAGGATCTCCTCAAATTCGGCATCATCCCCGAGTTCATCGGACGCCTCCCCGTCGTCGCCGCCCTCGACAAGCTCGGCAAAGACGACTTCATCCGCATCCTCACCGAACCCAGGAACGCCATCATCAAGCAGTACCAGCGCATGTTTGAGATGGAGGGCGCCACCCTCACCTTCCCGCCCGAGACGCTCGACGCCATCGCCACCCTCGCCGAGAAGAAGGGCACCGGCGCGCGCGGCCTGCGCTCCATCATGGAGAGCCTCATGCTCGACATCATGTACAGCCTGCCCGGCTCCAGCCAGAAGGCCTACGTCATCACCCCCGACATGCTCGGAAAGGCCGCCGACTAGCCCATGACGACGCCCGACCATGAGCGCACCCCAGCCGCAGCGACCCGCGCAGCCCGCGTGGCGCTGCGGCTCGCGCTCATGGCCGCCGTCACCCTGGCCGCGACCGCCACGCTCCGCGCCGCGCCCCCGCCCAGACAGCAGCCCGCGCCCCGCGCAGCCGCCGCCAGACCCAAGGCGCCCGCCATCCGCCAGGCGCGGCTCAACGGACGCAGCTACCTCCTCATGGCCGACGTGGCCCGCTTCTACGGCCTCGCCGCCTCGCGCAAGGGCAAGGCCTTCGTCTACAGCTCCCCCTACTCCAGGCTGGAGCTCACCCCAGACGCCCGCACCGCCACCGTCAGCGGCACCGACGTCATCCTCGCCTTCGCCCCCATGCTCCACCAGCAGAGCCTCTACCTCAGCCAGGCCGACTTCACCGCCTTCATCGACCCCATCCTCAGACCCTCCACCCTCCCCAGACGCACCGTCAGGCGCATCGTCATCGACGCCGGACACGGCGGCAAGGACCCGGGCTGCAAGGGCAGCGGCACCATCGAGAAGGACATCAACCTCGCCATCGCCCTCAAGCTGGCCACCACCCTCCAGCAGCGCGGCTACACCGTCGCCATGACCCGGATGTCCGACCTCTACCTCACCCTCGCCCAGCGCGTCGCCCTCGCCCAGCGCTTCCGCCCCGACCTCTTCATCAGCCTCCACTGCAACGCCGCCGGCGCCGCCGTCAGCGGCATCGAGGTCTACGCCGCCACCCCCAAGGGCACGCCCGCCTCCGACTCCAAGGCCATCTCCGCCAAGGCCTGCGCCGCCACCCCGCACGACCGCACCAACGCCTTCGTCGCCTACCACACCCAACGGCAGCTCGTCTCCACCCTCAAGCTCCCCGACCGCGCCTCCCGGCGCAAGCGCTACACCGTCATCGCCGACCTCAACGCACCCGCCATCCTCGTCGAGATGGGCTTCCTCACCAACGCCACCGACCGCGCCACCCTCCGGACTCCCGCCCGACAGTCTCTCGTCGCCAGCGCCATCGCCAACGCCGTCGACCTCTACCGCAAGGCCGTCGCCCCCAAGGCCGCGCGCTGACGACGACGCCCCCCCCCGCACCACACACCCACAAAGCCTAACCAAAGGAACCCTCACCATGCTCGTCAAGGACTGCGTCTTCTGCAAAATCCTCCGCGGGGAGATCCCCTGCACCAAGGTCTACGAGGATGACCTCGTCCTCGCCTTCCTCGACATCGCCCCCTTCAACTACGGCCATGTCGTCATCATCCCCAAGGAGCACCACAACAGCATCACCACCCTCCCCGAGAACCTCTCCGCGCGCATGATCGCCGTCGCCCCCAAGATCGGCGTCGCCCAGATCCGCAACCTCAACGCCGACGGCTTCAACCTCATGCTCAATAACGGCGCCGCCGCCGGACAGACCGTCCAGCACTGCCACCTCCATGTCATCCCACGCTACACCGGCGACCGCGTCACCATGACCGCCGCCCCCCTCGCCTACGACTCCCTCGACGCCATGCGCGACGTCGCCGAGAAGCTCCGCCAGCGGCTCGGCGAGGCCGACGAGACCAACGCCGAAAACGGCAACTGACCCGACGGGAAGCCACGCCATGCCCTTCCGCTTCCCCAAGGACGACACCGTCCGCCAGTTCTGCCGCGCCAACCCCAGGTTCCACCCGGACGCCTACTACCTCGTACAGCACGCGGTCTCCGTCGCCCACAAATTCCTCGGCCCGCAGCCGCCGAGCCGCCACATCTCCGGACAGGAGCTGGCCCGCACCATCCGCCAGGTCCTCCTCGAGCTCTATGGCCCCCTCGCCATCGATGTCCTCAACCACTGGAACGTCCACGCCACCGCCGACTTCGGAAGACTCGTCTACGACCTCATCGAGCTCAAGCTCCTCTCCGCCTCCGAGGACGACGACATCCACGACTTCGACGACGTCTACGACTTCCAGGAGGCCTTCGTCAAGCCCTTCTCCCCGGAGGAGCGACCGACCGCCTAGCCCCCGCACGCACCCTTCCGCACCCAGGAGCCTCGCGCCATGAAAGTCGTCTGCCCCAACTGCCAGCAGCCCTACGACATCGCCGACGCCGACATCGGCAAGCAGTTCCGCTGCACCAAATGCCAGCAAACCTTCGTCGCCTCGACCACCCAGACCAGCGGCTCCGTCACCGAACGCGCCGAACAGCGTGTCAACGACGCCATCAGCCGACTCACCAAGGATGACCAGAGCGGCGTCGCTCTCGCGCGCATCTACCGCAAGGCCATGCCTCTCCTCACCGCCAACGAGACCATCGAGTACATCGCCCTCCAGAAGCGCATCCTCTTCAACCTCGCGCCCGACGCCCTCGTCATCACCAACCGGCGCGTCATCCTCCTCACCATCGGTCTCCTGGGCTCCACCCGCATGTGGGACATCCTCACCCGAGACATCCTCGACGCCAAGATCGAACTCGGCGTCTTCCGCGCCAAAATCCTCATCAGGACCACCAACGGCGGCGCCAGACTCATCGAGAACCTCCTCAAGACGCCCGCTCAGCGCGCCTACGCCCTCCTCCAGGAGCAGGAGGAGCGCTCGTTCGAGGAGCGCAGGCAGCGCGACCTCGAGCAGACCCGCGCCGAGGCCGGCGGCATCTCCATCGGCGCCGGCGGACTCGGCTCCGCCTCCCACGACGACAACTTCGACCAGAACGTCGAGAAGCTCGAGAAGCTCAAGAAGCTCCTCGACAGCGGTCTCATCACCCAGGGCGAATTCGAGTCCAAGCGACAGGCCATCCTCTCGCGCCTCTAGCCTGCGCCCCCGTCCCTCAGTCCTCCAGTCCAACTCCATCCGCTTCGCGCGGCCCCGCCCCCCAAAAAAAGGCAGGGCCGCGCCTTTTTTTTGCTCCTCCACGACAAATTTCTCCCTGTCATGCGAATATATAGTGTGTACCGCACCGCCTCATGAGGCCATGCCATCCGCAGCAGACGCCAAGCCACCACCACCACAGACGATGACCACCCCATTCCCCACCCGACCGCTCCCACAGCAGCTTCGAGCCCTGCTCTCCAGCCTGTCCAAAATCCCCAAGGTGTCCCAGCGGGACCTCGACGTCCTCCAGCAGGCGCTCCTGCGTCAGGGCGACGGCCACCTCTACATCGCCAACGCCGGCCCCATGAACCCCGGCAAGAGCACGTTCTTCAACGCCCTCCTCAACGCCCCGGAGCGCTTCAGGACCGCCGACGTCAGACAGACCACCGTCAACCAGCTCGAACCCCTCACCGACAGCATCATCCTCATCGACACCCCCGGATGCAGCTCCGCCCAGCTGGCCGACGACGAGGAGGCCGGCGCCGCCTTCCGCATGGCCGACCTCATCACCTTCGTCCACAACATCTCCACCGGAGGCCTCATCCGCGCGGAGATGGACATCCTCGCCTACCTCCAGAGCCTCTTCGGCGACGACTTCCCCAACCGCGTCCTCATCGTCTGCAACCGCACTGACGAGACCGCCGACGAGGAGGAAATCCAGCGCAACTGCAGCGAGATCACCGCCCAGCTCCACGAGTGGCTCCACACCTCGCTCCCCCTCCATCCCGTCTCCTCGACCTACTTCTTCGAGGGCATGGCCATGCTCGACGCCGGCAACCCCGACGCCAAGGTCCTCATCCAGGAAAGCGGCATCCCGCAGCTCCGCACACACCTCCTCGACCTCGCACGGAAGCTCGGCCCACGCGGCCTCTCCGCCATCCAGCCCATCCTCCAGAGACTCAGCCGCATCCGCCAGGAACAGCAGCTGTGCGTCGACAACGCGCAAAAAGACTACCATGACGCCAAGGCCGCCATCCTCAACGACTGGAAGTCACGCGTCAATGGCCCCATCCTCGACGCCTGGACCGAATGCCGGAAATACTGCTGAGCCCACCACGCCCGCCACCACGCCGGCCTGAACCCGGCCCACACCCCACACACAAAAGAAGAAGACCACCACACAGGAGCCCACACATACCATGG
>CALZPA010000137.1 GCA_945827525.1 uncultured Lentisphaeria bacterium | reverse complement strand
CCTGGTAGAGGATGCCCTCGCCGTTCTTGGCGGAGGGGTGGTTGATGTGGATGAGGTGCTGGAGCTTGTCCATGCGCTTGGGGGGCTGCCTGATGTTCCAGTCGATGGTGAAGGAGATGGTTCTGCCCTTGAGGGTGAGTGGCGAGGTGCTGGCGGACACGCGGTTGTTTCCGAGGATGCTGGTGATCATGGGCGGACGGGCGTCGGCGAAGATGCGGGTGACGTTCTGGCTGTCCTGGCTGCGGGCGTAGCCGACGCGCTGTCCCTGTGGCGTCTCGAAGACGCCGGCGACGGCGCTGGGGGTGGTGGCCCAGAAGCCGAAGCGGGGGAGGGTGGCGGGGACATCGGCGGGCTTCCAGGGCGTCTCGCCGCGGTTGGCCCAGACGCGGCCCTTGCCGTTGGCGAAGACGGTGCTCTGGCGCATGACGGTCTCGCCGAAGCGGTGGGAGTCGAAGGGGTTGCGGGCGAGGAAGTCGCAGACGTCATGGAGGAGCCAGTAGGTCATGACGGCGTTGCGGCTGAAGGGGCCGTTGCACATGGGGTTACGGCCGCCGAGGACGGTGGTGGAGAGGTAGTCGTCGGAGGCGTAGCCGCGGTAGCCGTCGCTGTTGGCCTTGCCGTAGCGGTCTCCGAGTCCGCCGGCGAGGAGGACCATCTTGCCGTGGGTGACGATGTCGTGCCAGGGGGTTCGGTCCATGGCCTCGGCCTTGACACCCCAGTTGGAGGCTGGGAAGTGGTCGGCCTGGACGGCATCGATGGAGCCGATGAGGCCGTCGTGGCCGGCCTCGGAGATCATGGGGGAGCCGGGCATGAGGATGTCGCGGCAGGTGTCGAAGGCACTGGCCCATTCGCGCGCCATGCGGTCGGAGGTGTGGAGTTTGCCGCTGCGGTCGTAGTAGTCTCGGGGTGCGATGGCGGTGAAGACGTCGATGAAGAGTCCCTGCGGGGCGATGCCGTCGCGGATGAGCTTCATGTTCTCGACCATCCAGGGTCTGAAGGCGTGTGGGAGCCAGCGGTAGGACTGCGCCTTGCGGCCCTTGTTGTACCAGGCCCTCTGTGGAGTTCCGTCGGCGTTGTAGATGATGTGGTCGTAGGAGTAGCCCTTGGCGTCGGGGTAGAAGTCGATGTAGTTGTCGTGTGGGGCGAAGAGGATGCCGGTCTCGCGGCAGGCGTCGGAGAGGGCGCGGAAGGGCTCCAGGCCGTCAGCGGGCGGGTAGATTTCGGGGAGGCGGTAGTCATAGCCCCAGCGTTGCCAGACGTGCTTGACGAAGATGCTGTGGTTGAGTCCGTAGCGTGCGGCGAGGCGGATGTCGTCGGTGGCCTGCCCATAGTCGCCGCCCCACTGGTCGAGGCACATTCTGCCGAGGGTCATGGGGAGTCCGGGCGAGGGCCTGAAGCCGCTGACGGCGGCGTAGGTGCGTGCGGCGTCGTAGGCGCCGTCGGTGGAGACGGCGAGAAGGAGGGTGGCGTCGTTGTGGAATTCGAGGGAGAAGCGCTGCTCGTCGGGGTTGCAGGTGACGGCGTCGGGGAAGAGGTCGCTGGCCTGGACGACGGAGAGTCCGTTGCGGTAGTCGCAGCCGACGTGGCGGGTGCTGAGGGTGAAGCCGCCAGCGCCGATGCGCCAGGGGGCGGTGGGGTTCTCGATGACGTTGCCGAAGCCGGCGTAGAGGCGCCAGAGCTTCTCGCTGGCGGGGCCGAGCGAGAGGTGGGTGAAGCGCGGCTCGCCTCGGAGGGAGCGCTGGACGCCGGGCATGGCGAAGCGGACGGCGAGGGCGCCGCCCCTGGGCTCGAGGGTGACGGCGAAGGGGACGTCGCCGGAGCGGCGCTGGTGGAGCTGGCTGACGGTGACGGCATTGCCGTCGCGCTGGGCTCTGGTCACGCGGACGATGCGTCCGTCGGCCTCGCTGCCGATGGGTGCCTGGTCGATGCTGATGTTCATGCCTCGGTAGAGGATGCGGCGGTCGCCCCGGCGGAGGGCGAGGATGCCGTTGACGATGCCGTCGCGTCCGAGGACGAGGGCGGCGGAGGTGTCGTCCGCGAGGGGGATGCGGAAGGCGTTGGGGGCGTCCTGGCCGTCGAGGACCTTGTTGGCGATGTCGGAGAGGGACTGCCAGTAGGCGTCGTCGAGGGGCTGTGGCTGGTCGCCGATGACGAGGGTGGGTGCGCGCCAGACGCCGCTGTCGCAGCAGGTGTTGTGTGCGGGGCCGGGGCCGATGGCGAGGGTGAGGGTGAGGGTCTTGCCGGCGTAGTCGGAGAGGTCGGCCTCGAGGGGGAGGGCGTTCTTCTCGTCGGAGAAGGTCTTGAGGAGGGTCTTGGCGTCGCCGTCGGGGGTGGTGGCGCGGACGATGTACTCGACGCCGTCGCTGAGGGGTTCGTCTGGTGCGCTGTGGCGGATGGCGGCCTTGCCGATGAGTCGGATGTCCTTGCCGGCGGGGGGGGTGAGTCGGAAGTCGACGCTGACGAGTCCGGTGCCGGCGCCGTCGCCGGAGCCGGCCTCGACGACCTTGTTCCAGGGCGGGTGGAACTGGAGGTTGCCGCCGGCGAGCTGGAGGTGCCCGCGCGAGGGCTCATGGCTGCTGCCGGTGAACTCGAGCTGGGTCATGCTGGGGAAGAGGGTGACGTACTTGCGGGCAAAGGGCAGGAGGGCGAGGTTGGTGCGTCCCTCCTGGAGCGCGATGGGCTCGCTGACGGCCTGACGCGCCTGCGGCGTGGTGCCCTTCACCTGGAAGACGGCGATGGGGTGCAGCTCGAAGGGGACGCCTCCGGCGGGCGTCACCGTGACAAGGGCGTGGACGGGGTAGTGGGCGGCCTCGCAGCGCGGCAGGGGCGTGGCGGCGAAGGCGTGGTCGGCCGTGCCGCCCTGGGCGGTGAGCGTGCCGGCGGCCTGCGGCGTGGCGACGGTCCAGTCGTCGTTCAGGTAGGTGCGCACCGTGTAGGTGACGGGCACGGTGCCCCGGTTGGCGAGCCGGACCTGGAAGGGCACGGCGGCGCCGAGGTCGGCGGTGGCCTCGTGGACGGAGAGGATTTCGGCGGTGACGCCGTTAAGCGTGTCGGTCGGCGCGTTGAACGCGCTGGCGACGGCGCCGCAGAGGCACAGCAGGAGAAGGGCGAGTCGTCTGCTCATGGTGGTTCCTTGTCTTGGTTGTTGGATGTGGGGGGGGGAGGAAAAGTGGACGGCGGGGCCGTGGTGCCCGTGAGGGGCTGGCCTCGCCGTCTGCCTGTGGGACTAGCGTCGGGTCATGTCGGGTCAGAGTCCGAGGCGGCTGGCGCGCTCGAGCTCACCGAGGGTGCGGTTGGTGGTGGGGCTGTAGCCCTTGAGGGGCAGGATGCGCTCGTGGATGATGTCGAGGATCCAGCTGGGCTGCGGGAAGTACTCCTTCTCGTGCTCGGCGGCGGGGCTGACCCAGTTGTGGGAGCCGACGACGGCGCAGGGCGCGTCGAGGTAGTCGAAGCAGAGCTGGGTGAGGTTGCTGGCGATGTTGTGCATGCAGTTGCCGCGCTCGACGGCCTCGTTGACGAGGACGCACTTGCCGGTCTTCCTGACGGAGGCGATGAGCTTGTCGTAGTTGATGGGGTTGAGGCAGCGGAGGTCGATGACCTCGGCGCTCATGCCGAAGCGCTCCTCGAGCTCCTTGGCGGCGTCGAGGGCGACGTAGAGGGCGGGGCCGAGGGTGATGATGGTGATGTCGCGGCCCTCGCGCTTGACGTCGGGCTCGCCGAAGGGTATCTCGTAGTAGCCTTCGGGGACGCCGCCCTGGTGGAAGAGCTCGCCCTTGCCGTAGAGCTTCTGGCTTTCGAGGAAGATGACGGGGTCGGTGCCGGCGAGGGCGGTGTTGAGCATGCCCTTGGCGTCGTAGGGGGTGACGGGGTAGGCGATCTTGAGTCCGGGGATGTGGTTGCAGAGGGCGGACCAGTCCTGGGAGTGCTGGGCGCCGTACTTGAAGCCGACGGAGATGCGGAGGACGACGGGCATCTTGAGGATGCCGCCGGACATGGCCTGCCATTTGGAGAGCTGGTTGAAGACCTCGTCGCCGGCGCGTCCGAGGAAGTCGCAGTACATGAGCTCGCAGACGACGCGTCCGCCGCAGAGGGCGTAGCCGACGGCGGCGCCGACGATGGCGGCCTCGCTGATGGGGCTGTTGAAGAGGCGGTGGTAGGGGAGGAGCTCGGTCAGTCCGCGGTAGCAGGCGAAGGCGCCGCCCCAGTCGCGGTTCTCCTCGCCGAACGCGACCATGGTGGGGTCGATGGCGTAGCGGTGTACCATGGCCTCGAAGACGGCGTCGTTGTAGTTATAGACGACCATCTTGGAGTAGGGCTTGCCGTTCTCGTCGAGGCCGAAGCGCTTCTTGGTGGCGATCTTCTTGACCTGGGGGTTGTCCGCGACGGGGGTGAGGAGCTCGGGCTGGCGGTCGTCGAACTTCTCGACGTGCTGGTTGGAGAAGGTGACGGTCTCGATGAAGGTGGAGTCCTCGGCCTCGTAGGGGGAGACGCTGGGGTCGATGGCCAGCTTGAACATGTTGAAGACCATCTGCTGGACGCTTTCGCGTGCCTTGTCGAGTTCCTCGGCGGCGGCCATGCCGTGTTCGACGAGCTTGCGGTAGAAGGTGCCCTTGCAGTCGGCGTTGACCTCGCAGCGTCCGCCGACGGCGTCGGCCTCGTAGAAGCGCTCGAGCTCGTCCTTGGTGCGGTAGGAGGAGGCGTCGGAGGGGGAGTGTCCGCCGAGGCGGTAGGTGACGACGTCGAGGAGCGCGGGGCCCTGTCCGTCGAGGAGGAGCTGCTTCTTGCGCTCGGTGGCGTCGATGACGGCGAGCGGGTCATAGCCGTTGACGCGCTCGGCGTGCATCTGGTCGGGGTTGACGCCGGCGCCGATGCGTGCCATGAACTCGTAGCCCATGGTCTCGCCGTTGGTCTGTCCGCCCATGCCGTACTGGTTGTTGAAGCAGTTGACGAGGAGGGGGAGTCCGCCGCCGAGCTGCTGGTCCCAGAGCTTGCGGTACTGTGCCATGGCGGAGAACATCAGTCCCTCCCAGACGGGGCCGCAGCCGAAGGAGGCGTCGCCGATGTTGCAGACGACGATGCCGGGCCTGCGGTTGACGCGGTTGAAGAGGGCGGCGCCTGGGGCGACGGAGCCGGAGCCGCCGACGATGGCGTTGTTGGGGTAGATGCCGAAGGGGGTGAAGAAGCAGTGCATGGAGCCGCCCCAGCCTCGGTTGAAGCCGGTGGTGCGAGCGAAGATCTCGGCGTAGGCGCCGTAGACGAGGAAGTGGCGGGCGAGGTCCTTGACGTCGCTGCAGCCGCACGTCTCGACGACCTTGAGGGTGGCTCCGCCGAAGAAGTTCCTCATGATGTCGAGGAGGCGCTCGTCGTCGAGCTGCCGGATGGCGGAGAGTCCCTTGGCGAGGATTTCGCTGTGGCTGCGGTGAGAGCCGAAGGTGTGGTCATTGACGTCGAGGCGGTAGGCCTGTCCGACGGCGGCGGCCTCCTGTCCCATGGAGAGGTGGGCGGGTCCGGCGTGGTTGTACTTGACACCGTTGTACTCGCCGTGGAGCTTGAGCTCGTTGATGACGGTCTCGAAGGTGCGCAGGGCGACCATGTCGTGGTAGATGGTGACCAGCTCCTCCGAGCTGTAGAGCTGCTTCTCCTCGTCGGGGGTCTTGTCGTAGGCGCAGACGGGGATGGGCGTGAACACGATCTCGCCCTTCCTGAACAGTTCTTCGGGGAATATCTCGAGGCTCTTCGTCATGGCTTGGGTTTCCTTTGTGCTGGGGTCGTGTGTGGGAGGGGGGAGGGACACTGGGACTAGGCGTGAAGGATGGTCTCCTTGAGGGCCTCGGCCTGGGTGGGGTGCGGGAAGACGATCTGGCGGACGTCGCTGACGCGCTGCTCGGTCTCGACCATGGCGGCGGCGGCGGCGATGTACTCTCCGCAGCATCCGCCGATCATGTGGACGCCGAGGATCTGGCCGTGCTCCTCGCTGACGAGGACCTTGACGGTGCCGGCCTTGCCGTCGTTCTCGACCATGAAGCGTCCGGCGATGGCCATGGGCATGACGGCCTTGCGGTAGGGGATCTTGCGTTCCTGGAGCTCGGCCTCGGTGGCGCCGACCTGCGCCACCTCGGGATGGGTGTAGATGACCGAGGGGATGGCGCCGTAGCGCATCCGGTCAGGGGTTCCGAACATGTTGTGGACGGCGACGATGCCCTCGCGGGTGGCGACGTGTGCGAGCTGCATCCGTCCGGTGCAGTCGCCGCAGGCCCAGATGCCGGGGACGTTCGTCTTGCCGAACTCGTCGGTGCGGATGCCGCGCCGCTCGAAGGCGACGCCGGTCTCCTCGAGGCCGAGGTTCGCGAGGACGGGGACTCGCCCGATGGCGCTCAGGATGCGGTCGCCGGTGAGGGTCGCCTCCTTGCCGTCGGCGTCCGTGTAGGTGAGGACGTTCCCCTCGATTTTCTGGACGCGGCAGGAGAGGAGGAATTCGATGCCCTGTCGCTTCATGTCGGCCATGAGTCGCTTGGCGATCTCGTCGTCGACGACGGGGGCGATGCGTGGCATCATCTCGATGATGGTGACCTTGCTGCCGGCGGTGGCGAAGAAGGTGGCGAATTCGAGTCCGATGACGCCGCCGCCGATGATGATGAGGTCGGCGGGGATGTCGCGGAGGGCGAGGAGTCCGGTGGAGTCGAGGACGACGGGGTTGTCGCGGAGTCCGGGGATGGGGGGGCAGGCGGGGACGGAGCCGGTGGCGAGGAGGATGTTGGCGGCCTCGTAGGTCTGGCCGTCGGCGACGACCTTGCCGCGTCCGGCGAGTCTGGCCTCGGCGTGGATGACCTCGACGCCGCTGCGCTTGAGCATGGCGGCGACGCCCTTCTTGAGGGTGGCGATGATGGTTTCCTTGCGGTCCTGGACGGCGTTCAGGTCGAGGGTGGCGTCCGAGGCGCCCCGGATGCCGTAGCGCTCGGCCTCGAGGCACTCCTCGAAGGCGCGGGCGCTGCGGAGGAGGGTCTTGGCGGGGATGCAGCCGACGTTGAGGCAGGTTCCCCCCAGTTCGGCCTTCTCGAAGAGGGCCACCTTCTTGCCGAGCTTGGCGGCGTAGGCTGCGGCCTCGTAGCCGCCGGGGCCGGCGCCGATCACGATAAGATCATACATGTTCTCTTGCTCCTGATGTGGTGGTCTCGGCCGTCAGCCGGCGATGCAGACCAGCTCGAAGTTCTCGATGATGTCCTTCAGCGTCTGGAGGAATTTGGCTCCCGGCGCGCCGTCGATGACCATGTGGTTCATGGTGAGGGACAGTTGCAGGCAGTCGCGGTAGACGATGTCGCCGCCGGCGGCGCGGACGGGGCGCAGCAGCGTCTTGCCGACGCCGAGGATGGCCAGCTGCGGGGCGCTGACGACGGGCGTGAAGGTGGTGATGCCGAACGAGCCGAGGTTGGAGACGGTGAAGGTGGCGCCGGCCATGAGGTCGGGGTTGAGGTGGCCCTCCTGGGCCTGCTTCGCCATGGCCTTGACCTTGCGGCACATCTCGGCGAGCGACATGGCCTGGGCGCCGTGCAGCACGGGGACCATCAGGCCGCGCGGCGTGTCGCAGGCGAAGCCCATGTTGATGGCGCTGTGCAGCTTCACGACGTTGTCGGCGTACTCGCCGTTGAGCTCGGGATGGCGCTGGAGGGCACGGATGACCGCGTACATCACCATGTCGCCGATGTTGATGTTGGCGAGTCCCAGCGACTCGCCGTGGGCCTTGATGCGCTTGCGCAGGTCGAGGAGACCGGTCACGTCCGCCTCCGCGTTCAGCGTGTACTGCGCCATCGTGTTCAGCGAGTCCAGCAGGCGCTTCGCGATGATGCGGCGAATCTGCGGGAACGGCTGCTCCGTGATGATGTCCTCGGAGGCCGCGGGCGCGGGCGCGGGCGCGGACTCGGCGGCGGGTGCGGCCTCGGCGGCGGGCGCGGGGGCGTTGCGGATGTCGTCGGCGAGGACCATGCCGTTGACGCCGGAGCCGGCGGCGGGGACGGGCAGTCCGCTGGCGGCCAGCGCGGCGGCGGCGCCGCTCAGGCGCGGCGCCGTCCGGTACGCGGCCTGGACGTCGGCCTCGATGATGCGTCCGCCGGCGCCGCTGCCCGCGATGGCCGGCAGCGCAAACGGATGCTCGGCGACGAATTTGCGCGCCCTCGGGCTCAGCGGGGCCGTGCCCTCCGGCAGGGCGGGCGCGGACTCCGAGGCGGCGGGGTCACTGGCGGCGGCGGGCGCGGACTCGGCGGGTGCGGGGGCCGCAGCGCTCGGCGCCAGCGCCGAGGCGTCCTCGCCTGCCGCCCCGACGACGGCGATGGTCTGGAGTACGGGGATGAGGTCGCCCTCGTTGCCGAACAGGGCCAGCACCACGCCGCCCTCGGTCGCCTCGACCTCAATCGCCGACTTGTCCGTCTCGACATCGCAGATGATGTCACCCTTGGCCACCGTATCGCCCACCTTGATGCGCCACTTGCTCAGCAGGCACTCCTCGACGGAGTTGCCGGCCTTCGGCATCACAATTGCCTTCGCCATCTGTCCTTTTCTCCTTGGAAGTCAGCTTCGTATTCGTGCCGCGGACGGCGACGCCCGCGGCGATGGATAGGTCTGGCAGGCGGCCGGTGCGTCTCCGTCCCCGACCGGAAAGGCGGTGGCGGGAAACGCGGAAAAAGGACATGAAAAAGGTGATATGATTCTCTCGTCCGATGATGGCGATGATGACAGAACGCGCCAGAACCAGACAATTCCCAACCACTCCATGACCCCAGCCGCCAGGCCTGGTCGCCTTGCGGCGAGAAGGCCCAACTACGGTCAAAAGATAGTCGGCCGTTGGCGCAAAGTCAAGCCCGTGCGAAAGGGAAATTGCGGGTGCCGGACAGCGGTGCGGGGAAAGCGTCGCGGCGCCGGAGAAGACGCCCGTCCTGATGCCGGAGCCGGGCGTGAGGGAGGCTTGGCGCTGGAAAGCGGGCGTGTGCCAGCCAGCCGTAGCTCCTTGAAGGCCGCTTGGGCGTCCTTGGCGGCTATGCGTCAGATGCGACAGAACGCGCCAGGCGCACCAGAGGGAACCGCTGGCTCCTCCATGGTCGGGGGGCAGGCGTTGCGCTTCCTTGCTGGTGCGTCTGGCGCGATGGGGGAAGGGGGGAGGTGACGGCTTGGGTGTCCGTCAGGGCATTTCGGACATGGAGAGCCGGGTGGGGTAGGTGTCCTCGAATCTGAACTGGTAGGGTCTCATGAAGTCGACGTGTCCGTCGGCGAAGAGGAGATTGTCGATGCTGTTGCCTCCGTGTGGGAAGCCGATGCGGCAGTAGTTGCCGGCGCTGTCGGGCTGTGAGAGGTCGAATTCGTGTGCGCCGTCGAGTCCGAGGAAAATGAAGGGCGAGCGTGGGTTCTTCTCGGAGAGGATGACCCCCTTGGAGGGGGTGTTGATCATCTCGGCGCAGTGCGGCTTATCCATCCAGGTGGTGGAGTAGAGGTAGTTGGTCTTGATTTTGAAGTCGTTGGCGGAGAGGGAGCCGTTGCGGTTGGTGGGGCAGAACCAGACCTTGTCGTCGCCGACGAGGGCATTGAGCTGCTTGCGGTACCCGCCCTCGCTGTCCGGAGGGAGCCATCCCAGTCCGTCCTTCCAGCCGTAGATGGGGAAGCGGTCGCTGTTGTCATGGTAGTACATGAGCATGGCGACGCCGAGCTGCTTGAGCTGGCTCTTGCAGGAGACCTCGCGGGCCTTCTCGCGGGCCTTGGAGAGCGCGGGCAGGAGCATGGCGGCGAGGATGGCGATGATGGCGATGACGACAAGGAGCTCGATGAGCG
>CALZPA010000136.1 GCA_945827525.1 uncultured Lentisphaeria bacterium | reverse complement strand
AGCATTATCTCCAGATTCTGCTCACAACTTAAAACGCTTATCCATTTCCGCACTGTGTACAAAAATGCCGAGATTTAAGAGGTCGTCAACCTCGTAGACTGTCCGCTCGTGTGGTCTGGCACTGCCATTTAACCACGAGTAAAGAGCGTATCTGGTGACGCCGATATTTTCGGCAAGCTCCTTTCTCGTCCATCCATGAGCCCGCCGGAACTCCTCCAGCCGCTGCACAAAATCCTGCGCCACGGACTCAGCTAACATGGTCAGCCTCCAAAGCCTCAACAATAACGGTCGTAGTATCCTCGTCCGCCAGGATTTTCCGCGCTGAGATCTCGACCACCTGTGAGTCGTCCGCGATGATGCCAGCCGGGGCGAGGCAATCCTGCACGGATTTAATTCTATTGTCGAGGTCATAGCGCCGTTTCGTTTTGCGCCCGATGACCATCACCAGACGCACAGCGCCATCATAGACGCCATCCAGTCTGCGCCCCGCTCTTAGCGCATGAGTCAGCAAAAATTCAAATTCCCTAGCTTTTCGGGTCTTGTAATGTTTCCCGGCCCTTGTTCCTCGCCAGATATGGTTGACGCTCTCCGGAATTCCCGCCACAGTCACACAGACCAATTCAGACATCGCTTTTCACCCCGTGCTTTTTCAGAATCCTGAGATTCCCAAAAGTCGTGAATTTTTTTCAGCGTCTCTTTGCTGACAAGGAAACCCGCTTCGGCGCTGTATAGCGTTTGAATCGCTACGCCGATTTTTCGCGCCGCGACGCTCCGCGGCATCCCCTGTTTAAGACGCACCAAAACAAGCGGCGGAAGTTCGGTCAAAAACTCATCAAGTCCCAGCTGCTCGCACAGCGTGAAAAAGTCCTTATACTTAATGCTGCACTGTCTGCCGTCTTCCACTTGAGCCAGTTTAGAATACGCAACGCCCGTCAGTCTCTTCAGCTGACTGCGGGTCAGCTTAAGCCCCTCCCGCGTCTCTTTAACCGCAGCGCCGAAATCGCCGTTTTCTAACACCATGAGCGCCGCCCCTCACTCTCCGCAGTACCACGCGCAAAACCTGTGCCACAACCTGCACAGCCTAGAACAGGCGCGCTTATAGCCGACAACCTGAATCATGACTGCCACTCCTTCTCAGCCTTCAGCGCCTCAGCAAGCCGCGGGCACAGACTCAGCGCGCCCGGTGAAGCCTCGCGCCAGAGGCGCTGATACCGGTATTTCATGAAACATCCCGCCCTGTTGCAAAACCAGCAGTCGGTCAGCTGGCGTGCCTTTTCTTCAGTCATCGCACTCTTCCTCCTTATCAGCGGGTGTGGATTTGTTTTTCTATCCAGTCAAAGCTCCAGTCAGACGGTAGCATATAGGTAAAATAGCAATCAAACTCGACGTCCTTTGTTTTGCCGATGGTGAAAGGACATCTTTCACAGTTTTTGTACTCCATGCAGATCTCCTTGATTTGTCCCAGCAGGTCCATCTTTATGAGCCCCTCCTTCTGTTTTTAACCCATTCGCCGTTTTGCCAGTCACCGCGCATGTACTCCTCAATTGCCCCGCGTTTTTCAGGGTTTGAATTGATTGCCCTTTTTGCCCGCACAATCGAAATATCATACATAGTTTCGGATTATGCCTATCAACTGCTTCTTAGACATTGACAACAATGTCGAATTTTTATAAATCATCAACGGCACTCCCTACGGCAATCCCCGCTACCGAGTCTGAAATCTAAACATTTTTCACTTTTTTTGCAGCCGTTCAGCAAGCGCGTCTTTAAACTCTTTTGCTCTCGCGTTAATCGTCAGCCCCTGCGCGATGCGTTCTTCTTCAAGCGCAAATCTGGCCTCAAGCTGTGTTAGACTATCGCTAGCGGTAAACCGCTGGCGGCATTGCTGCGCGTCTAATTCAAACAATCGCGCCCACAAATCCGGGAAATGACGCCGCAACTGCCTTAGATCTTGCAATGACTGCAGGGGACAGCACCAGCAAGAGACTCTTTTAAACAGCTTGTACAGCCCTTCCCAGTCGTAACCGTGGTCGTAGCAATACTTCAAGGCCTTGGCCTCAGTCCACCCCCACTCGGCCAGAGGGTGTCTTTGATCATCTGCGGTGTTATTTTTGCGTAAAAACCGGGCCGTCTCGTCTGCTGCGAGTCCGACATACCAAATGACGTTATATGCATTGCGTAAGTCTCTAGTATATTTCCGCAGCACATTTGTTTTTAGAGTGCCTGTACACCATCGCGTCCTAGGCCCCGGCCAGCCGTATCCGGGCACGCCTGCAAACTCGGGATTCCGGTGCTTGACTGGGTGGCGCGTCAGATAATACTCAAAAGTTTTATCGGCTTTCAACGTTGTGAATTTGACTCCTGCGGTCTCAACAACAGCCCGCACTTTTTCGATGTGACGGTACATGGCAGGAAATTCCATGCCCGTGTCAACATTTACAACCTCATCAATGGGCATGCCAAGCTCCAGCATGTGCAGCAGCATGGCTGTGCTGTCCTTGCCTCCCGAAAAGCTCACAACGTGAAGCACACCTTTGGACTCGTTTTGAAAATCGCCATATTTGCAATTTTTGCACTTTCTGTTATCCATTTTTCAGACCTCCTTTGCAAAAGTCCTTTTGTCACGCTTCCTCACCCTCATGCGTGACAGGCGTGACACACCTAAAGGTGTGTGTCACGCTTGTCACGCTTTTATGCCAGGGCCGCGTGACAAATTGAGCGTGACAAGCGTGACAAAGCGTGACATTTTATTTTTATTCCTGTCCTGTTTCGCCATCCATCAGCTCGGTCTCTTCTAACTCAGCCGTAAATCCGGCCCGGAAATAAAAATCATCGTTCACGGTTAGCTCGCCCCTTTCCACAAGGTTCTTTCTGATCCTGTGGAAAGCTTGCCTTTTTGAACTCATTGAGTCCTCCGTGCTTGAGACATAAAAGATCTTCCGCCAATCCTCGACGTGCACGCCGAGGTGGCCGTCGATTTCCTTCCCGGCCTGTTTCGCCGCGTCGCGCCACGTCTGCAAGCCTCTGTGCTCCGCTTTTGAGAGCGTGTTTCGGGGCGAGTCCTCCGCCTCTGTGCCGTCGCAGTCCTCCAGCACGAGAGTGGTTACCGGCCTACCGTACTGGTCGCGCCAGTCAGACCCCAGTTCAAACACTCGTTTTTTCAGGGTCTTCTCACCTTGCAAAGAGTTTTTTGCCTTCGTCACGGCTATGCTGATGAGGTCGCTCCCGGTCGCGCATGATATACGTGTCTCCATGTCCATAGCTCCTCTCCATGCGCTCGACCCCCTGGCGCGGTTTTTAGCGTCGGGATTGAGGCCGGTATGATGGACAAATGTGACAGCGCAACCGAAGGCGTTTTTAAATTTAGCCGCCGCGTCGATGAGCAATTTAGAGTCCTGCGCCTTGTTTTCATCGCCCGACATAAACCGTGACAGAGTATCGATAACCACCCACACAGGCGGAGCGCTCCTATCCTCGTCGCACATCTGCCGAATTTTGCAGATGAGCTTATCGGCGTTAGTGCCGGTTTCGTCGTCGAGGTCTAGAGCACCGTCAGAGACAATCAGATCAGGCGGGGCGGTAATGCCTTTGTATTGCATCCAGCCAATGACGCGCAGTTTTACGCCCTCTGAATCCTCTCCGGCCAGATAGACGACCCTGCCGTGGTCTATGCGCTCGCCGTGCCAATCCTGTATAGCAGGACAGGCGATACAGCAAGCCTTATCTATCTCGACAAAACTTTTACCGCTTCCAGACGCGCCGAAGTCCATTTGGATACCTCCGGCGAGCAGATAACGGTCAATAATCCAATGCGGCACAGCTACCCGGTTAAAAAAATCCCGGGCGCGGGTCATTGGGAACCATTCGCGCTCTCCCGTCAGCAAGGCCCTAAGGTCTCCGCCGCTCTGGGCGAAATCGTTCGCGTCCTGCCCCTCCGTTGGAGGGATGATAACAGTACCGCCGACGGCCTCCGCGGCCTCGCGGGCTTTGGCTTGTCCTATGCCGCTTTTGTCGTTGTCGGCTACAATGACAAATTCCGCGCCGTGCATGATTTCGCTCAGCCTCACCGCCGCACTGGACAAATTGCCCGCGTTGAGGCACACAAACACATTTGCCTCACCTTTTAGGGCCTCGAAAACGCTCGCTCCGGTGGCGTAACCCTCGACGAGGTAGACTTTCCGCGAGGGATTCTGCGCCGTGGCCGGGATGGGAAAAAAACACCCCTTCAGCGCCCCGCCGGGCTGAAACCGCTTAGAGCCGTCCGGGAAAATCATCTGAGAGGACGTGATAGCGTCCGCGTCCTGCATGATAGGCATCATCAGTGCGCCGTCAGGCGTGACCTTCAGGCCGTGGCTTTTGACACCTTTCCGAACCAAATAAGGGTGGTCGTTAGTAGCGTCCGGAAGAGTCTCGTACAGTTCACGGGCCTTTTCAGCCGCGGCCTTTTTGCGCCGCTTCTCCTCCGCCCTCTGAGCCTCACGGGCGGCCTCCGCCTTTTGGCGGGCGAATTCCAGCTCTTCCGGCGTCGGCATATGGCCGATGTCAGCCCGCCATTTTTTAGAGATGTCGTGCCGCCACGAGCCAAAAGCCCCGGCGGGGAAAAGGCCGTCGCTGTACAGACAGTACCAGCCGGACTTTTCAGTTGATTTATCGCCCTCGACCTTGAATCTGTGCATCTTGCCATCCATGGCGACCATAGCGGCAATCTGTGCGCCCGGTATCGCTTCCGCTACGGCGTCCCGAAATTGGGCGTCAGGCGTCCCATGGGGCGCGTCTCGCGGCACATCCCAGTTTATAGGCAATAGTGCCATTATCTCACCTCCTCACAGGCCTGACCTCCCAGAAGCCCCGCCGCCGCCGGACCTCGATGACCTCCGGCGCTTTGGTGCGCTCGTTCAGGGCGTCGGCCAGTTTTTTGATCTCGTAAAGCTCCAGCGGTCGCGCGATTGTGCCGACCAGCTCCGGCACAAAATCACGTAACATTCGATTCGCGTTATAAAAAAAATCCTCCCGGCCTATCGAAAAATAGGCATTCAGTTGGCGCAGTGACAGCATATTTTTCTCGGCAAACCGACAGACCAGCATAGGACTGCCAGCCTTAGAGTTTCGCGCGTGCCAGCTCCAGCCCGTTACCTCTGCCAGTTCCCACTCGGTGTCCTGCTCGGGCTCTTTCGCTCCTACCATATCCGCGGCCCGTTTCGTCAGCGCAGACCGCCCCTGATTCATTATAGTGCCGCACCACGGACAGACCTCAATATTCCAATCGGACTCATGCCCGCATTTAGGATTGGGGCACTGCCTCTGTCTGATAGACCCGCAGGCAGAGCACCTAATGTGCCCGATGTTGTTCAGCGTGCCGCAGTGGTGGCCGTTGTCCAGCACATGAGTACATTCCCACGGTTCGCACTCATAGTCCACACGTCCGCGCGACCCGAGCAACACATGCACGTTAGTGATTTCGCCGTGGACCTCGCTATTGCCCGCGAAGTCGAGCAGGAGGCAGTCACTGCAATGGGTTTTCAGCCTCATGCCTCGTCCTGCCATCTGGACATACAGAGATGTTGACATTGTAGGACGAGCCATCACGACAGCGTCAATGTCTGGATAATCAAAGCCGGTCGTCAAAACGTCAACATTGGTCAAGGCTTTAAACGCCCCCGCTTTAAACCTCCTCAGGACGTCGTCGCGCTCGTCCGTCGGCATGTCGCCCGTGACGGTCTCACAGGAGACTCCTAGTTTTCGCAAGGCGTCCCTGATATGGTGCGCATGATTGACGCTGATGCAAAATATCAGCCAATGCAGGCGATCGCCGTTCAGTCGGGCCGTGATTTCCTGCGCTAATCGGGCATTAGCCTCTTCGATGTCCAGCAGTGTCTCGAGGTCTTTGGTGACGTAGTCGCCCGCGCGGATCTTCGCCCCGTCGGTATCCTGCCGTGCGTCCGGCAGGACGGTCACCATCGGAGCTAGATATCCGGTTTCGACCAGCTCGCGGATGGAAACCGTCGGAACGACGTCCGTAAAAATGGCGGTTTTCCCCTCATTGAGGTAGCCCTGCCCCGTCCTGTATGGAGTCGCGGTCAGGCCGAAGACCCTCATTGACGGATTGACCTCCTTTAGCCGCTCCAACATCCGCCGGTATTGTCCGGCATTGTTGTTATTGATTCGGTGCGCCTCGTCGATGACGGCGAGCTTAAAAGCCGGCAGATCATCAGCGCAGTGGGCAAGGCTCTGAATACTCGCCGCCGTAAATGGCCGGTCTAGCTGTTTCAGCCCCAGCCCGGCGCAGTAAATTCCTACCGACTCTTCGCCGCACAGGGCGCGGATTTTCGCCGCGTCCTGTTCGACGAGTTCCTTCTGGTGCGTAAGTATCAGCACTTTGGCCGCTGGACCATGGGAGAGCAGTTCGCAGGATTTGCCGATGATGACACTCTTTCCGCTTCCGGTCGGGGCTTCAAAAACGGGCACTCGGTCGGGGCGATTCATTAGCCAGTCGCCGATGACGTTCATGATTTTTACCTGATAGGGTCTCATCTCTATAGGTCTCATCAGAAGGGAATTTCGCTTTCCGGCTCTCTCAGGCCTCTCAAGATTTCAGCACTGGGCATCCCGGCGCCGTTGACGATCTGCTTCCCGTCGATCATAAAAATGCCGTGAGTGTCTCCGGGGTTTCCGTCGTCGTCGCATCCGCCTATAAGAGGCCACGGCACGAGGTCGGGGTGCAGGACATGGTTGGGGCATGCTTCAAGCTGATCTTTAACGTCCATTATTTTGAATTCCGGCACGGCGTCGCTTTTCTCGCGAAACTCGCGCCCGTCATCGGGCAGCGTTTTTTCGTAGGAGTATAAAAGCTCTTTATGCAGGATGTTGCAGTCCCAATAACCGCCGGGCATCGGCGTCACATGGGCGCAGGTACGGCACGAGACCGCGTCCGGCTTGATACAGTGGGTCACATGACAAAACTCGTGGCACGGGCACATCTTACACTGCCACCACGCCGGATTATCATTCAGCCGGGGCGGCAGTCGCTCTGCAAGCGCCAGACGTTTTCCTCGCTCCAGCAGAGCCTGTGCCGCATCAGGGTTATAGTCGACCCGCTCACTGTAAAGCTCGTCCGTGTCTTTGTTGACGACGAGGTAAAAAGCCCGGTCTATTTTTGTGCCCAGCATATAGAGCTGCATCTGACACCAGTGCATACGTTTGGCCATAAAAACCCCGGTTTTTTTCAGCTCTTTAAAAGCGCGGTCGGAGCTTGTTTTAAACTCTGCTATATGGCGCGTTTTAGGAGCTTCAGCAAGCCCGCTCTCAATAATCCCGTCGACGCTCCCGCCCACATGACAGCCAAAATCCAGGTGAGTCTGACCTTCGGGGTCGGCGTCCGTGTGATGGATAACGACCCCCGCCGCGCGGAGCAGGTCAGTAAAGACCCGCTCCTCACGGTGTCCGCGATCAAACAGTCGGAGCATGCGCCCGGAAAAATCCTCACGGACAGCCCAGCGGAAACTCAGCCAGATGTAGCGGTCGCATGGATGCCCCAGAATGGAGCATCCTAGATGAGGCCGGGGCAGTTCCCGCCGGGCCTCGACGGCCTCATCTATGGCGGCTATGGTGCTGTGTCTCCGCTCCGGCAGAGCGGACATTTTAAAACTCCCACGGTTTCAGCGTCGAGGCGGGGCCGTTTGCCGCTTCCGGCATGGGCGCGGAGACGGGATTGCTTGTCATGGCGGGCATGGTGGTCTGTTCGACAGGATAGTAACGCTGGATTCTGTTCTGCGGCCCGTAGCGGTCATCTTTCGATTCCTCAATGCCCACTTTTGCCCGGAAGACTCTTCCGACGAACTCATCTGTATCCGTCGGCGTTCCAGAGGCCCCTGACGCCAGCCACAGCATTTTTAACTGCTGGATGCCGATACGCTCCGCTTCGGCGGACGCGCAGCGGATATTATAGTTCTGGAAAAATTTCCGCCCCTTGTGCGACGGCCCCAGCACCTCGATGGACAGCTTGAGCATAGATCCGCCGGAGCGCGTCGCTTTCATCTCAGCCCCGGAAATTTTCAGCGAGTAATCGCCCTCGGGGATAGGCTGATAACTGACTGTGGCCTCAGCGGCCTGAAACGCGCTTGCAAAACTGTTCCCCAAAAGTGCCATTTTTAGTCCTCCTCAGTCGTTTTGGTCGTGATGGTGAATGATGGTTTTCCCGGCGTCATGGTGATGGCGGGCGACAGCGCCGCGCGCATTTCATCCGGCAGGGCTTTCCATCCCTTTTTATCAATCTCGGGCTTATACCGAAATGCTTCCTTGATGGCATCCGCCATAGCCTCAGAGCTTCCGGCGAGCTGCTCGAGTCGCGCCGCGTCAATGCGGCAATTCATGGCCCGCTTCAGGGTCAATTTATACGCGCCGACGGTGTTCGTCTTCGTCCCCTCCCACTCCTGCGGCATGCCCAGCGCATAGGCCAGAGCCTCCTCCGTCTGCATACGCTCGGCCTTGATACGGGCCTCTTCTACCTTGAGGGTATAGAGTCGGGTAGTCAGTTCCGTGATGTTCATTATTTACCTCCGTTTATCTTGCTGATGATTGCGCCAAGGTCGGCTTCCTCCCATACAGACAGCTTGCCGCTGCGGTCTTTAGCACTCCATAGCCCGTCAGACTGGCACATCAGCGCGCGGCGTGACGCGCCGTCCTTGTCTTTAACAATCCTCAGCGCCAGCACTTCATCAAAAAAGAAAGGCATGTCCTGCGTCAGAGTCTTGCCCGGCATTGCGGGGCTGTACATAATCAGCCCTTGGTCGTCCTGCATTTTGTCCATCTTCGCGGAAAAATAGACGTTGCGGTCTGGCAGGTCTCGAAACGCTCTGATGATTTTCCGCATCTTGTCGCCCATGGTGCCGTAGGCGGCGCGTCCGTCCTTGCTGGCGGCCTTTTCCTCTGCCAGCACCACGTCGGCGATCTCGCTTATAGAGTCTAGCGCGATACTCCTAAAGTTCTGCGCCTCAGCGCTGGACATGATCCACGTCATGACCTCCCGCAGGTCATCGAGACTGGCCACCGTGATATAGGGGATGTCCACACCGGACAGCGACAGCAGACCGCTCTCCGCTGAGATGATGATCGGGTCGGGCAGGGTCTTGATGAGCGTCGTCTTTCCTGCGCCAGCCTGACCATAGACCAGCAGTTTTACACCGCTCTGCCCAAAGCCTCTCGTTGATTGCAGTGTGATAGCCATTATTGACCTCCTATGCTATAATGGAGGCGAGAGAGCCTCCCTGTTCTCTGTTTTCGATGATTGTGCCCCTGGTCGTGTCTGCGGCGACTGGGGCACTTTCTTTTTTTACCCACGACCGCCCAGACGCGTCCCCAGATCCGCACCGCCACACAGCCCCACAGCAAACACGAGAGTAAACACAACCCACGTATCCCGGTTAAACAAACTCAAGAATTCCACACCCATCACCTCCTAAAAAGATGCCCGTACACATACCCCACAAGCAGTCCGGACAGCGCACCCACACAAAAGGCGACCCACGTCAGCTTGCACAGATTCCACGCCAAGCCGTCGAGACCAAAAACGGTCATCATAACACCTCCCTCCATACATCTGATCAACTGACTCCGCCGCCAACGTGCGAGGCACTCCGCTCCCCCCCGTGGGGGCAGGGATGGACCTCATTTTGGGATGGAGATTAGAAGTATTCGGGGGCTACCCCGACATCTGCGAGAGCGCGGCGGATGGTGTCGAGGGCCTCGTTCAGCTTCTTAATGTAAGCATCATCGTCATCGTCGGCGTCGTTTCGGTATTCGGTATACGTCTTATACAGTCCGAGCAGAGAGGGTATATACT
>CALZPA010000135.1 GCA_945827525.1 uncultured Lentisphaeria bacterium | reverse complement strand
ATCCTTTTTTGACGTTTGCATAATATAGCACATATCTATTGACGACACAATCTAGTGTCGGGTAAGGAGCTTGCGGAGGATGTCGAGGGGGATGACGAGTGCGGCGGCGAGGAGGCATTTGAGCCAGGTGAGTGGGGCGAGGGGCTGGACGGAGAGGGGGGCGCCGCCGAAGGTGACGAAGAGGAACTGGAGGGCGAGGAGGAGTCCCGTGACGAGGAGGAAGGTCGGGTTTTTGGTGAGTCCTCGGAAGGGGTTGAGGTGGGTGGCGCGGGCGTTGAGGCCGTTGAAGGTGATGGCCATCATGAAGGTGGCGAAGACGGCGGTGGCAGCGGCTGAAGCTGCGGCGGCTGGGTGCGCTGTTGCGGTTATGGAGGTGGCTTCAGCCCCTGTTGCGGTCGCGGCTGCGGCGGCTGGTGACGTCAGTGCGGCTGTTGTGCCGGTGGTGCCGTCGGCGAGTCCGAAGGCGGCTTGGACGGGGGGCACGAGGAGCAGGGAGAGGCAGAGGGCGGTGATGGCGAGGGCGCTGGTGATGATGGCGACCATCATGGTGCGGGTGACGATGTTCTCGGAGCGTGGGATGGGGCGTTGGCGCATGTATTCCATGAGCGGGGGCTCGCTGCCGAAGGCGATGGCGGCGAGGGTGTCCATGGCGAGGTTGATGAGGAGCAGCTGGATGACGGTCATGACGACGGGGACGCCGCAGAGGGGGCCGAGGGCGCAGATGAGGACGGCGGCGACGTTGACGGTGAGCTGGAAGACGAGGAATTTGCGGATGCTGCGGAACATGGTTCGTCCGTAGAGGATGGCCTTTTCGATGGAGGCGAGGTTGTCGTCGAGGATGGTGATGTCTCCGGCCTCCTTGGCGACCTCGGTTCCGCTACCCATGGCGAAGCCGACGTCGGCGAGCCGGAGGGCGGGTGCGTCGTTGACGCCGTCGCCGGTCATGCCGACGACGAGATTGAGTTCCTGCGCGAGTCGGACGAGTCGGCTCTTGTCGAGTGGGAGGGCGCGGGCGACGACGCGGAGTCGGGGGAGGATGTCCTTGAGCTGGTTGTCGTCCATGGCGGCGAGGTCGAAGGAGGTGAGGGCGACGTCGGTGTCATCGGCGAGGAGTCCGGCCTCTTGGGCGATGGCGCAGGCGGTCTCCTTGCGGTCTCCGGTGACCATGACGACCTGGATGCCGGCCTGGCGGATTTCCTGGACGGCGCGTCGGACCTCGGGGCGGACGTTGTCTCGGATGGCGAGGATGCAGACGAGGGTGAGGCTGTTGCTGTCGTCGCTCTCCTCGCATTCGCCGTCGGCGGTGGCGATGGCGAGGAGTCTCATGGAGCGGCTGGCCTGTGCGTCGAGGTAGTCGTTGAGGCGTTTGCGGTCCTGTGGCGTCCAGGGGCGTGGGGTTCCGTCTGGGGCGAGGCAGGTCTGGCAGCGTGGGAGGAGCCGTTCGGGGGCTCCCTTGAGGTAGGTGCGGGTGCGGTCGCCGTCGCCGTCGCGGAGGACGGCGCTGGAGCATTTTCGGGTGGAGTCGAAGGGGTTGAGTCGGATGAGTCGTGAGGAGTCGAGTTGGGTGACGAGGTGTGCGTCGGCGAGGCAGGCCATGAGGGCTCGGTCGGTGTTGTTGCCGCCGATGGGGCCGTTGGGTGTGGGGATGGCGCTGTTGTTGAGTCCGATGCCTGCGAGGAGGTGTGTGAGGAGTGCGGGCTGGGTCTGTCCGAGTGGGGGGAGGACGGTGGCGTCGCCGAGTGCGGTCTCGACAACGGAGAGTCGTCCCTCGGTGATGGTGCCGGTCTTGTCGCTGAAGAGGATGCTGAGGCTGCCGGCGGTCTCGAGTCCGTTGAGTTTGCGGACGAGGACGTGGTCTCGGACCATCTTGAGGCTCTGGAGAGCCTGGAGGATGGAGCTGAGCATGGGGAGACCCTCTGGTACGGCGCAGACGATGATGGTGACGGCGACGGTGACGGCGTCGACGGCGAGCCGGAGCCAGTCGGCCCAGTCGGTTGGCGGCTGTCCGGAGAGGGCGGCGACGAGGAGGACGATGAGAGCGATGGCGGCGGCGCCGCAGTAGCCGAAGACGGAGATTTGGCGGGCGAGTCGGGCGAGCTTGAGCTGGAGCGGCGTCAGGCGCGGCTGTCGCTGGGCCTCGAGGGCGGCCTGGCCGAGGAGGGTTTGGTCGCCGACGACCCGGACGAGGAGGAGGCCTTCGCCGCTGGTGACGACGGTGCCGCGGTAGACGCAGGACGGGCAGAGGAGGTTCTGTCTGTCGAGGGGCTCATCGGGGCTGTCGGCGGCGGTTTTGGGCGCCTCGTCGGACTCGCCGTTGAGGGCGGCCTGGTCGACCTTGAGTGCGCCGTCCACGAGGAGTCCGTCGGCGGGGATGCGGTCGCCGGCCTGGAGGACGACGAGGTCGCCGACGACGATGGCGTCGGCCTGGAGTTCCTGGGGGGTTCCGTCGCGGATGACCTTGGCGGTCTCGGCTGCGGAGGCGGCCCGTCGGAGGGCGGCGGCCTTGCCCTGCTGTCGGCTCTCGAAGACGGCGGCGACGCCGTTGGCGATGAGGATGGCGACGAGGATGCCGAAGGGCTCGTACCATTCGGCGCGGCCGCAGAGGAAGAGGGCGAGCTGGACGAGGAGGGCGACGAGCAGGATGAGGAGCATCGGGTCGCGGAGGCCGAGCAGGAGCCGTCGCCAGAGTGGCGTCGGGGGAAGATCGGAGAGGGCGTTGCTGCCGTGTGCCTGTCTGCTCTCTAGAACCTGACGCTCCGTCAAACCGGTGAAGGGTGTCATTCGCTGTTGTCTCCTTGTCCTGTCTTGGGTGGGGCCAATGTGGGGAAATCTAGCGTGGTGTCAGGAGTTGTCAAGTGGTGGCGCGGTGGGGCGGATGGCTGTTGAGCGTGAGCGGCGTGTTAGTTTTTCGTTAGTTCGCTGTGGGTGGCTGGTAGAAGACGGAAACAGGCGCATCCCGCGCGGGGGCGGGATACGCCTGTGGTGTCTATGTGCGTTGTGTGTGGGGAGAGGGGGACGGCGGCGACCGTCTGGTGTGTGTGGGTGGGGCGGCGCCGCCGTCAGGGGGGTGTCACCAGCGCATGTAGGCGTAAGGGTCGTCGCGTTCGATGCGGGTGTCGGTGTAGTGGTCGGCCTGGTTGCCGGCGGGCTGCCTCGTGAGGGCGTCGGCCCAGGAGTAGGCAGTCGCGGGGGCGTTGAGGTTGGCCAGGACGATGGCGAGGAGTCGTTCGGTGACGACTCGGGAGTAGACCATGTCGGGTCGGGTCTTGAGGTCGAAGTCCTCGGGGGCGGCGGGGAGCCAGACGATGCGGCCGTTGAGGGCGGGGAAGGTGGCGAGGACGCCGGAGGCGTTCATCCAGCCGCCGTTGGGGATGGCGGTGAGGACGGGGACGTCGAGCTTGCGGCGCCAGTGGGTCTCGGCGGGCGAGACGCCGGCGAAGACGGCGGGCAGGTCGTTGGTGAGGAGGTTCTTCCAGCGGCTGCCGGTCTGGACAGTGAAGGCGTTGCCGGTCGCCTGGGCGAGCCTGGCGGCCATGGCGGCGTCGACGCCGCAGGCGACGATCGTCTCGCCGCGCTCGAGGCGTTCGCGGAGCTGTTCGGGGGTGTCGCCGGCGCCGCGCGCGAGCAGATGGACGGCGGCGGGGCTGGTGGCCTGGCTGTTGCCGAGGTGTCGGACGAGGTTGGCGAGGAGTCGTCGTGCGGTCGGGTCAGCGGTGGTGCGTCCGACGAGGTCAAGCTGGCAGAGGACGATGGCGCCCTTGCCCTCGGGGCATTCGGCGAGCGCGGCGTAGCGGAGGTCGAAGCCGGTGTCGAGGAGGGGGCGGAACGCGGTGCGGTGCGGCTTCTCGATGACGGTTGAGGCGACGATGCCCTCCTGCGAGCAGCGCCAGACGCGGGCGGCGCGCTGGCTCTGGTCGAGGTCCTCGGGCTCGCCGGCGAGCGGGACGAGCGGGCTGGCGCCGCGCCAGTCGCGCAGGTCCTCGGGGCGGATGCCGTCGAGGACGGGGTGGCTGGCGACGCGGAGGTTGAGGAGTCGGCTGCCGGGCGTGAAGGCGCGGAGACCGAAGACGCGCTCGAGGTCTTCGGGCGTCTGGGGCATGACGAGGACGCGGAGGCCGTCGTCGCGGACGCGGCGGCGGAGCTGGGCGAGCGCGGGCGAGCCGGCGAGGCGTCCGAGGGAGCCGGCGGCGAGGACGACGACGCTGGCGTCGGCGGGCAGGTCGCGGTCGGGGGCGATGGCGGTCAGGCCCCGGACGTCGTGGCCGAGCGGGGCATCGCCGCCGAGGGCGTACCAGCCCTGCGGGACGGAGATGGCCTGTGAGGGCGCGGCGTGGATCTGGAGGGCGAAGGGGCGGACATCGAGGGGCTTGCCGTTGCAGCGGACATCGGCGCGGATGGTGACGTCGAGTCGGTCGCCGGTGATGGTGGGCGCCTTGAAGGCGATGGGGAGCCGTGCCTGTTCGGCGGGGGCGATGGTGGCCTGGTCGTGTCCCTGCGCGAGGGTGTTGCCGTTCTGGTCGGTGGCTGTCCAGGTGAGGGTGAAGGCCTGTCGTGTGCGGGTGTCGTTGAGGATGATGACGGTCTTGTCGATGTCCTCGCCGGGATAGAAGGCGTGCTCGACGGTGTACCAGCGCTGGGCGGGGCCGGCGATGTAGGCGAAGAGCGGGGCGATGAGGCGCGGGTAGAGTTCGCCGCGGAGGGTGGGCTCATAGTAGTCGCGGTCATCGGGGAGGTCGAGGTCGAAGTAGGTGCGGATTTCGCCGCCGCCGCCGTCGGTGTAGGACCACGTGTCGGCGGAGGCGCCGGGCTGCTGGAGGTTTGCCCAGTCGGTCTTGAGGGGGACGGGCGGGTGTCCGAGGCGGTAGGGGGAGTTGGGCTTTCGCCGGAAGGGGCGGCGGAAGGTGTTTTCCCAGGCGTTGTTGCCGGCGCTGAGTCCCCAGGCTCTCCAGGCGGGGAGCATGGCCTCGTAGTAGCGGGCGGAGGCGGTGTCGAGGATGGGGGGGAAGTTGGAGCAGAAGTAGCCGTAGGACTGGGACCAGGCCTTGGTTTTGGGGTTCCAGACGGAGGGGATGTAGTCGACGTAGTCGTCTTCCTCGAGCTGGTAGGCCAGGTCTCCGAGGATGATGGCGCCGTATTCGGTCATGATGGGCTCGTTGGACCACCAGACGTTCGGGTCGCGCATCTGGAAGTCGCCGGGATAGGGCGTGGCCTGCTCGGCGAGCATGAGCGGCTTGTCGCCGCGGTCATGCCAGACGCGGAGCCATTCGCGGAGGTCCTGGAGTTCGGGCCAGCCGAGGTAGTTGTTGAGGGTGTAGAGTTCGCCGATCTTGCCGCAGGCGTGGTTGTAGGTGTGTCGTGTGGGGTCGAGGCTGCGGACGAAGGCGTTGGAGCGGAGGGCGATGGTCTCCTTGAGCTGGGAGGAGGAGCCGTCCTTGAAGGGACGCCTGCCGTCGAGGACGAGCGGGTTCTGGTCCTGGTTGTAGCAGTTGAGGTTCATGTTCATGCGCCAGAGGACGAGGGAGGGGTGGTTGATGGCCTTGTTGACGCAGTGTGCGGCGTAGGTGCACCAGCGGCTCCAGAGTTCGGGGTCGTCGGCGTTCCGGATGCCGATGCTGCCGACGGAGAGTGGGGTGATGGCGGCGAGGATGCCGAGCTCGTCGCAGACGTCGAGGAAGTGCCTTTCGACGTCGAGGTAGTCGGGGCGGTACTGGTTGTCGAGGTAGATGAAGGAGAAGTGATCGCGTTGGGCCTTGCGGAGCCAGTGGCGGATGGCGTCCTTGGTTCCCCAGTTGTTGCCGCGGGTCCAGATGGTGGCGGTCTGGAGGTTGATCTTGACGCCATTGAGGAGGAGGTGCTTGCCGTCGATGCGGAAGTCACGGAAGCCGAAGCGGATGGGGAGCGTCTCGTCGAGGAGCTTTCCGTTCTGGGCGATGGCGAGAGTGAGGTGGTAGAGGTTGGGCTGTCCGAGGTCCCAGAGTTTGGCCTGCGGCCAGTGTGCGGCGAGTTGGAGTCGTCCGTCCTTAGCGGTGGCGGTGCCGGTGAAGGAGGTCTTGTGGTCGGGGTTGTCGGTGGGGGCGACGGTGATGGTGTAGTCGAGCTTGGTTCCGTCGGGTGCGGAGACGTCGGCGTTGAGGGCGAGTCTCATGTCGTGGGTGGTGGTGGCGATGCGTGTGAGTCCGAGGGTGGTGCTGGCGTTGGGTTCGGAGGAGAGGAAGACGTCGCCGGTGATGCCCTTTTTGCTGGAGACCTGCTGCCAGGGCTTGTTGGGCTTGCGGAAGACGAGCGGGTCGACTTCCCAGAAGCCGCGGCTTTCGACGAAGACGAGGATGTCGGCCTGCTGGCCAGGGGTGACGAGCTGGGTGATGTCGAGCTTGGCCCCGAGGAAGGAGGCGTTGCCGGCCTTGGTGCCGTTGACGAAGACGGTGGCGTTGGTGGAGACGCGGTCGATTTCGAGGAAGATGCGTCGTCCCTGCCAGTTGGCCGGGATGTCGGCGGGTCGTCGGAGCCAGGCGTAGTTGAGTGAGGAGCGTCTGGCCTTGTCGGCGGCGTTGGGGTAGGCGGTCTCGTGCCAGGAGCCTGGGACTTTGGCGAGTCCCCAGGGGCGGGTGGCGTCGGGGAGCGGCGGCATGGCGTTGGTGCGGGTTGCCTGGACGACTCGGAAGTTGTCGATCCACATGGAGCCCCGGATGCCGGTGGCGGTTCCCTGCGAGCGGGTGACGATGAAGCGGACGCTCTTGGTGGCTTTGGGCAGGGTGATTTCGGTGGAGTAGGTTTTCCAGCCGGGCTTGTTGAAGTCATAGGCGGCGCCCCGTGCGGTGTAGTGCTGCCAGCCGGCGCCGTCCTGCGCCTCGATGCCGAAGGTGCCTTGCTCGAGTTCAAATTTGGCGTCGAATTCGACGCGGAGGGGGATTTGTGTGGGGAGGTTGTGGAGGTAGCGGACGACGTGGTAGAAGTTGGTGCTGGGCTTGACGTCGAGGTCGAAGCGCATGGAGGCGCTGCCGCTGGTCTTGGTGGTGGTGTCGGAGGAGGCTTTGACGGAGACGTTGGTGGCGCCCTCGGGGGCGATGCTCCAGAATTTCGCGGGGTCGCCGTCGAGGTCGTCGGCGAAGAGCGTCTTGGTGGTGACGGTGGTGAAGTCCTGTTCGGAGGCGAACTGCCAGAGTCCGTTGAGGCAGACCTGGGATCGGGTTGCGGAGTGGCGTTGCCAGGCCTTTTGGGAAGACCATTCGGGGTAGGCGCCCTCGGGGAGCGTCGGGATGCTCTGGGCGGCGAGGCAGGCGCCGAGGAGCAGGGCGGCGGACATGAGGAGGCGTTTCATGTGGCGTTTCCTTCTTCTGGTTCAGGGCTTGACGTGGAAGTGCTGCTTTCCGGTGACGTCGGCGGGGGCGAGTCCGGGGAGGCGGACGTCGGCGACGGTGCCTTCGGGGAGGTCGAGGTCGATGTCGACGGAGCCGTCAGCCTGGCGTTCCCAGTGGACGGCGAGGGTGCCGTTGGGGGCGCGGTAGGAGACGTCGACGCGGTTGAGCTGCGGGACGAGGCAGGGGCTGAAGGTGACGCGGGCGAAGCCGGGGTGGTGGAAGTCGGGGGAGAGGCCGCCGAGGAATTCGTACATCCAGGCGGAGATGTCGCCGAACATGATGTGGTTCTGCGAGGAGCTGCCGTTCCAGTGTTCCTGGAGGGTGGTGGCTCCCTGGCGGATCCAGTTGGCCCAGCCGGGGTATTCGGGCTGGGTGACGAGGAGGAAGGCGTCGGTGCCGTAGCCGTGCTCGGCGAGGGCGCGCGGCGTCCACTTGGCGCCGAGGATGCCGAAGTCGGTCTTGTGGTCGAAGGCGCGGACCTTGTCGGCGAGTCGGGCGGCGAGTTCGGTCTCCTGCTCGGGCTGGCAGAGTCGGTAGTAGAGGACGCAGGCGAGGGCGGTGACGGAGTCGTTGGCCCAGGAGCCGTCGTGGTTGTCGAATTCGCGCTGGACGGCGGCGCGGATGCGCTGTGCGAGGCCGCGTGCGGCTGCGGCGTCCTCGTCGTGGCCGGTGAGGGCGGCGAATTCGGCGAAGCGGAGGGCGTCGCAGTAGACGTAGGCGGAGGAGGTTAGGCGGGTGGTTGGGGCGTGGCTTTGGTCGAAGGCGCACCAGTCGCCGAGTCCGAAGGAGACGAGGTCATCGTTGGCCATGGACTCGCAGTAGGCGAGGTAGTCCTTCATGTTCTGGTAGAATTGGGTGATGATGGTGCTGTCGTTGCGGAAGCGGCGGAGCTGCCAGGCCAGTTCGAAGATGATGGAGTCCCAGGCGGGTCCGGAGCCCCAGTTGTAGCCCCAGCCTGCGGAGGGCGCGATGCCGGGGAACTGGCCGGAGGGGCGCTGGGTGTCGGCGAAGGTCTGCATGAAGGCGTTGTAGGCGCGGGTGCCGTCGTAGTTCCAGAGTCCGGTCTCGGCGGCGAGCTGCGCGTCTCCGGTCCATCCGTTCTTCTCGCGGTGCGGGCAGTCGGTGGGGATTCCAGTGAAGTTGCACAGGTAGCTCTGCATGGTGAGCTGCTGGAGGCGGTTGAGCGTCTCGTCCGAGGAGTCGAAGGTGCCGATTTGCGGGAAGTCGTTGTGGATGAAGCAGCCCTCGGCGAGCTCGATGGTGACGCCCGGGTGGGAGGCGGTGACGGTGGTGTAGCGGTATCCGTGGTAGGTGAAGTGCGGGTGGAAGACGGTGACGCCGGGTTCGGGACGCAGGATGACGGTGTCGGTCTGGCAGTCGCCGGACTTGATGAAGGAGTTGATGTTGCGGGCGTCGGGCTGGCCGTCCTCGGTGATGTGCTCGGTGTGGACGAGGCGGACGGAGACGGGCTCATGGGAGGAGCCGTCGTTGCGGAGGGTGATTTCCGTCCAGCCGGTGAGGTTGGTGCCGAAGTCGATGAGCCAGCTCTGGTCGGAGTGCCGGGTGATGGCGGCGGGGCGGTAGCGGTGGCAGATGCGCGTCGGCTCCTGCTCCTCCAGGATGGGGATGCCTCCCGGCGGGTTGCACAGCTCGACGCCGCGCCAGCCCGAGTCGTCGAGGTCGGCGTCGGCGAAGCCCGCGACCTCGAGGCTGCAGTCGTAGGTCTCGCCGTTGCGCATGGCGTCGAAGATGACCGGCGACGGCGCCGCCTTCCAGGTGGCGTCCGACTTCGCGACCAGGGCACCGTCCACGACGATGTCGCAGAGCAGCTTCGGGGAGTCGCGCCAATAGGCGTTCACGAAGTTCCAGACCTCGGACGTCTGGCAGTTGTAGAGGCCGTTGCCCAGGTGCGCGACGATGGCGTTCCGGCCCGGACGCAGCAGCCAGGCGATGTCGTAGGCGATGTAGCCCAGATGGCGGTCAAACTGCGAGATGGTCGGCGCCAGCACCCGGTCGTCGACCTTCAGGCCGTTGACGTAGAGCTCGTGCCAGCCGCCTGTGCAGACATAGGCGATGGCGCTGGACGGCGCCTTGTCCAGCGTGAACGTCTGGCGAAGATAGGGGGCGGGCTGCTGCTGGGGCTGGTAGACGGGCCTGCCGCAGATCCAGCGGCCAGACCAGGTGCGTGTCGTGGTCATGATGTCGGTCTCCTGGGGGAATGTGTGGGGATACTGAAGAAAAAGATGTTTTTTATGAGTGATTATTTAAAAAATATTGATAATTATGAGAAATGAAAAATAATGCAAATCTTGGGGCGCCTCGCGCGCACGTACCTTGCTTTAATGGGGGAGCCCCCCAGAATTTAGTATAGCACGGATAGAAGTGATTTGCAAGTTTGAAGTTAAATTATCATAAAGATTCCTAAAATTCAGATGGCAAATGACTAAACTGAAAAAATTGAGTCGATTGAGTCGATTGAGTCGATTGAGTCGATTGAGTCGATTGAGTCG
>CALZPA010000134.1 GCA_945827525.1 uncultured Lentisphaeria bacterium | reverse complement strand
AGCGAAGCGTGGTGTTTTTTGCGTCTTTTGTGTCTTTTGTGGATCAAAATCTGCCGGCTGGGCGAGGCCTGTCCCGGCGGCGACCCCGACGGCGGGCGAAGACCGCCCGGCGCCCACGACACAAGAAAACCGCCTAACACGTTATGTGTTAGGCGGTTAGAATGGCGTTCCCTGCGGGGCTCGAACCCACCACCTTCTGCTCCGGAGGCAGACGCTCTATCCAAATGAGCTAAGGGAACGCTTTTGGCTGGATGTCGTGAATGAAGGTTAATGTAAGCCGTGTTCGGCGGATTTCAAGTCGCGTGAGGTCAGCCCTTGGCGGTCTTGTTGAAGATTTCGCCGTCGATGCCGAGGAGCTGCTTGGCCATTTCGCGGAGCTTGAACTTCTGGATCTTGCCGCTGGCGGTCTGGGGGAACTCCTGGACGATGAAGAAATGCTTGGGCGTCTTGTAGAAGGCGATCTTGTTGCGGCAGTAGTCGCGGAGGTCGTCCTCGGTGAAGGTCTTGCCGGGCATGGGGATGACGAAGGCGCCGACGACCTCGCCGTACTTCTTGTCGGGGATGCCGACGACCTCGACGTCCTGGATGTCCTTGTTGGTGCGGAGGAACTCCTCGATTTCGCGGGGATAGATGTTCTCGCCGCCACGGATGATCATGTCCTTGAGCCGTCCGGTGATGCGGTAGTAGCCGTCCTCGTCGACGGTGCCGAGGTCTCCGCTGTGGAGCCAGCCGTCCTTGTCGATGGCCTTGGCGGTCTCCTCGGGCATGTTGTAGTAGCCCTTCATGACGTTGTAGCCGCGGCAGCAGAGTTCGCCGGGGGTGTTTGGGGGGACGATGGCGCCGGTTTCGGGGTCGATGACCTTGATTTCGATGAAGGGCTGTCCCTGTCCGACGGTTTCGGCGCGGCGCTGGAGGGAGGGTTCGTCGGCGTCGGACATGGTGAAGACGGGCGCGGCCTCGGTGAGTCCGTAGGGGATGGTGATTTCGCGCATGCCCATCTTTTCGATGCAGGCCTTGACGACATCGACGGGGCAGACGGCGCCGGAGATGATGCCGGTGCGGAGGCTGGAGAGGTCGAACATGCTGAACATGGGGTGGTTCAGCTCGGCGATGTACATGGTGGGCACGCCGTAGACGGCGGTCGCCTTCGCGTGCTGGATGGAGGCCAGCACGATGAGCGGGTCGAAGTTCTCGACCATGACGGCGGTGGCGCCGTGGCTGAGGATGGCCATGATGCCCAGCACACAGCCGAAGCAGTGGAACAGCGGCACCGGCAGGCACACGCGGTCCGCGTTCGTGAACTTCTGGCGCTCGCCGATGTAGTAGCCGTTGTTGAGGATGTTGCGGTGGGTGAGCATGACGCCCTTGGGGAAGCCAGTCGTGCCGGACGTGTACTGCATATTGACGACGTCGCGGTTGCTGATGCCCTGCTCGGCCTGGTCGAGGACCTCGTCGTCGATGCTGGCGCCGAGCTGGAACAGCTCCATGCTCGTGTACATGCCGCGCTGCTTCTCCTGCCCCAGGTAGACGACGTTGCGCAGGCGCGGGAAGCGCGCGCTGACCAGATGCCCGCGGACCATCGTCCGCAGTTCGGGGACAAGCTCGTAGAGGACGTCGATGTAGCTGACGTCGCGCAGGCCGTCGACGATGCACAGCGTGTGCATGTCGGACTGCCGGACGAGGTACTCGAGCTCGTGGGCCTTGTAGTTGGTGTTGATGGTGACCAGGACGGCGCCGATCTTGGCGGTCGCGAACATGAGCGTGAGCCATTCGGGGACGTTGCGCGCCCAGACGCCCACATGGTCGCCGCGGCGGACGCCGATGGCCAGCAGGCCCTTCGCCATCTCGTCGGTGCGGCGGTCGAAGTCCAGGTAGCTCCAGCAGAGCCCCCGGTCAGGGTACATGATGAAGGGATGGTCAGGTTGCGTCTTGACCAGACCCGTGAAGAATTCGCCGATGGTCTGCTCGGTGAAGAGCTTGTCGTAGTGTCTCATGGTGCCATCACCTCAGGTCTTGTCAGTGCGGCGCGTAGATGACGGCGAGGATGCGCGTCTCGACGTTGGGAACGCTGTGGACGTGGTGCGGCACGATGGAGTCGTAGTAGATGCTGTCGCCCTGGGCGATGCGGAACGTCTCCTTGCCGTGGACGACCTCGAGTTCGCCGGACAGCACATAGATGAACTCCTCGCCCTCGTGGCTGGACAGCTCGTAGCCGTTGGCGGACGGCGCATGGACGTCGATGACGAAGGGCTCCATGCTGCGGTCGCTCTTGTTGGTGGCCAGCGCGTGGAAGTCGAGCCCCTGTCCGGCGCCGCCGGCGAAGCGCACGGGCGCCTTCTCCTGTGCGCCGTTGCGGGAGACGACGGGGCCGGAGAGCTCCGCGTCGTCCAGGAAGGTTCCGAGGCGGACGCCGAGTCCGCGCGCGATGGCGAGCAGCGGCGTGAGCGAGGCGGCGGCCTCGCCGTTCTCGATGCGGCTGATCTGCTCGACGGACAGGTGGCTGCGCTCCGCAAGCTCCTCAATGCTGACTTGGCGCATTTCGCGCAGACCCCTGATCTTGGCTCCGACTTCGTTGTTCACTGGCATGGTTGAGTCGCCTTTCCTGAATGTTATTCGATGGTACTCGTTGGTGACAAAAAAAGGCGCATACGGAGAGAAACCGTCATGCGCACGGCGGTGGCAGAACCACTCTTGCTAGTCGTTGCGTGTAATATAAATGTGACTTGCGTGTTTGTCACGCGTTTGTCTGAGTTTGTCTGAGGAAAAATGGCCTGCCGGCTGGTTTTCAAGCTGACGATGCCGGGCTATATTGATGTGCCGAGCCCGACGGGGCTCCGCCACACGCAACCACACCACCCTGAAAGAGGAGTCCTCTGTGCCATGCTGAACCGGGAACTCATTGAGGAGGAGATCCGGCATCTGTACTTCGCGACGGGCGCCAACGCCTTCTTCGAGCCGCCCTCCATCCGCGTCGCCAGCGCCGACGACCCCTGGTTCGCCGACCTCAAGCGCATCATCGACCCGACCCACTGGACGCCCCAGGAAATCCTGGAGCGCGTCCATCCCGGCAAGACGGCGCGCGCCGTCATCAGCTGGTGCCTGCCCAACTCGCAGGAGGCCCGCGAGACGAACCGCCGCGAGACGGAGCGCCCCTCCCTCCACTGGGCGCGCGTCCGCTCGTTCGGCGACATCGCCTCGCAGAACCTCCGCACCAGCCTCTGCCGCTGGCTTGCCGAACACGGCGTCGCCGCCGTCGCACCTTTCCTCCACGACGACTACCACGCCGCCATCCGCAACCTCCGCTCCTGCTGGTCGGAGCGCCATGTGGCGTTCATCGCCGGCCTCGGCACCTTCGGACTCTCCGGCGGCCTCATCACCGAGCATGGCATCGCCCATCGCCTCGCCTCCGTCGTCGTCGACCTCCCCCTGCCCGCCGACACACGACCCTACGGCGACGACATCCTCGCCTGGTGCACACGCTGCGGCGCCTGCGCCCGACGCTGCCCCGCCGGCTCCATCGGCGCCTCCCTTGCCGAACGCGACAAGACCCGCTGCCTCCGCTGGGCCGTCGACCACATCGCCCCCAACCGCGCCGAGACCTACGGCTGGATGGACCTCTCCCTCGGCTGCGGACTCTGCCAGACCAACGTCCCCTGCGAACACAAGCGTCCATGATGACCACCGAACCCACACCACAACCCCTCTTCTCCGCCGACGACATCGCCCGACGCGTCGCCGAACTCGGCGCCGAAATCACCGACTTCTACCGCGACAGCCCCCTCACCGTCGTCGCCCTCACCAACGGCGCCATGTTCTTCGCCGCCGACCTCCTGCGCCACATCCAGCTCCCCCTCTACGTCGACACCCTCTCCGTCGCCTCCTACCACGCCGACCGCCGAGGCGACCAGTTCGAATTCCGCTCACAGCTCAAGCTCGACCCCACAGGACGGCGCATCCTCCTCGTCGACGAGGTCCTCGACTCCGGCGTCACCCTCCAGCGCGTCAGCGACTTCCTCCGACAGCGGCATGACGTCCTCGACGTGCGCACCGCCGTCATCGTGAGCAAGGCCATCGCCCGCCCGCCAGAGGGCCTTCCCCAGGCGGACTGGACGGGCTTCAGCGCCCCCGACGGGTACCTCGTCGGGTACGGCCTCGACTCCCACGAGCTCTACCGCAACCTCCCCTACATCGCCGTCCTCAAGTAAGCCCCATCCTCCTGACCTTACCATGACGACACTGACCCTCACGCCCTTCCACCCCTCCCAGGTCACCATCGGCGGCGAACTGCGGCACCGCATGGAGCTCACCGCCAACAAGATGCTGCACGGCATCGACATCGAGCGCATCTTCGTCCGGCATTTCCGCGAGCGCAAGGCCGAACCCGAAGTCCCCGGCGGCTTCGCCGGCTACGGCATGTTCCTCGACGCCATCGTCAAGGCCGCCGCACACGGCATCGGCGGCGACGAGCTCCGCGCCTTCAAGTCCCATCGGCTCGCCGAACTCATCGACACCCAGACGCCCGACGGCGCCATCACCATCTTCGACGGCAAAATCGGCTTCTGGGACAACCACGAGCAGGCGTACCTCATCCAGGCCCTCGTCCTCGACCACCGACACTTCGGTGCCACGTCCTCCCTGGCCGCCGCCATCCGCCTGGGCGACTTCCTCATCGCCCGCCAGTCGCCCCTCCAGCTCGGCCTCGAGACCGCCATGCTCATGCTCGCCCAGGAGTCCGGCGAACCGCGCTTCCTCGACTACTGCCGCACCGCGCTCTGCATCGACGCGCCACTCGACGACTACGACCGCAAGCTCACCGTCAACGGCATCCAGCACGTCTACACCTACGTCGCCCGCATCCTCGCACAGCTCCAGCACGCCCAGCTCGCCGAACGACCCGCGCCCGACGAGGCACACGGACTCTTCCGGCGCGTCCTCAGCGACTTCTCCTCCGTCTCCGGAACCTGCTCCGGAGGCTTCCACTGGGGCGAAATCTGGGACCGCACCCAGACGGGACTCGGACGCTGGGGCGAAACCTGCGTCTCCGCCTATCTGCTCCGCTGCACCGCCAAAATGCTCGAATTCGACGCGCTGCCGCAACTGGGCGACCTCTACGAGCGCATCATGTACAACGCGCTGTTCGGCTCCCAGTCCGAAGACGGCGCCAAACAGCGCTACTTCACCCCCTTCAACGAGCCCGGCGTCTGGTACGAACACGACACCTACTGCTGCCCCAACAACTTCCGCCGCATCATGTTCGAGCTTCCGGACGCCATCTACTTCCGCACCCCCGACGGCCTCGCCGTCAACCTCTACCACGAGTCCGAGCTGCGCGACGGCGAGCTGCACGTCACGCAGCGCACGCGCTACCCCGAGGACGGCACCGTCGAACTCACCGTCGAGACGCCGCAGCCCCTGACCCTCCACCTCCGCATCCCCCAGTGGTGCCCCGTCGCCGAGCTGACGGTCGCCGACGAGACACTGCAGGCCAACGCCGGCTCCTGGCATGACGTCGACCTCCCCGCCGGCGCCACCCGCCTCATCCTGCGACTGGCCATGCCCATCCAGCTCATCGCCGGAACCATGGCCCAGCTCGGACGCGTCGCCCTCCGCCGTGGCCCACTCGTCTACGCCCTCAGCTCAACCCGCAACGGACTCCCACAACACCAGACCGACCTCGTCGCCATCCGCAACTGCCAGCCGCCACGGCTCCTCGCCGCCGACGGCACCATCCGCCTCTCCTGCGTCATCGACAACCAGACCCACCCCGTCCGCGACCTCACCTTCACCCGCTTCTGCGACGAGACGCGCGACCGCACCTTCTTCCCGCTCGTCGAAGACCATGGGGCCATGCCCGTCGTGACCGACGAGCTCTACCATCCCGCCTCCCTGCCCCTCTGACCGACCGCCTACCCATGCCCCTCCACGACTCCCCCGAAATCCTCGCCCCCGCCGGCTCCCCCGACGCCCTCGAGGCCGCACTCGACGCCGGCGCCGACGCCGTCTACTTCGGACTCCGCCGACTCAACGCCCGCCGAGGCGCCGCCAACTTCGAGCCCGACCAGCTCCCACAGACCGTCGAGCGCATCCACCAGGCCGGCGCCAAAGCCTACCTGACGCTCAACATCCAGCTCGTCCAGCGCGAACTCGGACTGGCGTTCCGCACACTCCAGTGCGCCTCCGACGCCCATGTGGACGCCGTGCTGGTCACCGACCCCGCCCTCCTCGCCGCCGCGCCCCACTTCCCGCGCCTGGACTTCCACTTCAGCACCCAGGCCGGCGTCTCCTCCTCTGCCGGCGTGAAGGCCGCACGGGAACTGGGACTGACCCGCGTCGTCGTCGCCCGCGAACTCTCCCGCGACGAACTCGCGGCCTGCACGGCCTGCGGCGGCATCGAAATCGAGGCGTTCGTCCAGGGCGCCCACTGCTTCTCCTGCTCCGGACATTGCCTGCTGTCATCGTGGGGCGGCGGCCGCTCCGGCAACCGCGGCGCCTGCACCTCCCCCTGCCGCGTCTGCTGGCGCAACCGCCAGGGAACCGCAGCCAACCCACTCTCCATGCACGACATGTCGCTCCTCCACGACATCCTGGAACTCCGCGACCTCGGCATCGCCTCCCTCAAAATCGAGGGCCGACTCAAGTCCCCCGCCTGGGTCCGAGAGGCCGTCTCCCTCTACCGACAGGCCCTCGACAAAAACTCCCCCGACGGACTCGAAGCCCGCGTCGCCAGACTCGGCGACTACTCCGGACGACAGCAGTCCGACGGCTTCTTCCAGGGACACCGCGACCACCTCACCGGCAGCTCCGCACGACCCGCCGCCAACGCCATCCCCAAGGACGACGACGCCCCCGACGAACCCGCCAAGCCCACCCTCCGCGCCTCCATCACCACCGATGAACGCGACGCCACACTCGTCACCCTCACCCTCGGCACCGCACAGGACACCCTCCGCCTACCCAAACAGCGCATCGCCAACCCATCACGCGCACTCCCCTGGCAAGAGGCCGCCAACGCACTCGCCGACGCGCTCCCACACGGACAGCAGCCGCCCGTCATCGACTTCCAGCCTCCCGAACTCGCCGAACAGCTCGTCCCACGAAACTTCCGCAAACACCTCGCCGACTTCGCCGGACGCTTCTGCCGACAATGCGCCAAAACCACCGATGGCATCGTCCGAACCGAGGGCGGACTGCCAACCCCCGTCGCCGACCTGCTCCGCCCGCGTCAGACGCCCTGTCCCGACAACCGCCTGACGCTCGGCTCCAGGCCGACCCATCTGCGCCTGGATGCCACGCAGGCCAGAAACCTGACCGCACGCGACCTCGCCGACGCCGGCCTCGACCACTGCGACCTCATCCTCGACCTCGCCCCGCAGACGCCCGACGAGGCCGAGACGCTGGCGCGACTCGCCCTCTCCCTCTCCGAACGGCTCGCCGCCGTCGCCCTCCCGGACGTCGTGTACGAGGCGCAGTTGCCGGCGCTGACGCGCCTCCTCGACCTGCTGGCCGACACCGTTCCCGCCTTCGAGGTGAATTCCTGGGACACCTGGCAGCTCGCGCACAACCACGATGTCCCGCTGTGGGCCGGCCCCGGCTTCGGCGTCCTGAACGCCGTCGCCGCCACCCATCTCGCACGACTCGGCTGCACGCGGGTGACGGTCTCCCCCGAAATCGACCAGGAACAGCTACAGGAGCTCTGCGCGGCCGCGACCGTCCCGCTGTCCCTCACCGTGTTCTCCCATCTCCGCCTCATGGTCACCCGCGCCCAGCTTCCCGAGGGCTTCGCCCCCGAGGACGACGCCCGCCTCGAGGACGCGCGCCACACCGTCCTGGAACCCAGACGCGAGGGCGCCGTCACCGCCCTCCGCTCCGCCGTCCCCCTCGACTGGCGACAACTCCGAAACCCCGACGTCAAGGTCGCCATGCTCGTGCTCGACGCCATCGGCGCACCCGCACTCCCCGGACGGCACACCCCCGACGCCAAGGCCTCGCTCTTCAACTACGACCGCCGCCTGCGCTGATTCTGTCCACCATAGACACAAAGGATGTGCCTGTTCGCGGAGGAAGCAGAACATTCTGTCCACAAGGAGCATGAGCGTTCGAAAAGGTCGGTGACAGACCAAGACGACAGCGGTTTCCCGCCCAGCAGCGAGACGCCACCGAAACCAGCGCCCTTCGCCTGGCTGCGGTGCGCAGGCACGTTTCTAACGCTTTCCCAAATATCATACGCCACACATGAAGACTGGAGTCCATATCGAGGTCGACGCACGCCTCGTCCCCACCGACGACGACGAGCTGCTGCGCCCGCTCGTCGCCCGCGCCTGCGGCGTCCGCACCGGCGACATTCGCGCCATCACCATCACCCGCCGCAGCCTGGACGCGCGCCAGAAGCCCAAGGTCAAGGTCCTCTACGCCATCACCGCCGAGCTGCGCGAGTGCGTCACGCCCCACGGCAAACTGGAGCCGCCACCCGACGAGCCGCAGCTCCCCATCCCCGAGAACCGCTCCGGTGTCCGCCAGCCGCTCGTCGTCGGCACCGGCCCCGCCGGACTCTTCGGTGCTCTCATCCTCGCCATGGCCGGCGCACAGCCCATCATCGTCGAGCGCGGACGGGACGTCGACCGCCGCCGACACGACATCGACCAGTTCTTCGCCTCACGCCATCTCAACCCCGAAAGCAACCTGCTGTTCGGGGAGGGCGGCGCCGGCACCTGGTCCGACGGCAAGCTGTTCACCCGTGTCCGCGACCCGCGTGGACGCCTCGTCCTCCAGACCTTCGTCGACGCCGGCGCCCAGCCAGAAATCCTGTACTATGCGCATCCGCATATCGGCTCCGACCGTCTGCCCGCCGTCATCGCCGCCATCCGCCAACGCATCTGCGACCTGGGCGGCACATTCCTCTGGGACACCCGCGTCACCGCCGTCGAGGGCGACGACCGCTTCCGCGGCCTGCGTCTCGCGGACGGCTCACTGCTGACGGGACCAGCCGCCCTCGTCGCCTGCGGCCACAGCGCGCGCGACCTCATCGAGCAGATGGCCACCCGAGTCGACACCGCCCTCAAGGGCTTCCAGCTCGGCTGCCGCATCGAGCATAGCCAGGCCTTCATCAACCGCACCCAATTTGGCGTCGAACATCCATGCCCCGCGCTGGGCGCCGCCGAATACCTGTTCTCCATCCACGGCGACGACCGCGGCCAGGGAGCCACCACATTCTGCATGTGCCCCGGCGGCGAAATCATCCCCGCCACCTGCGAGACCGGCACCCTCTGCACCAACGGCATGTCTAACGCCGCCCGCTCCGGACACTTCGCCAACTCCGCCATCATCTCCACCCTCCCCGAACACACCTTCCAGTCCCCGCGCCAGGCGTTCGACTTCCTCCATCGCCTCGAGGAACGCCTCTTCGCCCTCGGCGGCGCCGACTACTCCGCCCCCGCGCAGCCTGCCGCCGCCTTCCTCAAGGGCTGCCAGGCACCCCTCCCATCCCACTCCTCCAGCTATCGCCTCGGACTCGTCTCCGAACGCCTCGACACCCTCGTCCCCGAACCCATCCGTAGCGCCATTCGACGCGCCCTGCGCGAATTCGACCGCAAAGCCCCCGGCTTCATCGCCGAAGGCACGCTCATCGGCATGGAAACCCGCGTCTCCAGCCCCGTCCGCTTCCTCCGTAACCCCAATACCCTCGCCACCTCCATGCCCGGACTCTATGTCGCCGGCGAAGGCGGCGGCATGGCCGGAGGCATCGTCTCCGCCGCCATCGACGGTATCCGACTCGCCGAACGCATCCTCGCCAGCTCCTGACCTTCCCTCTCTCATCGCTTTTTTCCGCCTCGCTTCGCTCGGCGTTTTTTTGCTTTTCTTTTCGTCACTCTCGTCACTCTCGTCACTCTCGTCGCTTTTTCTCGCCTCGCTTCGCTCGGCGGGTTTGCTCTCGTCACTCTCGTCACTCTCGTCGCTTTTTGCCCGACGGCGAGGGCGCCGTCGGGACAGCGCCTCGCTTCGCTCGGCGGGTTTGC